>JANLTC010000063.1:0-21634 GCA_031362725.1 Deltaproteobacteria bacterium | reverse complement strand
GGCAGTCGGTGTCGTTGTTGAGGTAGCGCGTGCCGAAGCCGAAGACTGCGTAGCCGGCGGCGGCCAGTAGCGGGCAGGCGTAGTGCACCGCGAAGTCGCCACGCGGATGCGTCAGCACCACGGCGGTCTTCCACGGCGTGCCGGCTGGCGGCGTCCACAGGATGCCGCGCACCATCGCGCCGTCGGGCGTGACCAGGCGCACGTCCTCGCGCCGAATGGCGACTTTGGGCTCGTCCGCTGCGAGCGGCCAGAAGCCGTAGCCGAAGGGTCGCTTGGCGCCGAGCGCGTGGGGCATGGGTTTCCTCCCGAGTGCGCATCATATGCGCATTCGTGCCGCGCCATCCATGCGCCGGTATGATGCGCGCCCATCAGCCTCCCGTTGGAGATGCAGATGACCCGAGATCGCGTTGCCGTTCTGAGCGTCGTCGCCGCTGCGCTGTTCGTCGCGAACGCCGTGCGTGCTGCCGAGTGCCCGCTGATCTGGACCGTTCAATCGGGCCCGACGATCTTGAGCCCGGCGGATCCGAACTCGCCACCAGCCCAGACCCAGCTTCCCGATTCGCTCACGCAGTATGGCTACGTACCGGCCGCCGCCGTCCACGTCGTCGCGGTCGCGAATGGCGTCCCCACGGTCACCGACACCAAGGCCTGGTGCACGGATCTGGCCACCGACTCGATCGCCGACCAGGCGAACGCGACGAACGCCAACGTGATTTCGAAGGCGAACGGCTCGATCGGCGACGGCAGCCTCGTCATCAGCGAGCAGTCTTCGGTATCGGGAGGCGGGCTCGCCGCGCAATCGAGCGCGTTCGTCCAGGTCGGCTTCCGCGACGTGCTCCACGCGCAGGCCGCCGGCACGGGCCTGGTTCCGATCACGCTGCGACGCCACGTCGCCGGCTACTGGACGCTCGACGGGGGCGATGTCGGTACACTCGATCGGTTCATCTACCGCGTCTTTACGCTCGCCATCTGGGAGCGCACCCAGACGACCTTCCCGCAGTCCTGGACGCGACGGCTCGTGATCGATGACCACGATCTGGACCTGCTGAACGGAGACGAGATGGTTCCGTTCGAGGTCCTGCCCGGCAAGGACCTGATCCTCTCGGTCTACGCCCACGGGCAGGCCAACTGCATCGGCGACACCGTGTTCGGTGATCCAGCCGTGCTCTACCACGACTGCTACGCGTTCATGGACTTCGGCGACGAGTTCGGCACGCCGATCACGTTCGACTTCGAGCCGGGCGCGGGCGTGACGCTCACCGCCGACAGCGGTTTCACGACGTACGTGCCCGAACCCTGTGCGTCGGGGCTCGCCGAGGCGGCGCTATTCGCGCTGCTGGCGCTGCGACCGCGAGCGAAGCGCTAGAGCACCGCGCGCTTCAACTGCGGGAATACCTTCGACACCTTCGCGAGCAGGTAGTCGCCGTACGTTCCGCGCCATTCGTGGACGCTCGCGCCGTCCCAGCGTTCGCTCTTGTCGTCCCGTGTCGGCGCACAGCCGGGAATCGGCCCGACCTCGGCGTTCCAGTGGGGATCGAAGAAGAACGGGAACGAGAGACGATCGTGTCGCGCCGGCCGGATGACCGGAGGGCCAGGCCCTTCGGGCCATGCGTTGCGGACGCGATGCGGTGTCGATCGGTAGCGACCGCCGGTCATCCGATCGAGCATGTCGCCGAGGTTGCAGACGAACGAACCCGGCACCGGCGTCGCGTCGATCCATCGATCGCGCGAACGCACTTGCAATCCGCCCACTTCGTCTTGCAACAGGATCGTCAGCACACCGTAGTCGGTGTGCTCGCCGACGCTCCAGGGCGCATCGCCTTCGCCCTGCTGGATCCCCGGATAGTGGAAGATGCGGAACAGCGTCAGCGGATCGCCGGTGAAGCGCTCGGCGAACCACGATGCGGGCAGATCGAGCGAGAGCGCGATGCCGCCCATCAGCGCGTGGCCGAGTTGCGTCATCGCGGCCATCCAGGCGAGCACGGTTTCGCGGAAGCCGGGTAGATCGGGGAACAGGTTCGGGCCGTGCAGGGGGGTGCCGGCGCGCACGAGCGCGTTCTCGTCGCCCAGTTCCGCGCCGAAGTAGATGCCTTCCTTGCAGTCGGGCTTGCCCGAGGTCAGCTCCGCGCCGACCGGGAACCATCCGCGCCACGCAGGGCCGCCGCGTGCCATCTCGATCTCGCGCTTGCGCGCCTCCGGCTGCGCGAAGAACTGCTTCGCGAGCGCTTCGAGTCGCGCCTGCAGCGCGGTATCGACGCCATGACCGACGACATAGAAGAATCCGCACTCGCGACACGCGCGCCCGATCGTGTCCGCGACGGCGCGGAGATCCCCCGTCCCGCCGACGAGTGCGCCGATGTCGATGATCGGGACCTGCGAGAAGTCGCGATTCATTCCGCCGCCTTCATCTCCGCGCGTTCTTCTCCATCTCCCGCCGCAACGTCTCCACTTCCCGATAGTGCGCCGCATTGACCAGCAGCGCAGCAGCCGCATCGTCGAGCACGACGGTGGTGTTCGGGTGGTGTTGCAGCACCGACGCCGGAACCAGTGACGTCACGGGGCCCTCGATCATCTCCGCGGCCGCGCGCTCCTTCTCGGCGCCGAATGCGACCACCAGACAGGAGCGCGCGGCGAGGATCGTGCCGAGACCCATCGTGATTGCGACGCGCGGAAGCGGGTCGGGTTCCTCTTGCTCGGTGATGTGTGGGCGCATCAGCACCTCGACGCGTGTGCGTCCCGCCAGCGACGCGCCGGGCTCGTTGAACGCGAGGTGCCCGTTGCGACCGAGGCCGAGCACGGCCAGATCGAGTCCGCCGGCCGCCGTGATCGCCGCTTCATAACGCCCGCAAGCGGCGTCGAGGTCGACCGCGCAGGCGTCGGGCGCGAAGTGATTCGCCGCGCTGAGGTCGACCTGGGCGATCAGGTGTTCGCGCAGGAAGCGGAGGAAGCTGCGGGGGTCGTCGCTCGCAAGGCCGGCGTACTCGTCGAGGTTGAACGCGCGCGCGCGGGCAAACGAGCGGCCCTCGCGTTGATGCAGCTCCACGACTTCGCGATACACCGGAATCATCGTCGAGCCGGCCGCGAGCGCGAGCACGCAATCTGCTTTTCGCCCAACCAACTCGTCCACACGGCGAGCGGCGAATCGAGCAGCTTCCTTCGGATTCGGTTCGATCACGACACGCACGGCAACAACCTCGCTCGGGAGCGCGGCATCTTAGGGCTTGACGAGACGCGTGGCGCGATCTTAGAGTGGCGACCCCATCAGCGGTCAATCCCCATGACCGACCCGTCGATAGGCCATGCAGACCCCCCAATGAGGTCTTTCATGGCAACTTGCTCGAGTCTACGTGCGCCGATTTTCGCGCGATCGTGCGCCGTCGTGGCGTCGCTGCTGTTGTTCGCTGCGTGCTCATCGACGCCGCCCGGCGGCCCGCGCGCTGCGCGGCCGATCGCGAAGGCGCCGGCCGTCTCGACCCAGCCCCAGCGCAAATTCGCGTCGAAGCCCTCGCAACGGATCGTGCCGCCGCCGGAACAGAACCGCGCCGCCGATCCCGCCGATGTCGCTCGGGCACGCGAGAAGGGCTGGATCTGGATGGTCGACAAGCTGGCGAGCGACGGTATTTCGCGCGATCGCGCCGCGCGCGCGTTCGCAGACCCGCGGATGCCCGCCTTCGACGCCGGCGGTCTGCTCTTCGGGCTGAACCCGCGCGAGTCCCATTTCATGTACCGGAACTTCCTGAAGGAGGCGAGCGTCGCAGCCGCCGAGCGCTGCGCCGAATCGCACGCAGCCGATCTGGTTGCGGCGCAGCGGCTGCACGGCGTCGATGCGTCGGTCGTCGCTGCGATCATGCACGTCGAGACCCACTGCGGTCGCAATACCGGCAATAGCATGGTGCTGCACCGCCTCGCGCGACTGTCGATGGCGAACGAGCCGCGCAACGTCGCGCGCAATCTGGCGCGCAACACGGACAAGAACGGTCAGATCGATCCCGAGATGGCCGAGCGGGTGCGATCGCGTGCGCGCTACCTCGAAGGAATCTTCTACCCGCAGGTCATCGCGACCTTCGAGATCGCGCGCCAGGAGGGCATCGATCCGATCGCGCTGCGCGGATCGGCGGCGGGCGCGTTCGGCTACGTGCAATTCCTGCCGATGAACTTCGTCGCATTCGGCACCGACGGCGACGGCAATGGACGCGTCAGTCTCTATGAAGCGGCAGATGCCGCCGCGTCGTGTGCTCGCTTCCTGGCGAGCTACGGCTGGAAGCCCGGGATTTCTGGCGAGAAGCGCCGGCAGATCATCTGGCACTACAACCGGTCGGACGCCTACATCGACACCGTTCTCGGTCTGGCCGATCACATCGACGCGAGCGGCGTGCTGACGGCCGCGCGCGCGAAGCCCGAAGCCACCGAGGCGCGCGCGCTGCCGGTGGTCGTGCCGGGCCGGCGCCCGGCGTCGACTACACAGCAGCCGTAGCCCGCGTCGAGTCGATTCAGCCGGTGCAGAGCTGAATCGCGACGAAGCCCAGCATCGCGGCGAAACACGCGATGTGGTCACGCGCGATCGTTCGCGCGAGATCGCTCTGCTGCTGCGGTGAGTCGTTGCGTGTGCCGAGTCGCACCGCGTTCGGGAAGACGCGGCGCCGTGCGAGAGCGATCGGTACGGCGGCGAGCAGCAGGGCGACCACGCGCCAGCCGAGCGGGCCCGCGCTGCGGAACAGTGCGGCGACAGTCCCCAGCACCGTCGCGATCATCACGATGCCGATCAACAGATTCATCGGGCGCGCGTCGGTCGTGACGCGCCGGTAGTAGTTCGCGATCGAGGCCAGCGTCGCTTCGGGCAGCGGCTGATGGCGCGGGCCGCGCAGCGCTTGCACGTCGAACATCAGATCCATCCAGACGACGGCGAGCAGGAAGCCGCCGCCGAGCGTCAGCAGCGCAGTCATCGCGATCCCTCCCCTGGCCTGATGATGCCGCACCACCGCCGGGCCTCATGAATCCGCACCACCGCCGGACGGCGGCGCGCCAACACGGGTCAGGGCGTATCGTGGTAGGCGTTGGTTCCGTCGCGAGAGATCGCGATCTACCCACGACGGCGCCCACGACGATGCGCGGGCGGATCCGCGATTTTTCGTGGGTCGCGCCGCTCCGGGACCACGATGGGTGTCGCGGCGGCACGAGAGCGCGTTTCGTGGCCTTCGCAAGTTGGGCACGACCATTGCTCTAGGCAAGTCGAAGTAACGGAGACGATCGATGCCGCGTATTGGGTGCGACGACAGAGGGGATGCCTGCGGCACCGTGATTCTCCGCAAGCCCCCGTCCCGGCAAGTCCCTTTTGCGAACTGCTCGCCGCTCGGGGCCGAGCAGCAGAGGAGCTGAGTCATGGCAATCGCGATCCAGACACCGCCGTTCTCGAAGACCGACATCGCGGCCGAGCGTGAACTCGTCGGCGGACTGCGCGGCGGTGATCCGGCCAGCTATGAACGACTCGTGCGCGAGTATGGCGGCGCGATGCTTGCCGTCGCGCATCGCTTCCATCGCGACGAAGACGACGCGCGCGACGCGGTGCAGGACGCGTTCATCGCAGCCTTCCGGGCGATGCGCTTCTTCCGCGAGGATGCGCGCCTTTCGACCTGGCTGCACCGCATCACCGTGAACGCGTGCCTGATGAAGCTCCGCTCGGCGCGCCGCCGCCCGACCAGCAGCCTCGACGAGTTGCTGCCGCGCTTCGACGACACCGGCCACCAGGCCGAGCCGGCCGACGCGTGGAACGACGACGCCGAAGCTGCCATCGATGCCCCCAACGTTCGCGCTCGCGTGCGCAGCTGCATCGAGAAGCTCCCGGATTCGTACCGCGCCGTGCTGATCTGCCGCGACATCGAAGAGATGGACACTGCGGAAACCGCCAAGGCGCTCGGACTCAGCGCGGAGAACGTGAAGACCCGGCTGCATCGCGCGCGACAGGCGCTGAAGACGCTGATCGAGCGGGAGTGCAAAGAGCTGGCGGAGTAGGGACTCGAAGTCGATCCCGGTCGCGGCCGCGGTGCTCGATCCAGCGACTCCGTTTGCTGTCGCTGGGCCCGATGCGCCGAGTTTCGGACTCGCGTACGCGACCGTTCCGGAGCCGTCTGCTACGGCACTCGGCGTCGCCACTGTGATGCTCCTCACAGCGCTGCGACGGGGCCGCGCGCGACGGGCGCCGTTGCAGCGCTAGGATCGCGGAACTTTCAACGCGAGGTTCGTCGCCATGTCCTCCCGCCGTCACCTCGGCAGCCAAGGTCTCGTCGTCTCCGCCCAGGGCCTAGGCTGCATGGGCATGTCCGAGTTTTACGGCCCGCGCGACGACGCCGAATCGATCGCGACGATCCATCGCGCACTCGAGCTCGGCTGCAACTTCCTCGACAGCGCCGACATGTACGGGCCGTTCATCAACGAGGAACTGATCGGTCGCGCGATCAAGGGCCGCCGCGACCAGTTCGTCGTCGCGACCAAATTCGGCATCACACGCGATCCAGTGAACCCGATGAAACGCGGCGTTTCGGGTCGTCCCGAGTACGTGCGCGCGTCGTGCGACGGCTCGCTGCGCCGGCTCGGTGTCGACGTGATCGATCTCTACTACCAGCATCGCGTCGACCCGGACACGCCGATCGAGGAGACGGTCGGCGCGATGGCTGAGCTGGTGACGGCCGGGAAGGTGCGCTTCCTCGGTCTCTCCGAGGCGGCGCCCGCGACGATCCGGCGCGCCTGTGCAGTGCATCCGATCAGCGCGCTGCAATCCGAGTACTCGCTGTGGACGCGCGATCCCGAAGACGGCGTGCTCGCGACCTGTCGCGAACTAAGCGTCGGGTTCGTCGCGTACAGCCCGCTCGGTCGCGGTTTCCTGTCCGGCGAGATCAAGCGCTTCGAAGATCTCGCCGCCGACGACTACCGCCGCTTCCAGCCGCGTTTCCAGGGCGAGAACTTCCAGAAGAATCTCGATCTCGTCGAGCGCGTCACGGCGATCGCGACCGAGAAAGGTGTCACGCCCGCGCAACTGGCGCTCGCCTGGGTGATCGCGCAGGGCAACGACATCGTGCCGATCCCGGGCACCAAGCGCCGCAAGTACCTCGAACAGAACCTCGCCGCAAACGACATCAAGCTCAGCGGGAACGAGCTGGCACGCATCAACGTCGCCGCGCCGCGCGGCGCAACGGCGGGCGAACGCTACCCGGCGGCATTCATGGGCGCGGTGAACCGGTAGGCGCGACGCACGTGCGCGCGCGGTCACCCGCAATCGCGCTTGCGCTGCTGGTGTCGGTCGCGCTTGCGCCCACCCAGGCGGCGCGCGCGCGCGTAATCCTGTTTGGCATCGACGGCGGCTCGTGGCCGCTCGTCGACCGCGGCATCGCAGCGGGCGAGTTGCCGAATCTGGCAGCGCTCGCGGCGCGCGGCGTCACCGCCGAGATGACGACCGTCGAGCCGGTGATCTCGCCGGTGGTGTGGACGAGCATCGCCACCGGCCGCAGCCCCGCCGTGCATGGCGTCACCGACTTCTTCCGCAACCGCACGCACGTTCGTGTGCCGACGGTCTTCGAGCGACTCGCCGCGCGCGGCCAGCGCGTCGGGCTCTACGAGTATCTCGTCACCTGGCCGCCGCGCACGCTGCCGAACGGCTTCGTGATCCCCGACTGGCTGCGCCGCGACGATCGCGTGACGCCGCCCGATGTCTTCGCGCGCGCCGGTGTCACGCCGTATCTGTACTCGATGGATGGCGTCGACACGCTGGCGGAGTTCGCCGCCAATGCGCGCCGCGAGATGCTCGAGAAGCAGCAGCACTTCACCCGGCTGGCCGACGCGTTCCAGCTCGACGTCGGCGCCGTCACGTTCTATTCCGCCGACGCAACGGGACACCGCTTCTGGCGCGCGTCGTTCCCCGCCGCATTCGATCCGCCGCAGCCGACCGCGGAGGAGGCGCGCTTCCCGAACGTGATCGGCGAAGCGATGCGCGGAATCGATGCGGCGCTCGGTCGCGTCGTCGCGTCGCTCGCTCCGGACGATGCGATCGTCGTCGTCTCGGATCACGGCTTCCAAGCCGATCCAAGGACCACAAGGATCTGGACGACGCGACTTCAGGACCGGCTTGCGGACCTCGACCTCGCGGGCACGAGCGGTGCGTTCGAGATCGACGGCGCGTTCCTGGCGCTGACACTGCGCGTTCTACCCGGTCCAGCTGAGAAGCGCGAGCTGCAGATCGCGAAGCTCATCGCGGTGCTCGAATCCCTGCACAGTGCCGAGGGCGAAGCGGTGCTCGACGTCGACGTCTTCGAGATCGCCGATCGCCCGGCTGCGGTGCGGCCGTCGCTGTGGCGCCGGCTGCGCGCCTTCGGCGTGCGGCAGGTCGTCACGCGCTACTACGGCGTCGCGCTCGATCGCCCGGCGTACGCCTACGTCTTTGCGCGACCGCGCGACGCCGCGCTCGCTGCACTGTGGCCCGACGGCGAGATCAGCGCCGGCGGGCGACGCTTCCGCGCGTCAGAGCTGTTCGGGCGCGACGACTTCACCGGCCGGCATCACGAGACGGCGGTCTTCCTGGCCGCGGGCGGACCGATCGCGCACGTCACCGCACGCGATCGCGTGTCCGTGCTCGACGTCGCGCCGCTCGTCTTCCATCTGGCCGGCGCGCCGGTTCCCGATGATCTCGAAGGCCGCGTACCCGAGCGCCTGCTCGATCCCGCGAGACTCGCGGCGAGCCCCGTCCGCGTCGTTCCCGCGGCCGCGCTGCCCGGTCTTCCCGCCGAGGCGGCTGGCGCCGAAGTCGACGACGCCGTGCTGATGGAGCGCCTGCGCGCGCTCGGCTACGCGCAGTAGCGACGGCCGTCGCGATCACTTCGTGCCGCGCAACACGCGCTTGTTTCCGACGCGCAGCGTGATGCGCTGCTGATCGAAGAGCTCCATCAGGGGCACGGCGTGCTTGCGGCTGGTGCCGATCAGCGTCTTGTACGCCGGCGTCTCGATGCTGCCGTGCTGCTGCAGATGCGCGACGACGCGATCGCGCAGCGCGTCCACCGCCGCGCGGTCGAACCAGAACTCATCGGGCGCGGCGACCAGTGAGCCTTCGCGGGCGAGGTGCGTGAGCAGCGCGCGCAACTTGTCGATCGGTTTGCCGAGTTGCCCGCTCCATTCCTTCAAGCTCGGCGGTTCGAGGGCGGCTGCGTGCGACTCGCTGCGGATGCGATCGGCGAGCGCGCCCTCGGCTCCTTCCGGGCTGGAACGGTGGGCTGCGGAGCGAACGCCTTCCGGCGCGTCGACGACTCGACCATCTGCAACCAATCGTGCGACGCTGAAGTCGATCGCATCAGTCGCGACGTTCTCCGGCAGCGCGCCAGCGAGCGCGCCACGCGGCAAACCCGGTCGCAGTGGCTCGCGCGCGTGGAATCCTGCCAGCGCTGACGCAATCCGGCGTTCCAGATCGGCACACGCATCGGCGCCGAGACAGAGGCCCGTCGGCGTCACGACGAGTACGCGCGCGGCGGTGAGCTGCGCGAGCAGCGAGTCCAGCGCATCCGGCTCGATGCCCGTCTCGCGGCGCAGCCGATCGCGCGCGATGCCGGCGAGGCCGGCGCGCAGCGTGCGCACCGCGACGTCGCGCTCGGGATCGCGCCGCGCGAGCGCTTCGAGGTCGCGCAGCAGCGCAGGATCGCTGCGCCGGCGGCGCGGCGGTGCGACGTCGAGGACGATGCCGCCGCCGCAAGTGGTTCCTCCCGCCTGGCTGTGGGCGAAGCCGCGTAGCACGAAGCGGTCGCCCGGCAGCAGCGCGAGTGCTTCGCCTTCGATGTGGAGCCGCGCGAAGCCGCGCGCGCCGGGTGCGATCTCAGCCGCGCCGATCGGCGACACACGTGCGCGGCGGTCCGCCGTGCTGGCGAGCAGCTCGATCGACGTGCGTTTTGCGAGGGGCGGCGCGGTGGCGAGCCACTGTACGGACGCATCGAAGACGAGTGTCGGCGCGAACGCATCCGCGACGGCGAGCAGATCGCCGCGCGCCACGTCGGCGACTTCGACGCCCTGCAGATTCACCGCGGTACGGGCGCCCGGCACAGCGATCTCGACCGCCGCGCCGTGGCTCTGCAGTCCACGCACGCGCGCGCGGCGGCCGCTCGGCAGCAGCTCGATCGCCTGGCCGACGCGGAGCGAGCCGCCCACCAGCGTGCCGGTCACGACGGTGCCGAAACCGCGCATCGTGAAACTGCGATCCACACCGAGTCGCGACGGACCGCTGCGCGGCGTGCGCGTAGCGGCCCTTTCGGCAAGCGCCGCAAGCTGCGCGCGCAGCGTGTCGATGCCCGCGCCGGTGGTCGAGGAGACGGACACGATCTCGGCGTCGGCGAGCGGGCCAGGCGCGAGCAGATCGCGCACTTCTTCCTCCGCGATCGCGATCGTCTCGTCGTCGGCGAGGTCGATCTTGGTCAGCGCGACGACGCCGCAATCGAGGCCCAGCACTTCGCAGATCGCCAGATGCTCACGGGTCTGCGGCATCACACCCTCGTCGGCGGCGACGACGAGCAACAGCAGGTCGATGCCGCTGGCGCCGGCCACCATCGTGCGCACCAGTCGCTCGTGACCGGGCACGTCGACCACCGAGAGACGCGCGCCGCCGGGCAGGTCGAGCGGCGCGAAGCCCAGTTCGATCGTGATGCCGCGGGACTTCTCTTCGGGCAGGCGATCGCAATCGACACCGGTGAGCGCACGCACGAGCGACGTCTTGCCGTGATCGATGTGCCCCGCGGTGCCGAGGACGAGTCGCGCCGGGCCGCTCATCGCGGCGACGCTAGCATCGGCGCGTGATCTACCTGCTCGAGCTGCTGGGCGTCGCGTTCTTTGCGGTGAGCGGCGTGGCGGCGAGCCGCGCAAAGCGACCGGACGTCGTCGGCGCGTTCATCCTGGCGTTCGCCACTGCGCTCGGCGGTGGCGTGATCCGCGATGCCATCCTCGGCGTGCCCGCGCAGAGTTTTCGCGACGCGAACTATCTGATCGCCATCGTAGTCGGCGGCCTCGTCGCGCTCCAGTTGCCCGGCATGATCCAGCGCCTCGGTCCGACACTGCCGGTGGCCGACGCGTTCGGTCTCGGCTTGTTCAACGCGTCCGGTTTGGTGAAGGCGCTCGAGTCGGGCACGGTCGATCCGGTGTTCGCGGTGGTTCTAGGCGCGATCACCGGCACGGGGGGCGGAATCCTTCGCGACGTACTGTGCAGCGAGATGCCCGCGCTGCTGCGTCCCGGCGAGCTGTACGTGACGACGTGTCTCGCGGGTGGTGTCGTGGGCGTCGCGGCGTTCTGGCTCGGCGCTTCGCTCCCCGTCGTGATGGGCATCACCGCGGCCGTGACGATCGTCTTCCGTCTCGTCGCGATCCGCTTCGAGTGGCGCCTGTCGGCGCTCGACTAGGCGTGGTCTCATCACGCGCAAGACGGCGCGTATGGCCCGCCCCGCGGCTTGCAACCAAGTCCGAAAGATCTGCTCTTCCCTGCAACGCATCGAGCGCGGGCAGGGGACTCGGCGGTAATAAACCGCAGGCGGCCCGCCAACTCTCGCGGCGAAGCCGGCAATTCCCGTCCGCCGCGGACTTTTCGGCCGAGTCCCCTGCCCGCGCAGCTCGCTGCATCGGTCGAGCGCCGAGCCCTGCGTTGCAGGAGCACCGCCGTGAGGCTCGAGACGACCGACCGTGGGCCAGCTTGCTAGCGACCGATCCGATCGAAGCCGCAGTAGTTCTGCAGCGCCTTCGGGATCGCGATCGATCCATCGGCGCGCTGGTGGTTCTCCAGCAGCGCGACCAGCGCACGCGAGATGGCGACCGCAGTGCCGTTCAGCATGTGGACGAACTCGTTCTTCCCGCTCTTTGACCCGGAGGGCTGCGCGCCTTTTGATCCGGAGGGCTGCGCGGTTTCGCGCCGGAACCGCGCCCCGAGGCGGCGGGCCTGGTAGTCGGTGCAATTCGACGCGCTCGTCACTTCGCCCCAGCCGCCCGCCTCGCCGCGACCGACCATCCAGGCTTCGATGTCGTACTTGCGGTACGCCGGCGCACCGAGATCGCCGGCCGCGATGTCGAGCACGCGGTACGGCACTTCGAGCGCCTGGAAGTAGCGCTCCTCGATGCCGAGCAGGTGTTCGTGCATCGCGGGCGAGTCTTCGGGACGCGTCACCGCGAACATCTCCACCTTGGTGAACTGGTGCACGCGGTAGAGGCCCTTGCTCTCGCGACCATACGAGCCGGCCTCCGTGCGGAAGCAGTGCGAGATGCCGGCGAGCTTGCGTGGCAGATCGGCTTCGGAGAGCACCGAATCGAGGAAGAGTCCACCGAGCGTGATCTCGGCGGTGCCCACCAGACAGAGATTGGAGTCGGCGATCGAGTAGATCTGGGTCTCTTCGCCGCGCGGGTTGAAGCCGAGGTGCTCGACGATCTCGGCCTTCGCGAGGTCCGGTGTCGTGTAGAGCTCGAAGCCGTCGGCGCGCAGCATCTCGATCGCGAGGCGCTGCAGCGCGAGATCGAGCAGAACCGCTTCGTTCTTCAGGTAGTAGAACTTCGCGCCCGCCACCTTGGTGCCGGCTTCGAAGTCGACGAGGCCGTGGCGTTCGCACAGCGCGAGATGACCCTGTGGCTTGAAGTCGAAGCGCGGCGGCTCGCCGAAGCGGCGCAGCTCACGCGAATCGTCCTCGCCGCCGGCCGGTACGTCGGGGTGTACGAAGTTCGGGATGCCCACCATCGCCACGTGCAGCGCCGACTCGGCCCCCGCCAGCTCCGCCTCGCGCGCGGCGATGCCATCCTTCAGCCGCCGCCCCTCTCCGGTGTGGGCCTCGCGCGCGGCCGGCTCCATCTTCGTTTGGGCGGACTTCTGGTGCTCGTTGCGCAGCCGGTTGGTTTCGTCGAGCGCGCTGCGCAGCTTCGCGACCTGTTCGTAGGCGCGGATCGCCGCGTCGAGATCGACTCGCATCCGGCGGCGCTGGCAACTCTCGGCTATCTCGTCGCGTCGCTCGGCAAGCATGCGGGCGTCAAGCATGGGGCCGAGGGAAGCACAGCGAGCGGATCGCCTCAAGCGGGGCACGCGCCGCGCGCGTAACCGATCTGCGACTCGCGGCGTAGTGAGTCGTCGGGCAGTTGCGTCGATTCTCGTGATGCCGAGAGAGGAACCCCTCATGCGAAGTCGGAGAGCCGCGCAACTCGCGGGCGCTTTGTTCGTTGCGATCGCGCTCGGGAACGCTTCCGCGATCGCCGCCACCGTCGGTGACGTGGCGCCCGAGCTGGTCGGTCTCGAGGGCTGGATCGGCGCGCAACCGCAGTCGCTCGCGGCACTGCGCGGGCGCGTCGTACTCGTCAACTTCTGGACCTTCGCCTGTTACAACTGCCGCAACACGCTTCCGCATGTGGCTGCGTGGCAGCAGCGCTTCGGCGCGCGCGGACTCACGATCCTCGGCATCCACACACCCGAGTTGGCGTCCGAAAGGCCGCGCGCGGCGGTCCTTGCGGCGGTCCGCGAGCACGGCATCGAGTACGCGGTCGCGCTCGACCCGAAGTTCGCGACCTGGAATGCCTACGGCAATCGCTACTGGCCCGCGTTCTACTTCATCGATCGACGCGGCGTCGTCCGCCATGTCCGCTTTGGCGAGGGCGGTTACGAGGACAGCGAAGCCTGGATCGAGCGGCTGCTCGCCGAACCGTCTTCATGATCCCGCTTGCCCTCGGACGTCGCTGAGCCGGTTTCATGATCCCGCTCGCCATCGGACGTTGGCGAGCCAAACACGGGTCAGGCGGCATCGAGATCCTATACTGCGCCCGCTTCGATCACCGGGGGGTGCCGTGATGAATCGCCGTGGCCGATTCTCGTTGCTGGCTTGGCTTGCGCTCATCGGGTTCGGTGGAGCGCCGCTGCCGGCGATCGCAGCCGACCCGTCGCCGTCGCACGGACTCGCGATCTACGGAGATCTCAAGTATCCCGCGACGTTCACGCATTTCGAGTACGTGAACCCCGACGCGCCGAAGGGCGGGCGGCTGCGGCAGGGCGTGCCGGAGAGCACCTTCGACTCGTTCAATCCGTGGATCATCAAGGGCAACCCGGCCGCTGGGATCGGGCTGCTCTACGACACGCTGTTGCTCGCCGCGGCCGATGAGCCGTTCAGCGAATACGGTCTGCTCGCCAAGACGGTGCAGACGCCGGCCGATCGCTCGTGGGTCACGTTCGAGCTGCGGCCCGAAGCGCGCTGGCACGATGGCGTGCCGATCACCGCCGACGACGTGGTGTGGAGCTTCGAGACGCTGCTCGCGAAAGGCGCACCCAACTACCGGTTCTACTACCAGAGCGTCGCGAAGGTCGAGAAGACCGGCGAGCGCAGCGTCAAGTTCACGTTCAAGCCCGGCACCAACCGCGAGCTGCCGCTGATCGTCGGTCAGCTTCCGGTGTTGCCGAAACACTGGTGGGCGACGCGCAACTTCGAGGCCACCACGCTCGAGCCGCCGCTCGGCAGTGGCCCCTACAAGGTGGGAAAGTTCGAAGCCGGCCGGTACATCGAGATGGAACGCGTCGCGGACTACTGGGGCAAGGAGATCCCCGTCAACAAGGGCCGCTGGAATTTCGATGTGCAGCGCTTCGAGTACTACCGCGATGCCACCGTCGCGCTCGAAGCCTTCAAGGGCGGCAGCTACGACTTCCGCGTCGAGCCGTCCGCGAAGGAATGGGCGACCGCCTACGAGATTCCGGAAGTGAAAGAAGGTCGCATCGTGAAGGAAGCGGTGCCGAACAAGCGGCCGACCGGCATGCAGTGCTTCGCGCTGAACCTGCGCCGCCCGCTCTTTCAAGACCGCCGCGTGCGCGAAGCGCTCGATCTCGCCTTCGATTTCGAGTGGTCGAACAAGACGCTCTTCTATGGTCAGTACACGCGCGCCGAGAGTTACTTCGAGAACTCCGACCTCGCGTCGAGCGGACTGCCGAGCGGCGTCGAACTCGCGATCCTCGAGAAGTACCGCGGCAAGATCCCGGATGAGGTCTTCACGAAAGCCTTTGAAGCGCCGAAAACGGACGGCTCGGGCAACAACCGCGAGAACCTGCGCCGTGCGGCGGAGCTGCTGAAGAAAGCCGGGTGGGTGGCGCAAGGCGGCAAGCTCATCAAGGACGGCAAGCCGTTCACGTTCGAGCTGCTGCTGAACTCGCCGCTCTTCGAACGCGTGGCGCTGCCGTACGCGAAGAACCTCGAGAAGATCGGCATCACCGCGAACGTGCGCACCGTCGACACCTCGCAGTACCGCCGCCGCACCGATTCGTTCGACTACGACGTGATCGTCGGGGGCTTCGGGCAATCGGAGTCGCCCGGCAACGAGCAACGCGACTACTGGAGCAGCGAGTCGGCGAATCGAGAAGGCAGTCGCAACGCGCTCGGCTTGGCCGATCCGGTCGTCGACGAACTGGTCGCCGGCGTCATCGCGGCGCCGGATCGCGCGTCGCTGGTGTCGCGCGTCCACGCCCTCGATCGCGTGTTGCTCGCGGGTCGCTACGTGGTGCCGAACTGGTACATCGGCAGCGATCGCATCGCGTACTGGGACAAGTTCGGGCATCCGAGCCTGGTCCCGAAGGACGGCGTGCAGATCGATGCGTGGTGGATCGATCCCGCGAGGGCGGCGAAGCTGGAGAGCAGGCTCGGTGGCAAGTAGCGAGCGCGCGACGAGCCGCTGATGGGCGCCTATCTCGCGAGGCGCCTGCTGCTGCTCGTCCCGACACTGTTCGCGATCATGCTCGTAAACTTCGCCGTCGTGCAGATCGTGCCGGGCGGGCCGATCGAACGCGTGCTCGCGCAGCTCGACAAGTCCGCGGTCTCCGCCACCGCGCGCATGTCCGGCGCGGGCGGCGAAACGCTCGGCACGCAGGGCCCCTCCGGCAGCACCGGCGCCAGCAGCACGCGTTACCGCGGCGCGCAGGGCCTCGATCCCGAGTTCATCCGCAGTCTCGAGAAGCAGTTCGGTCTCGATCAGCCGCTCTGGAAGCGCTTCGTGCTGATGATGGGCAACTACCTGCGCTTCGACTTCGGCAACAGCTATTTCCGCGACAAGAGCGTCGCGTCGCTGGTGATCGAGAAGATGCCCGTCTCGATCTCGCTCGGGATCTGGACGACGCTGCTCACCTACCTGATCTCGATCCCGCTCGGCATCGCGAAAGCCGTCCGAGACGGCTCACGCTTCGATGTGTGGACCAGCGGCGTGGTGATCATCGGCAACGCGGTGCCGTCGTTCCTGTTCGCGATCCTGCTGATCGTGCTCTTTGCGGGCGGGCGCTATCTCGATTGGTTCCCGCTGCGCGGCCTCGTCTCCGAGAACTGGCACGACCTCTCGTGGCCCGCGCGGATCCTCGACTACCTCTGGCACATGGCGCTGCCGGTGACGGCGATGGTGATCGGTGGCTTCGCGTCGCTGACGATCCTCACGAAGAACTCGTTCCTCGAAGAGATCCACAAGCAGTACGTGGTGACGGCGCGCGCGAAGGGACTCGGTGAGCAGCGCGTGCTCTACGGCCACGTCTTCCGCAACGCGATGCTGATCGTGATCGCCGGCTTCCCGGCCGCGTTCATCGGCGTGCTCTTCACCGGCGCGCTGCTGATCGAGGTGATCTTCTCGCTCGACGGGCTCGGTTTGCTCGGTTTCGAGGCGGCGCTGAATCGCGACTATCCGGTGATGTTCGCGACGCTCTACTTCTTCACGCTGATGGGCCTCTTGCTCGGTCTCGTCGGCGACGTCACGTACATGCTCGTCGACCCCCGCATCGATTTCGAATCGCGGGAAGTTTGAGGATGCAGCTCGGCGAAGTCGGCAGAAGACGCTGGTGGAACTTTCGCCGCAATCGCCGCGCGTTCTGGTCGCTATGGATCTTTCTCGCGCTGTTCTTTGTGACGCTGCCTGCCGAGTTGCTCGCGAACGATCGTCCCTTGCTGGTACGCTACGACGATCACTTTTATTTCCCCGTCGCGCGGCTCTATCCCGAGACGACCTTCGGCGGCATCTTCGAAACCGAAGCGGACTACACCGATCCGGAAGTAGTCGCGCTGATCGAGGCAAAGGGCTGGATCGTCTGGCCGCTGATCCCGTATCGCTATGACACGCTGGTGCGCGATCTGCCGACGCCCGCGCCTTCTCCGCCGACGCGTCAGAACTGGCTCGGCACCGACGACCAGGCGCGCGACGTGCTCTCGCGGCTGATCTACGGTTTCCGCATCTCGATTCTCTTCGGTCTCACGCTGACGATCCTGTCGACACTCGTCGGGATCGCTGCGGGCGCCGTGCAGGGATACTTCGGCGGCCGCGTCGATCTGCTCTTCCAGCGCTTCATCGAGATCTGGTCGAGCCTGCCGACGCTGTACCTGCTGATCATCCTCGCCAGCATCGTCACTCCGAACTTCTGGTGGCTGCTCGGGTTGTTGCTGCTCTTCTCGTGGATGAGCCTCGTCGGTGTCGTACGGGCCGAGTTCCTGCGCACGCGCAACTTCGACTACGTGCGCGCCGCGCGCGCTCTCGGTGCCACCGACCTCGCGATCATGGCGCGTCACATCCTGCCGAACGCGATGACGGCGGCGCTGTCGTTCTTGCCGTTCATCTTGTCGGGCGCGATCACGTCGCTGACAGCGCTCGATTTCCTCGGCTTCGGATTTCCGGCCGGCTCGCCGTCGCTCGGCGAAGTGCTGAACCAGGGCAAGAACAACCTCACGGCGCCGTGGCTCGGACTCTCGGGATTCGCGGTGATCGCCGGGATGTTGTCGCTGTTGATATTCGTCGGCGAAGGCGTTCGCGACGCCTTCGATCCGCGCAAGATCTTCGCCGGTGCGCCGCCGCCCGAAGAGACGATCGTGCGAGCCGGAGAAGCGTCGTGACGGCGCTGCTCGACGTCGACGATCTCTCGGTCCACTTCGACAGCGGCGGCCGCGTCGTCGAAGCGGTGCGCGGCGTGTCGTTCCACATCGAACGCGGCGAGACGCTGGCGCTCGTCGGCGAGAGCGGCTCGGGCAAATCGGTGACGGCGCTCTCGATACTGCAGCTCCTGCCGTATCCCGCCGCGCGCCATCCGTCGGGTCGCATCCGCTTCGAGGGCCGGGAACTCGTCGGCGCTCGCGAAGATCAGCTCGCGAAGATCCGCGGCGCGCGCATCGCGATGATCTTTCAGGAGCCGATGACGTCGCTGAATCCGCTGCACCGCGTCGAGAAGCAGATCAACGAGGTGTTGCTGCTGCACAACCAGATGACGACCGCTGCGGCGCGCACGCGCACGATCGAGCTGCTGGCGCGCGTCGGCATTCCCGATCCGGAGGCGCGGCTTGCGTCGTTCCCGCATGAGCTCTCGGGTGGCCAGCGCCAGCGTGTGATGATCGCGATGGCGCTCGCCAACGAGCCAGATCTGCTGATCGCCGATGAACCGACGACGGCGCTCGACGTGACGATCCAGGCACAGATCCTGGCGCTGCTGCGAGAGCTGAAGGCCAAGTCGCAGATGGCGCTGCTGCTGATCACGCACGATCTCGGCGTGGTGCGCAAGATGGCCGACCGCGTGTGCGTGATGAACGGCGGCCGCATCGTCGAGCAGGGCGCCGTGCGCGAGATCTTCGAGAATCCGCAGCATCCGTACACGCGCCATCTGATCGCCGCCGAGCCGCGCGGCGAGCCGGCGGCTCCCGCTGCGGATGCGCCGGTACTGATGCGCGGCCGCGACGTGCGCGTCTGGTTCCCGGTGAAGAGGGGCGTGCTGCGCCGCATCGCCACGCACATCAAGGCGGTCGATGGCGTCTCGCTCGCGGTGCGAGAAGGCGAGACCGTCGGTGTCGTCGGCGAGAGCGGCAGCGGCAAGACGACGCTCGGCATGGCGCTGCTGCGACTCGAACGCAGCCAGGGCGAAGTAGAGTTCCTCGGCAAGAGCATCCAGGGCCTGCGCTTCGCTGCGACGCGACCGCTGCGACGCTCGATGCAGATCGTCTTCCAGGATCCGTTCGCGAGTCTGTCTCCGCGCTTGCCCGTCGGTCGCATCATCGAGGAAGGGCTGCGCATCCACGAGCCCGGTGATTCGGCGGCGCACGAGCGGCGCGTCGCGGACGTGCTCGAGGAAGTCGGGCTCGATCCGGCGAGTCGTCACCGCTATCCGCACGAGTTCTCCGGCGGACAGCGCCAGCGCATCGCGATCGCGCGGGCGATCGTGCTGCGCCCCCGGTTCGTCGTGCTCGACGAACCGACCTCGGCGCTCGACGTGTCGGTGCAGGCGCAGATCGTCGAACTGCTGCGCGATCTGCAGCGCCGCCACAAGCTCGCGTATCTATTCATCAGCCACGACCTGCGCGTGGTGCGCGCAATGAGTCACCAGATCGTGGTGATGCGCGGCGGGAAGGTCGTGGAGCAGGGGTCCGCGGCCGAGCTGTTCGCAGCGCCGCGCGAGGCGTACACGCGGGCGCTCTTCTCCGCTGCGTTCGATCTCGAAGTCGCGCCCGGCAGCGTCGCTCCAAGCTCTCCCGGGCAGCCGTAGCCGGCAGCCGAAGCCGATGATCGCCAATGGCGCGCGATCGCAGAGTCCCTTGACAGCGTCTCTCTCTTTCTTGATATTGAAATTCAATATCAATATTGCCCCCAGGAGAGACATGCGCCCCCGGAAATCGAGTTCCTCGGTCTGGATCTTCTTCCTCGTCCTCGCGTTCGCGGCGGCTGGCGCCCGCGCCGACGAGAACTACTTCGGATACTCGTATGGCTCCGAGACCCTCCCGAAAGGCGCTTTCGAGGCGTACAGCTGGACCACCTGGCGGACCAGCAAGGGCGCTGGCTCTTACAACGCGCTCGATCTGAAGCAGGAGATCGAGTACGGCATCACCGATCGCTGGCAGGCCTCGCTCTACCTGAACGAGCGCTACCACGACATCGATGGGGTCGGGTCGCCCAAGGATCGCGACCAGTTCGGGTTCCAGGGAGTCCAGGTCTCGACGAAGTACGCATTCCTCAGCCCCTACAAGGATCTGTTCGGCTTCGCGCTCTACGCGGAGCCGGGCTACTCGCGCATCTCGAAGGGCAGCGGCCGCCTCCAGGACAAATGGTCGATGGAGTTCAAGGCGCTGTTCCAGAAGAACTTTCTCGACGACCAGCTGATCGCAGTGCTCAATATCACCCCCGAGTTCGGAGTCGGCAAGAAGGAGGGCGAGGCGCACTGGGAGAACGAACTCGAGTTCGAGGTCACGAGCGGCCTCACCTATCGCGTTGCGCCGAAATGGTTCGTCGGCATCGAGACCCGGTACGCATCGAACTATGAGGGATTCCCGGCCGAGACCGAGCGCTCGAACTGGGGATTCTTCGTAGGTCCGGTCGTCCACTTCGCCACCGAACGGTGGTGGGCCACGGTCACGGCACTGCCCCAGGTCGGCGGCGCGCCGAACGACGGCGCCCGCTCTTCCGCGCTGAATCTCAACGAGTACGAGAAGTTCGAACTGCGCATCAAGACGGGCATCAACTTCTAGTGCGCGGGCTGCGAGCACTCGAGACTGGAATCGCGTGCGGCGTCCTGCTCGCATGCGTCGCGATCGGCGCGAGTCGCGCCCGTGCCGACGAGAACTTCTTCGGATACTCGTACGGTTCCGAGACTCTCCCCAAAGGCGCTTTCGAGGCGTACAGCTGGACGACCTGGCGGACCAGCAAGGGCGCCGGTTCGTACAACGCGCTCGACCTGAAGCAGGAGATCGAATACGGCATCACCGATCGGCTGCAGGCTTCGTTCTACGTGAACGAGAGATACAACTCGATCGAGGATTCGGCGCCGCTCGAAGAAGAGGACGGCATCGAGACGCCCGAGTATCCCAATCGCGACCAGTTCGCGTTCCAGGGCGTGCAGGCTTCCGCGAAGTACGCATTCCTCAGCCCGTACAAGGATCCGCTCGGCTTCGCGTTCTACGTCGAGCCGGGGTGGTCGCGCGTGTTCAAGATCAGCGGCGAGAAGCAGAACCAATGGTCGCTCGAGTTCAAGGGAATCTTCCAGAAGAACTTCCTCGACGACCAGCTGATCGCGGTGCTCAACATCACGCCGGAACTCGAGACCCGGAAGTTCATCGGTTCGTCGAAGTGGGAGACCGAGCTCGAGCTGGAGTTCACCGGCGGACTCACCTATCGCTTCGCACCGGGATGGTATGCCGGCGTCGAGATGCGATACCACTCGGAATATCCCGACTTCGTGCACGAACTGAAACGGGAACACTGGGCGATGTTTGCAGGGCCGGTAGTCCACTACGGCGCCGAGAAGTGGTGGGCAACGCTGACCATCCTGCCGCAGTTCTACGGCGAGCCACACGACCCGACGCGTTCGAATGTGTTGCATCTCGGCGAGCACGAGAAGCTCGAGGTGCGTCTCAAGACAGGCATCAACTTCTAGTGCGCGGGATCGACCGGACGCTGCTGTGGCTGCTCGCGCCGCCGGCCCTCGTGCTCACGGCACTGCCGGCACACAGCGCGCAGTACCTGTCGACGGAACAGGCGCAGCGGGCGCTCTTCGCGGACGCGAACCGCTTCGAACCCGTGTCGGTGGCGCTCACCGAAGCCGATCGCGCCACACTGACGAAGGTTTCGGGAACGCGCACGCCGCTGCCGCTCGGCCGCATCTGGCGCGCGATGCGCGACGAAC
>JANLTC010000298.1:0-8980 GCA_031362725.1 Deltaproteobacteria bacterium | reverse complement strand
CCGTCATCGCGAGCGACTCGATCCGAATTCCGTTCCCTCGGGAGCGCGGCAGTCACGACGACCGCGGCGCGCGCAGGGCTAGCGAATCGAGACCGCGGTCGCCCGCGCGAACTCAGGCCTTGCGGAACTCGAGGGCATCGCCCGCTAGTCGTGCGTCGACGAGCACCTTGGTGCCTTCCGGGAACTCGCCGGCGAGGATCTTCACCGCGAGCGGGTCCTGCACCATGCGCTGGATCACGCGCTTCAGCGGACGCGCGCCGTAGTGCGGGTCGTAGCCTCGATCGGCGAGTCGCTGCTTCGCTTCCGGCGTGAACTCGAGTTCGATGCGGCGCGAGGCCAGCAGCTGCTGCACGCGCTGCAGCTGGATCTCGACGATGTGGCCGATCTGGTCGCGGCCGAGCTGGTGGAAGATGATCACGTCATCGACGCGGTTCAGGAACTCGGGCTTGAAGTGCGCGCGCAGCGCCTCGTTTACGCGGCGCTCCATCTCGCTGCGCTCGCTCTCGCCGAGTTCGATGATGAACTGGCTGCCGAGGTTCGACGTGAGGATCAGCACGGTGTTCTTGAAGTCGACGGTGCGGCCCTGTCCGTCGGTCAGCCGGCCGTCGTCCAGGATTTGGAGCAACGCGTTGAAGACGTCGGGGTGCGCCTTCTCGATCTCGTCGAAGAGCACCACCGAGTACGGGCGACGCCGCACGGCTTCGGTGAGATAGCCGCCCTCGTCGTAGCCGACGTAGCCGGGCGGCGCGCCGATCAAGCGCGACACCGAGTGCTTCTCCATGAACTCACTCATGTCGATGCGCACCATCGCCTGCTCGTCGTCGAACAGGAAGCCAGCGAGCGCGCGCGCGGTCTCGGTCTTGCCGACGCCGGTCGGGCCGAGGAAGATGAACGAGCCGATCGGTCGGTTCGGATCCTGCAAGCCGGCGCGTGCGCGGCGCACCGCGTTCGACACCACTTGGAGCGCCTCGTCCTGGCCGACGACACGCTGGCGTAGCGTGTCCTCCATGTGCAGCAGCTTTTCCTGCTCGCCTTCCATCATTTTGGCGACGGGGATGCGCGTCCACTTCGAGACCAGCTCGGCGATCTCCTCGGCGGTGACCTCTTCCGAGACCAGCGCGCCCTCTTGCTGGGCGGCGTCGAGCTGTTGCTGTGCCGCAGCGAGATCCTTCTCGATCTGGATCAGTTCGCCGTAGCGGATCTCGGCGGCGCGCTCGAGATTGCCGGCCCGCTGCACGCGCTCGAGTTCGGCGTTCCGCGCTTCGCGCTTCTCTTTCAGTTCGCGCACGCGGTCGATCGCCTGCTTCTCGGCTTCCCAGTGGGCCTTTTGCGCATTCAGCGTCTCGCCGAGGTTCGCGATCTCCGACTCGACACGGACGAGGCGCTCGCGGCTCGCCGCGTCGCTCTCCTTCTTCAGCGCCTCGCGCTCCACTTCGAGGCGCATCATCTCGCGCTGCGCCTGGTCGAGTTCCTCGGGCATCGAGTCGATCTGCACACGCACGCGCGCCGCGGCTTCGTCGACGAGGTCGATCGCCTTGTCGGGAAGGAAGCGGTCGGTGATGTAGCGGTGCGAGAGCGTCGCGGCGGCGATCAACGCGGCATCCTGGATGCGGACGCCGTGGTGGACTTCGTAGCGCTCCGAGAGGCCACGCAGGATCGCGATCGTGTCTTCGACGTTCGGTTCGCCGACGAGCACCGGCTGGAAGCGACGCTCGAGCGCCGCGTCCTTCTCGATGTGCTTGCGATACTCGTCGAGCGTCGTGGCGCCGACACAGCGCAGTTCGCCGCGTGCGAGCGCGGGCTTCAGCAGATTCGCCGCGTCGGCGGCGCCTTCGGCCGCGCCCGCGCCGATGATCGTGTGCAGCTCGTCGATGAACAGGATCACCTGTCCCTGCGCGTCGGTGACTTCCTTCAGCACCGCCTTCAGCCGGTCCTCGAACTCGCCGCGGTATTTCGCACCGGCGATCATTGCACCCATGTCGAGCGTGACGACGCGGCGATCGCGCAGACTCTCGGGCACGTCGCCGGCAATCACGCGCTGCGCAAGACCCTCGACGATCGCGGTCTTGCCGACGCCCGGCTCTCCGATCAGCACCGGATTGTTCTTGGTACGGCGCGACAGCACCTGGATCACGCGGCGGATCTCGTCGTCGCGGCCGACGACGGGATCGAGCTTGCCTTTGCGTGCCAGCTCGGTGAGATCGCGGCCGTACTTTTCGAGCGACTGGTACTTCGACTCGGGATCTTGATCGGTGACGCGCCCGCTGCCGCGCACCGATTGCAACGCCTTCAAGATCGCGTCGCGCGTGACACCGGCTTCGCGCAGCGCGCGGCCGGCGGCGTCGCGATCGCTGGCGGCGAGGCCGAGCAGCAGGTGCTCGGTCGAGACGTATTCGTCCTTCAGCTGGTCGGCGGACTGGAAGGCCGCCTCGAGCGCCTTGCCGAGCCCCTCCGAGATGCGCGGCTGCTCGCTTGCGCCCGAGACGCGCGGCAACGCGGCGAGCGCCTGGTCGAGCTGCGCCTTCAGCGCATCGACGCCAACACCGAGCTTTTGCAACACCGGAACCGTTGCGCCCTCGGGCTGCTCGAGCAGCGCGCGCAACAGATGTACGGGTTCGACGACACCGTGCCCGCGGCCTGCCGCGAGCGATTGGGCTTTGGTCAGCGCTTCCTGGCCTTTGATCGTCAGTTTGTCGAGTTGCATGGGGAGCAACCGTAAACACGATCCCCATCGGCACAAGGCCGGGGCCGCGCGGCGCTGGCCGATCCGGCGCTACTTCTCCGCCTTCTTCTTGACGGCGACGAACAGCGTGGCCTCGCCGCGTCGGACCAGCAGCAAGGCCTTCTCCTGTCCGCTCATCGCGCCGCGGAACTCGGCGACGTTGGCGACCGCCTTCTGGTTGACCTCGAGGATCACATCGCCGCGGCGCAGGCCGGCTTCAGCGCCCGGACCGCCGTTCTCGATCTCGGTGATCACGACGCCCTTCTCGCCCGCCACGCCGAGTTGCTCGGCGAGTTCGGGATCGAGGTCCTGCACGCGCAGGCCGAAGACGGTCGGGCCTTCTTCCTTGCCTCCCTCCTCGGCGCGCGCCACCTGCTGGCCTTCGTCGAGCTTGCCCACCTCGATGCCGAAACTCTTCTCCTTGCCGCCGCGCATCACCACGACTTCGGTCTTGGTACCGGGCGTCGTCGCCGCGACGAGGCGGGGCAGGTCTTCCATCTCGGTGACCGGCTGTCCGGCGAAGCTCACGATGACGTCACCGCGCTGGATTCCCGCCTTGTGCGCCGGTCCACTCGGGTCGACACGCGAGATCAGCGCGCCATCGTCGTTCGCGAGACTCATGGCTTCCTTCAGGTCGGGCGTGATCTGCTGGATCACGACGCCGAGCCACCCGCGCGTGACGAAACCGCTGGTCTTGAGGCTCGGCAGGATCTCCTTCGCCATCTCGATCGGCACCGCGAAGCCGATCGTATTCGCGCGCGGGTTGATCGCGGTGTTGATGCCCACGACTTCGCCCGCGAGGTTGATCAACGGGCCGCCCGAGTTGCCCGGATTGATCGCGGCGTCGGTCTGGATGAAGTCCTCGTAGCGACCCGCGCCGATGTTGCGGCGGTGTAGCGCCGAGACGATGCCGGCCGTCACCGTGTGCTCGAGCCCGAACGGATTGCCGATCGCAATCACCCAGTCGCCGGGTCGCAGTTTCTTGGAATCACCGAACGGCAGCGCACTCAGCTCCTTGTCGCTCTTCACCTTGATCAGGCCGATGTCGGTGGCGGGATCGCGGCCGATGATTTCGGCGGGCAGCGTGGTGCCGTCCTTGAACGCGACTTCGATCTTGTCGACGTCTTCGACGACGTGATTGTTGGTGACGATGTAGCCGTTTGCCGAGATCACGAATCCCGAGCCCAGGCTTGGTACCTGGAACTCCTGCTGGCCGCCGTTGAAGTCCTCGAACGGCGAGCCCGGACCGCCGAAGAACGGCTCCAGTTGCGGTGGGATGCGCATGCCGTTCGGACCGCCATTGCCGGACACCGTCTTCGACGTCCGGATGCTGACGACCGCCGGCGACACTTTTTCGGCGAGATCGGCAAACGAACTCTGGTGCGGGATCTCGGCGAGCGCCGCGCCGCCAGCGGATTCGTTCCAGAACGGCGTTGTGTCGGTCTTGGCCGCCGAGTCCTTGGAGCCGAACAGGTCGATGGCCTGGGCTTCGTTCGCATGCCAACCGAGGCGCACGTCGAACCCGCTCGCTGCGAAGAGGCCGGCCGCGACACAGCACACGCTGAGCAGCGTCACGAGAAGACGGCGACGATTCATGTGCGCATAACCCCTTTGTGAACGGATCACGAGTGACTCAAGTGAGCGGGACGATCACATGGTATCGGCCGCCGCCGCGCTGAACCACGACCTGCGCGCGCGCGCGCCCCTGCAGATCGAGCACCGCGCGGCGCAGCGCGGCCGCGTTCTCGAGCGGCCGGCCGTTGATGCCCAGCAGCACATCCCCGGGATGGAAGCCGATCTGGGCGGCGCGGCTCTTCGCCTGCACCGACTTCACACGGAAGCCGCCGCCATCGACACCCGCGAGCGCCAAGCCGAGGATCCGCTCCGCGAGGGTGACGACGCCGTCGTCGGTGAGGCGCTCGGCGCGCGCAGCGAGATGCGCGGTCGCGTTCGCGCGCCACACCTCGATGTCGAGATCCTGGCCCGGGGATGCCGTCTCGACGATCGCGTAGACGTCGCGTGCGCTGCCGATCTTGTGGCCGTCGACGCGCGCGATCAAGTCGCTGCGACGCAATCCGGCGCGCTCGGCGGGACCGCCCTTCGACACGCCCGTGACGAGCGCACCCGTGGTGCCGCGCGGGACTTCCATCGCGTCGTGCAGGTCCGGGTCGAGGTCCTGCAGGTCGACGCCCAGCCAAACCGGCGCGATTTCACCGTGCTGGATCAGTTGGTCGACGACGCGCTTGGCGACGGCGATCGGCACCGCGAAACCGATTCCCTGCGCGCCCTGGTAGATCGCCGTATTGACGCCGATCAGTGCACCCTCGGCGTTCAGCAGCGGTCCGCCCGAGTTGCCGGGATTGATCGAGGCGTCGGTCTGGATGAATCCGTAGTAGCTGCGGCCTTCGGTGCGGATCGAGCGATCGAGCGCCGAGATCACGCCGGTCGTGACGGTGCTCGAAAGCCCGAACGGATTGCCGATCGCGATCACCGGCTCGCCGACCAGCAGATCCTCGGAGCCGCCGGGCGCGACCCAGGGAAGTTTCTCTTTGGATTCGATGCGCAGTACCGCGATGTCGTTGTTGGGATCGGCGCCGACCAGCGCGGCGTCGAACTCGCGGCCGTCGGACAGATTCACCTTGATCCGCGAGGCGCGCGCGACGACGTGCTCGTTGGTCAGCACGTGGCCCTGGTCGTCGATGATCACGCCGGAACCGAGACTCTGCATGGTGCGCGGCCGGCTCGGTTCGAAGAAGTCCTGGAAGAAGCGTTCGAAGAGCGGGTCGCCGCGAAAGCCCTCGAAGGGACTTTGCTGCCGCACGTCGGTCTCGGTGGTGACACTGACGACGGCCGGTCCCACGCGTTCGGCGGCCTGGACGGCCGCGGTGCGACGCAGGAACGGGTCGGCGGCCACGGCCGAAGGCGTGTACGCGAGAATCGCGAGGAGGGCTGTGACAGCTGCGATCCCGGGTCTCATCGCTCCGTCGATCCAGGTTCGAGGCGATTCGATGTGCGCAAATCCAAACCCCGCAAGGCGCTGGCGACGCGTCACGGACGCGGCAGACGCCCAGCGACCGCGGGCTATTCAAGGTCGTTCCAGACTAGGCATCGGCAGGCAGCGGGGCAATCACCTTCGGTAGCGTCCGCAGCATGGCGTCGGATCCGCGAGTCGAGGTGGCGAGCGCCGCATTGCTTGCGGTCTTCGGGCGCGAGCCCGAGGCGGGCCTCGCGGTGCAAGCGCCCGGTCGCGTGAACCTGATCGGCGAGCACACCGACTACAACGGCGGCCTCGTGCTTCCGTGCGCGATCGACCGGGGCACGGTCGCGATCGCGGCGCGCCGCAACGACTCGCTGCTACGCGTGCATTCGACGACGCTCGCTGCGACCGGCGAGATCGACGCGAGCGGCTTCGCGCGCGGCCGCGGCTGGCTCGACTACGTAGCGGGCGTCGTCGCCGCCTTCCGCAGCGAAGGTCTGCCGGTGCCGGGGCTCGACATCGCGCTCGCGAGCGATCTGCCGCGCGAGTCGGGGCTCTCGAGTTCCGCCTCGCTCGAGGTCGCGATCGCGACGCTGCTCGACGTGGCGGGGCACGCCGGACTCGATGGCGCCACGCGGGCGCGGCTCGCGCACCGCGCCGAGAACGAGTTCGTGGGCGTCCCGTGCGGGCGCATGGACCAGCTTGCCAGCGCGCTCGGCCGGCCCGCTGCGGCGCTGCGCATCGACTGCCGCGACTTCTCGGTGCGCGTGGTGCCGCTGCCGAGCGATCGCATGCGCGTGCTGATCGTCGATTCGGGTGTGCGCCGCCAGCTTGCCGACGGCGACTACGGCCGCCGTCGCGCCGAATGCGAGGCGGGACTCACGAGCGCGCGCGAAGCGGGGATCGCGCCGGCTCGGGCCGCGACCTGGCGCGACGTCGATCCCTCGCGTCTCGCCGAACTCGAAGCTGCGCTGGGCGCGCCGCTGTTCCGCCGCGCGCGCCACGTGCTGACCGAGAACGGTCGCGTGGACGCCGTCTGCGCCGCGCTCGCGGGCGGCGATCTCGCACGCGTCGGCGCGCTGCTGCAAGAGGGGCAGCGGAGTCTGCGCGACGACTTCGAAGTGAGTCGCCCTCCACTCGACGTACTCTGCGAACTCGGCGACGCCACACCCGGCTGCTACGGCTCGCGCCTCACCGGCGCCGGCTTCGGCGGCTGCACGATCCATCTGGTCGAGCCAGCGCGCGCGGGCGAGGTGGGGGCCGCGATTCGCAGCGGTTTCGCGCGGCGCTTCGGACGCGAGCCGGCGATGCAACTCGTCGGAGCAGCGGCGGGCGCGGGTCCGCTCTGAGCGGGCCGCGTTCAGCGCCGCGACGCTTCGGCTTCGTCGCCATTCGGCGGATCGTCGGAACGGGCGCCCGCGCCACGCCGCACCAGTACGAGCCGCGTCTCCTCGCCGCGTTCGGCCGTGACGAGGAATCGCGACAACGGCTGCGCCGCGGCTAGCGCGTCACGCAGGTCGCCGAGGTTCTCGATCTCGCGACCCTCAATACGCTGAATCACGTCGCCCGGTTCGAGGCCTGCCTCGGCCGCTGGTGAGCCGCTTGCGACGAACGACACGTAGGCGCCACGGCGCGTGGCGAGCCGATTCTGGCGGACGATCGTCTCGGTGATCTGCTGGGCGTGGAAGCCTGCGTCCGATTCGAGTTCTTCGGCTTCCACCTTGGGCGCCTCGGCGAGCGTCACGCGGAGCTTCTTGCGCTGGCCGTCGCGAAGCACGGCGATTTGCGCCGACTCGCCCGGCGCGATGCGCGCGACCACGCGCTGGAAGTTGCCGAGGTCTTCTTCCTTCTCGGCCTCGATCGCCCTGTCCGCGAAGTCGGTGAGCACGTCGCCCGGTTTGATGCCGGCGTCCGCGGCGGGCGAATGCGGTGTCACACTGCTCACCACGACGCCCGTTTCGTTTGGTACACCGAAGTAGGCAGCGAGTTCGCGGTCGAAGGGCTGGATCGTCACGCCGAGCCAGCCGCGTTCGATGCCGCCGGAGTCGAGCTGGCGCATCACGTCGAGCGCGGTGTCGACCGGGATCGTGAAGCCGATGCCGCGCCCCTGTCCGCGCGAGTTGATGCCGATGACGCGCCCGTCGAGATCGACCAGCGGCCCGCCCGACGAACCGCGATCGATCATCGCGTCGGTCTGGATGAAGTCGTTGATCAGATCGGGGATGCCGAGGTTGCGGCCCTTGGCCGAGACGATTCCCAGGGAGACCGTGCCGTCGAGTCCGTACGGATTGCCGACCGCGAGCACCCACTGCCCGACGCGCACCTCATCGGAACTTCCAAAGGTCGCGGCCGGTAGCGGGTGCGCCGGCTCGATGCGCAGCAGCGCGAGGTCGGTCTGCTTGTCGGTGCCGACGATGCGCGCCGGGATCTTGCCGGCGACGCCCGGCATCGTGACGGTGACCTTCTCGGCCTTCTCGACGACGTGATGGTTGGTGAGGATGCGGCCGTCGGCACTGGCGATCACGCCGGAACCCGTCACTTCGCTGCGGCGGTCGTTCAGCTTCACGATCGCCTCGACGTGCACGACCGACGGTGTCACGCGCTTCGAGATCGCGATCACGCGATTCTGGAGCTGCGCGAGCGCGTCGGCATCCGGCGCCGGCGGTCCGTCGGCTGCGCGCGCGGCCGCGATGCCGAACACCATGCAGGCAGCCAATCCGATTCGACCGAAATTCATCCGTGGACTCCATCCAGTGTCGCGCGCAGTGCGTGCGCGACGGCGCCGGGATCCGCAGCGCCGAGCAGCGCGCCGGTCACCGCGACGCCCACGGCGCCGGCGCGGATCGCCTGTGCGGCGTTGCTCGCTTCGATGCCCCCCTGCGCGAGAACCGGCAGCGCTTGCGCGCAGGCGGTGATCGCCGCGACGCCGAGCGTCACGCGTTCGGGTGGTTTCGAGAGCGGCGCGAAGATCGGCGCGAGATGCGCGTAGTTCGCGCCAGCTGCCGCGGCGGCGCGCACTTCGCCGGGCGCGTGCGCCGAGACGCCGACCCATCGTCCTGCGCCGAGCAGCGACCGCGCCTGCGCCACCGACATCGCATCGAATCCGAGGTGAACGCCGTCCGCGTCGACGGCGAGCGCCATGTCGACGCGGCGATTGATCAGCACGCGGACGGCTCCGCCGCGTCGCCGGGCGGCTTCGCGCGCGGCGGCGACGACGCGCGTCGCCAGCTCGAAGAGGGCGCGCCCCTCGAGATCGCGCTCGCGCAGCTGCACCCAGTCGA
>JANLTC010000039.1:0-15486 GCA_031362725.1 Deltaproteobacteria bacterium | reverse complement strand
GCAACAACGGCAACAGCACGATCCAGAAGTTCACGCCGGAGGGCGTCGGCACGCTCTTCGCCAACTCGGGTTTGAGTTCCCCGTCAGGCATGGCCTTCGACAGCAAAGGCGACCTCTTCGTCACCAACCAGAACGACACGATCGTCCGCTTCAAGCCGGACGGTAGCCATACCGTCTTCGCCAACACGGGCTTGAACAGACCCGTAGGGCTCGCCTTCGACACCTCGGGCAACCTCTACGCGGCGAACTACAGCGGCTACACGATCGAAGCGTTCACGCCCGGTGGCATGGGCTCCGTCTTCGCCAACACCCACTTGAACGGCACCTACGGCCTGGCCTTCGACAGCGCGGGCAATCTCTACGTGTGCAACACGGGAGATCCCTCCATCTGGGCGTTCACGCCGGGCGGCGGCGGCTCGCTCTTCACCGACACCAACCTGCACGCGGCGGTGTCCATGGCATTGACCGACGATCTCGGCAACCCGCTCCCGCTCGCGACGCCCGAGCCTTCGGCCGTCGCGTCGCTGGCCGTTGCAGCCGCGACGCTCTTCAGCTTGCGCCGCGCGCGGATCCGGTAGGCCGCCTGCTCTTCTTCTCGGCGTGACGGCTCGTCGCCTCGTCGATCGAATGCGACGTCAGCAGGCTGCTGTCCGCCGCGGCGAGCTTCGCGAGCGCCTGGTAGTGGCGGTGCAGGATCTCGAGCTCCTGTTCCGAGAGTCCCTCGACGTCGATCAGTCGATTGCTCGCACCCTGCAGCGCCGCGACGATCTCGCTGAGCTTCAGCTGCACGATCTTCGATTCCTTGTTCTGTGCGCGCTGAATCAGGAAGACCATCAGGAAGGTCACCACGGTCGTGCCGGTGTTGATCACCAGCTGCCAGGTGTCGGAAAAGTCGAAGAGCGGCCCCGTGACGACCCAGACGACGATGATCGAGAGCGCGACGCCGAACGCGAGCGAGCTTCCCGCCCACTCCGTCGCCCGCATCGAGAACCGCTCGAGCGAGCTCGACATCACCCGCTCGATCGCGCGGGGCGGCGCAACCGCGCCAACACGTCCTGCTGGAGCCGCGTGAGGTCCTTCCAAAGTGTCTGGACGAACGCGAGTCGCGCCGGATCGCGCTCGTTGCGGGACAGCGTGTCGGCGAGATGCGCCGCGTAGGTCAGCGCTTCGTTCTGGGTCAACAGGAGCTGGAGCTCGAACTCCCTGCCGCTCGCGGCGAGGAGTTGATCCTGTCGCGTGGCGGCGATCGCCTGCCGCGTCCGCACTTCCGCCGCGGGAAGCCCGCTATCAGCGAGATCGAGGGCCGGCTTCGCGGCGGCGAGATTCTCGAGTCGGTCGTAGGCCGCGTCGCAGGTCGTGGCGATCGCGTCGATGACGGTCTCGAGCGGCTTCCGCTCCGCCTTGATGAGCAGCAGCTTCGAGACCTGCCGCTCCTGCCCGAGGATCTCATGGAGCAGCGCGTAGCCGTGCTCGGAAGCGACCGGCGCTTCCCGCGCAAGGCTCGGCGCGCCCGCGTGGGCGCAGCCGAGCGATGCGACGAGGAGAAGTGAAGCGAAGCGCCTGCCGGTCAGGCCTGCTCGCTCAATTTCCGACACGGTACGAAGACAGCGGTCCGAGGACGCCGAACACCGAGAGCAGCCAGAGCACCACCGCGACCACGACGACGATGTTCAGGATGTTCTTGATCTTCCCGTCCATCGGGATGAAGTTGTTCACGAGCCACAACAACACTCCGACGACGATCAGCGCGACGATGATGTTGATCAGAGGCATGCACGTTCTCCCGCGCGACGGCTAGGGCGTCGTGACCGTCGTCTTCTTCTCTTCGACCTTGGTACCCATCGAATTCGTCGTCACGGAACGCTTGATCACGACCTTCGAGGCGACGCGCGCGTTACCGTCCTGGGTGTAGTACACGGTCATGGGCTCGCCGGACTTCACCGTGTCGATCGCGACCGGGTTGCCGTTCTCGTCGACGTAGGTCGTCGTCTTGGTGAAGCTGTAGGGCAGCGGCTCGGGCGCCGTAGTGGTCTTGATCACGATCGTTCCCGGCGTGAGTGCCGAGAACGTTCCCGAGGAACTGGTCGTCGTCTCCGTCGTCGTCGTCTCTGCGAATACACCGTTGGCGATTACCAGGGCGCCGAGGAGGGCAACACTGGCGAGCGGCTTGAAGTAATTCATCGGTTGTCTCCTAAACATGGTTGGACTGATTCCCCTGGTCCCTGCAGGAGCCAGGCCAAGCGGCGCGGGTCGTCGCGACGCGCGGGTAGACGCGATGATCGAGCTTTGCGCGTCGCCGAGGAGCTTTGTAGAAAGAGCGCGACGGCGTCGTCGTCAGGCGCGCGTCGGAACCTCGCCGTGTGGTGCCGCGAAGAGCGCGTCCCGTTGCTTCGACCCGCGCCTCCATGCGGTTGCGATCGTCGCGAGTTCTAGCGCTCGCCCCACAGGCTCTCACGCTGTCTCCCGCGCTCAGCGAAGCGTTGCCATGCGATTCATTCTCGGACAAAAGCCGGCCTGAACCGCTCATGCCGGCCCCTGCGGTGGATCTGGAGCATCAGCGCGGTCGCCCGCCGCGGGGCTCTTCGAGAAGGCCTGCTCGAGCAGCGCGACGACGGACTCCACGGGCGTGTCGTCGCCGTTGGAGAGCGTCACCTCGAAGCGCGGCGGCCTCGTGACCTTCGGGCCCGACTGCGTCGCGACACCGTTCTCACTCGCATCGAGAGCGCGAGCACCGCGAATGCTGCCCCGCCGAGCCCAATCGCCGTAGGCTCGGGCACCAGATTGGCGCTGCGCTGGATCGAGACGTACTGCGCGAGGTCGAACGTGTTCGCGCCCTGGCGCGCGTCGAAGGCTTCCTGGTCGAGCGCGAAGCTCACACTGGCGTGGCCGCTGCACGCCCAGTCGCCAGGAACGGAGCTGTTCTGGTTGCAGCCGACAAACACGTTTCCGAAGTACGCCTGATCGGGCAACAGGTCGATCGTGTCGGTGATCGCGTAGTCGTCCGAGAGCACCGGCCCGCTCATCGGAAGCGTTCGCATGGTGTGCGCGAACACGTCCGCTTGCGTGAAGATCGTCTGCAACGTCGAGGAGAGGTAGGAGCCGCCGCCCGCGAGCAGGCCGAGCCGCGAGACGCCAACCGCCCCCTCGGTCGTGATGCGCACCGGGACGGTCGCGACGGGATGCGGCGGCGCTGCCTGCTGCACGACGGCGAGCTCGAACGAGATGCGACTCGACGAGATCGTGGAGGCGGCGAACGGACATCCGACGCACTCGGTGCTCACGGAGGTAAACAACAGGCTCTCGAAGGAACTCGAGAGGGAAGCGCGCGTGGTCCCCTCCGTCGTCTGGCTCGTCGGATGTCCCTCACACGAGAAGTCGACGGCCTCGGGAAAGTCGCCGCTCGCTGCTTGCGCGCTGTTGCAGAGCAAGAAGATCCGGCTCGAGGCGTCGTCCAGTGCGACCGTCGCGGACGAACCGGAAGAAACGCTGACGGCCACCACATGCGCCGCGATCACTGCACCGATCCGCCATCGAGTCGTCCGCATCATGGGAAGGCCTCCTTGAACTGCCGCCGGTCGAGCTCGTGCGACCACGCCGTTCGGTGCTGGCGATGTAGCACCTGGCAGGCGTCCGTGATCGGGTCGAGATCGAGAAGTCCGTCCTCGCCCGTTGCCTTCACGAACGCTCCGGCGCGGAGCCATCCCGCCCGGTCAGACGGTGGAGGTCAGCAGGATCGTGCGCGAGGATGCACAGGTGGAGAGCAAGTGCCGCCCGCACGACAACGACGGCAATCCCGAAGCGCCCTGCACGCGAACGACCGCGAGTTTGGACTGGGATGGAACGGCCAATCCGGTGTAGTTCTGGGTCGGCCCGGTGTTGGCGTCGCCCCCTGTTCGGCGCGGCGTGTGGATGGGCCTGGATGTGGGTTCGCAGGGGATCGCCCCGGTGCAGGAACGGCGCTGCCCGACCCGAAGGTTGCGATGCCGCCTGACGAGAATACACACTGATGTTCACCCTCCGCACGCACATCGCGATATGCGGCGCGCTCTTCGCGGCGCTGATCGGCGTCGCCATCCTCGGTAACGTGCTGCAGTACGCGGGCGTCGCACCGCTCTCCGGAGCCGGCCGCTACGTCGCGGTGGGGCTCTACTTCGCGCTGTTCGTCGCCTTCGGGCTCTCGGCGATTCCCGTCATGGTCAAGCTGGTCCTCGGCGCACAGGTGCGGGCCGGCAATCAGGATGTCGGGGCCGTGGCCGCCGCCATGCGCCACCAGAACACCATCATCTGGTCGCTATGGGGGTTGATCGTTGCCGGTATCGCCGTCGCCGTGCCGGCGGCGATCACGGGTGGCATTTTCGGTGACGTTCCGCGACGCGCGCTCGACCGGGCATTCGCCGGGCCCGATCTCGGTGTCCTCGCGGCACGACCGGACATGAGTCTCGACGATCTGGTCGAGCAGTCGACCCTGAAGCTCGACCTCCGCTACGCGCGCTCCGCCATCGCCGGGGGCAAGGACGGCGTCTTCGACTTCACCATTCCGGGCACCACGCTCACCTTTCCTCACGCCCGCTACTACAACATGACCACCTACAGTGACGACCCCACCCGGGTAGAGGCCGTCAACATCGGCACCTCCCCGGAGAAGACGACGCGCGCCGCCGTCGATGTCGCCGACATGGCGTTGCGTGCGCGACTCGCGAGCGACGGCTGGCTCGCCGGTCACGAGGTCTACCGCACCGCGGAGGACCAGATCCTGCACGGCGGCCTCAGCGAAGGACCCGAAGGACGCCACTGGCTCAAGGATGGGATTGAACCGCCCCGGGTTTGCCGGAGGCTCTGAGCGAGCGGTAGCCGGTTTGGAGCTGGCCAACGATTCGCAACTCTAGACCGCGATCAGGGCTAGCGTCTTTCTTCCGGCCGTGGGTTCGAATCGCACCACACCGACCCATGCCTCGCACGCCGCACGAAGCGAAGACGCTTGCTCTGCTCGTTGACCTTCCAATCGGAGGCACATGCGCGGGATTCGGAGGCTGCTCGCGATGGTTTGCTTCGCCGCGCTGCTTGCGGACGGGGCGTGGGCCGAGGTTCCCCACGCCGGCGCTGGCGCGAGCCTCGACCTGAACGGAAGTACCACGTACTCGGGTCAAGACTACACCGGCGCGATCAGCCTCTATCACAACACGCGACCTACGGGTACACCCTCTCTGCCGAAAGCGTCGGCGAGTTCGGGTCTCTTCGCTCGTCGGCGTTCGCTTCGATGGGAATCGATGACCGCGGCGGGCTCTACTATGGCGACGCCCTTGCGATCTCGAGCTTCGTCGATTCGTTTCTCGAGAGTTCACGCCCGGCCGGCACCTCGGGACTGATCGAATTCACGATGACGGTCGATGCCTCGCTGACCAAGTCGGACCCGGTGAGGGCGAGTGCCATGGCAACCATCCGAATCGGCAAGGACTTTCTACTCCCCCATGCGGTTCTGCCGGGACTGCAGACGATCAAATCCGGGCAATTCTCATTCCTCTTCGGAGTGCCGTTGTTCGTGAGCTTCGAGTTGTGGGCCGAGGCCAGGGCCAACCCTCAGGAGAACATCTCGAACGGCGACACGCAGAGCGCCGACGTACACTTTCAACACGGCGCCGTGTTGACTGGCATCGAGGTGTTCGAAGACGATGGCACGCCGATCGACGGCCTCGTGCTGACGAGCGGCTCGGGCACGGTGTATCCGCTCACGGTTCCGGCTCCGGAGCCGCGAGCCGCCGCGCTCGCAGCGATCGCGGCGCTCTACGCAGTGGCGCGTCGCGCGGCCGCCTAGCGCTTCGCGCTCTTCGGCAGCAGATCCTGATCGCTTCCGTGGCGTTCGAAGTCGAGGCCGCCCCAGGAGTGCTTCAGGAAGACCTTGCCACGCAGCTCGTACTCGAAGTGCGGCTGCTGTTGCTGGCCGAAAGCGAGGATCTGGTTGACGACGTCGAAGAGCGACGTCGTGGTCGTGACCGGCACGACGACCTCGCCGAGGCGCGGCAGCGTTGCCGTCTCGCTCGACACGCCCGACGCGAGGCGGCTTCCGTTGACGTCGAGCACGAAGCGCAAGCCGTCGATCTCGTAGGCATGGTTGTTCGGATTGCGCAGCCGCAGATCGACGCGCAGACGGTGCTCGAAGGCCGTACTCGCGAGCGGCGTCAGCGAGACGAGCTGCACCTCGACCGGTTCGCCGCCGACACCCATCGATGCACAGCCCGCAAGCGTCGCAGCGCACAGCGCAACAACGAGCGCATGCCCGCCCAGCGAGCCACCGCGCAGCAACCAAGTGATGGGCCGCGTCCCGCGTAGCGAGGCAATGCCGAGCGGCGAGGTCATCGGAACGGCGTCCCGCGTAGCGAGGCAAAGCCGAGCGGCGAGATCATATGGCCAGACTCTCCGCGGCGCTGCGCGACCCTTCGCGAGCGCCACGCAGTCTAGCCGGAGCCGTCGCTCGACGTGCTTTCCGGTCTCGACGCGAGACGGTATCGTGCCGCTTCCCCGAACCGAGCTTCAATCGATTCCACTACGGAGGCGCGATGATCGAGCCGAGCCCCGCCCTACGGGACCGCATGGTCAATACGATTCGCTTTCTCGCCGTCGACGGCGTCGAAAAAGCGAAGTGCGGTCATCCCGGCGCGCCGATGGGGCTCGCCGCGGCGGCCTTCGAGTTGTGGCAGCGCCACTTGCGCTTCGACCCGACGGATCCGGCGTGGCCGCTGCGCGACCGCTTCGTGCTCTCGAACGGTCACGCCTCGATGCTGCTCTATTCGTTGCTGCACCTGTTCGGCTACGACCTCTCGCTCGACGATCTCCGTCGCTTCCGCCAGCTCGATTCGCGCACGCCGGGCCATCCGGAGCACGGTCACACCGCCGGCGTCGAGACGACCACCGGCCCGCTCGGCCAGGGCTTCGCGACCGGCGACGGGATGGCGCTCGCGGCACGGCTCGCGCGCTCGCGTTTTGCGCAAGGCGGCGAAGGTCCGGGGCACCATCTCGTGTACGCGATCTGTGGCGACGGGGATCTGATGGAAGGCGTTTCCGCCGAAGCTGGCTCGCTCGCCGGCCACCTCGGGCTCGGCAACCTCGTCTACCTCTACGACGACAATCACATCACGATCGACGGCGCGATCGATCTGTCGTTCAGTGAAGACGTCGAGCGACGCTTCAGCGCACAGAAGTGGCACGTGCAGCGCGTCGCCGACGGCAACGATCACGCGGCGATCTCGACAGCGATCGATGCGGCGCGTGCGGAGACGGAGCGCCCGTCGCTGATCCTGCTGCGGACGACGATCGGCTATGGCAGCCCGAATCTGGCAGGGAAGTCGAAGACGCATGGCGCGCCGCTCGGCGCGGACGAAGTGCGCGCCACCAAGGAGGCGCTCGGCTGGCCGCAGGAGCCGACCTTCCTCGTCCCCGACGATGTGCGCGCATGGATGGCGACCTGCATCGACGCGAAGCGCGCCGAGCGCAAGGTGCGCGACGCGGGCCTCGCGAAATGGCGCAGCGCGAACGCCGCGCTCGCCGATTCGTGGGATGCGCATCGAGAACGCCGCATCGCCGCGGACTTCACGCAGCAACTCGCGACTGGTTGGGAGGAGAAGAAGGCCGCGACGCGCGTGCACTCGGGTGAAGTGATCCAGCGCGCGACGGCGGCGCTGCCGTTCCTGATCGGCGGCTCCGCGGATCTTGCCGAATCGAACAACACACGCGTGAAGGACGGAGGCGACGTCGGCCCCGGCGCCAGCGCCAGCGTCGATCCGTTCGCGGGTCGCAACCTGCACTTCGGGATTCGCGAACACGGCATGGGCTCGATCGCGAACGGGATCTCGCTCGACGGCACCTTCGTGCCGTACGTCGCGACGTTCCTGGTCTTCAGCGACTACATGCGCCCGGCGATCCGGCTGGCGTCGCTGATGGGTCTCCGTGTGGTGTACGTCTTCACGCACGACTCGATCTTCCTCGGCGAAGACGGTCCGACGCACCAGCCGATCGAGCATCTCGATGCGCTGCGCGCGATCCCAGGGCTCACGGTGTTCCGGCCGGCGGACGGACTCGAAACCGCGATGGCCTGGGCGTATGCGCTCGAAGCGGCAACCGGTCCCGTCGCGCTGGCACTGACGCGCCAGGCTCTGCCGCCGCTGCCGCGACCGGCTGGTGTCGTGCCGAAGGACGTCTGGCGCGGGGGCTATCTCGCGCGCGAGGCACGCGGCAAGCCGGCCGCGGTGCTGGTCGCAACGGGCTCGGAAGTGTCGCTTGCATGCGAAGCGGCAGAGAAGCTCGCCGCTCAGAATGTCTCGGTGCGCGTCGTCTCGATGCCGTCGCTGGAGCTGTTTGCGGCGCAGCCCGACGCGGTTCGACAGGCGCTGTTGCCCACCGACGGAACGCCGATCGTGGCGGTCGAGATGGCGCGGGGCGAGAGCTTCTGGCGGTACCTCGGCGCGCGCGGACTCGTCTACGGGATCCAGCGCTTCGGCGCATCCGCGCCGCAAGCGGCGCTCGCAGAGCGATTCGGCTTCACCGCCGATGCCCTCGCGACGCGCGTCCTGTCGCATATCGCAAACGCCAGCTGACCCGTGTTGGCGTGCGCCGTCCGACTCCTGACTCCGCGCAGGCGCGACGAACACGGCTCAAGGCGCGTCGTCGGCTGCGGACGGGTGACGCGCCGGTACCTCGAGCATGTAGTCACTCGGCATGTCGACGCGAGCGACGCGAGCCCCAATCGCGGCCTCCGCGACCGCCCGGGCGACTGCGCGATGGACGTCGAGGCGTAGCGGGTTCGGGACGAGCTCGTTCTCTCTCGCACGCACCGCAATTGCGTGGGCTGCCGCGACGTACATGCTCGGATCGATGCGGCGCGCACGAACGTCGATTGCCGCACGCAGGATGCCGGGGAAGCCGAGCAGGTTGTTCACCGAACGGCCATCGGCTGCGAACGCGGCGCCTGCAGCGATTGCCTCCTCGGGGCGGATCTCGGGATCGGGATTCGTCAGTGCGAGGATTCCCTGGCCGCGTCGCACCCATTCCGGCGCAATCAGCCCGGGGCGCCCGGTCACCGCGACGACGAGGTCCACCTGTGCCATCAGGTCCGGGACATCCTTCGCCGCCTCGCCGCCGAGCGCCAGCAACCGCGCGAGCGCTTCGGCACCCGGGTCGAAGCCGATCACGGGTCGCGACGTCGCCGCGCCCAGCATCCGGGCGATTGCAGTTCCGGCCGCGCCGAGCCCGATCACGCCGACGCGCGCCGTCGCAAGATCGAGACCCGCACGGTGCATCGCGTTGCTCGCTGCGGCGAGCGCCGCAACGGCCGTGCCGTGCTGATCATCGTGCAGGACCGGCATCTCGAGCGCCTCGACGAGACGCCGCTCGACCTCGAAGCACGCCGGCGACTCGATGTCTTCCAACTGGATCGCACCGAAGCCATGGGCCAGGTGCAGCACGGTCGCGACGATCTCATCGGGGTCGCGCGTGTCGAGCACCAGCGGCCAGGCCGAGAGTCCAACGAACTGATGGAGCAGCGCGGCCTTTCCCTCCATCACCGGGAGCGCCGCGAGCGGCCCGACGTTGCCGAGGCCGAGCACGCGCGTTCCGTTGGTGACGATCGCGACGGTCTTGCCGCGGATCGTGTAGAGGTACGAATCGTCGGGGTTGCGCACGATCGAGCGCACGACGTCCGCGACGCCCGGCGTGTACACACGCCGCAGGTCGTAGAGCGTCCGCACCGGGTGCGTTGGCCGCACCTCGATCTTGCCATTGATGTGCAGCTCGTGGACGTCGTCGATCACCTCGAGCAGGTCGATGCCTTCGAGGAGACGCACGGCCGCGACGGTTTCATCGAGCATCGTCGTGCCATCGACCAGCACGTCGACGTCGCGGACCTTGTGGTCGGGTCCGACCCAAACGATGCGGATGTCGCCCAGGCTGGCGCCCGCGCCGCCGATCGCCGTCGCAAGGCGTCCGAAAACGCCCGGACGGTTGACGATGCGGCAGCGGAGGGTGCGAATCAGATTGTCGGCCATGGGGAACTCGCAGAAGGAGCAAACATCGAAGCGATCATAGGAAATCTCGTGGGGGTAGCCCCCGGCGCCAATCTCCACTCTCGCGGGCCGCAAAGTGAAGGATCCTCAAGCGGCGCGCCTTGAGGCCCGAAACGGCGAGTGGTATCCCTCGCCGGCTTCGAAGAACGAAGGAGTTCGCACGTGAATGTGCTCAGCATGATCGCCATCGGGGCCGTGTCCGTCGTAGCGATCGGCTGGCTCGCGGTGTCCTTCCTCGCTCCCACCCCGCAGCGGCGCAAGATCGAGTGGCTCGCCGCCACTGCTCTCTACGTGGCGCTGCTCTCGTTCTTCATCAATCTGATTCTCAAGTCGCTCGCGGGCAACAACAAGGCCGGCGTGATCGCCTTCGGCTTCCTCACCGGAATGTTCTCGATCGGCCTCGTCATCGCGTCGGTGAAGACGATCGCCGCGTTGCGCGGGAGCACCGCGAGCAAGCAGAGCAGCGCCACGCACTGAGCGCGCGGCGCTGCATCGGCTGCTAGTCGTCGCTGTCCTCGGTCGAGCTGCTTGCGTCGCCGTTGCCGCGCGCACCCGGCCGGTCCCGGTGCTGTGACCACTGGGGTCGCGCGGCTTGCGCCTGCGCCGCCTCTTGTTGGCGGCGCTCCTCGTCGCGCTGTTCCTTCTGCTTTCTCGCGCGCTCGCGCTGTTCCTGCTGGGCTTCGTACTGTTGCGCGCGCTGCTGCTGCTTCGCGTCGTACTGTTGCGCGCGTTGCTGTTGTTCCGCGTCGTACCGCTGCGCGCGCTGTTGCTGCTCCGCGTCGTACTGCCGGGCGCGCTGCTCGGCACGTTGCTGGTCGCGCTGCGCGTCGGCGTCGCGATGCCGATCCGGTCTCTGCCAGTTGTCGCTGCCGTGATTGCCGTGATGATGATGGTCATCGTCGTCGTCATCATCGTCCTGGTAGTCGGGGACGTAGATGCGACGCGGCGGTGCGTAGCGGCCGCGGTCGTCGCCTCGGTAGTAGGGGCGATAGCCGCCGTACGACCCGCGGCCGCCGTAGTACCCGCCTGGTTGAGACCAGGCCGGCACGAAGCACCCGGGAAGGGCGATCGCCAATGCGGCGAGTAGGACTGAAGGCAGGAGGGGGAACGAGGAACGCCGAGAGGAATGTGGGCCCATGTCGCGGGAGAGTACAACGTCGTACCGGCTGCTGTCCGCTTGCCCTTCATCTGCTCGTCATCCGGAGACGAACCGTGCGGCGCTTCTCAACCGTCGCGGAAGGTCCGGAATACGCAGTATCCGGCAAGACCGAGCACGAAACCCCAGGCGAGCGTCAGGAAAATCCAGCCGGCCAATGTCATGCGGCGCCCTCCAGCGCGGCGCGACGTCGCGAGCCCGCGCGCACGGCGACCCAATAACAGATCAGCACGGCCACCAGCAGCAGCCGCGCGCCGAGCGCATAGGGACGGTCGGCTTCTGCGACCTTCTCGAGCGTCAACTCCGGCAACAAGTTCGTCGCCGACCACGAGAGCAGGATCGCGCCCATGCCGATCGGCATCACCCACTTGATCACGAAGTGGAAGATTCCCGGAATGCGCAGGCGCGCGCCGTGGTTGATCTCCGCCCAGCCGCGCGTCATCCCGAACACCCACGCGAAAACCACGATTTCGAGGAACCCGAACAGCAGCAGCCCGAACGAGCCGGCCCAGAAGTCGAGCTGGTCCATGAAGCCGTGGCTGAGGAAGAACAGCACCGGGTTCGCGCACAGGAAGAGCAGACCACCCGTCACGTAGACCGCACGATCAGCCGGGAGACCGAAGTCTTCGCGCAGCAACGCGATCGTCGGCTGCAGCAGCGCCACGCTCGACGTGATGCCGGCAAAGAACAGCAACAGAAACCACAGTGCGCCGAAGAGCCGACCGCCCGGGATCTGCTCCATCACCAGCGGCATTGCGTGGAAGCCGAGGTCGAAGGATCCCTGACCCGCGATCGCCTGCGACTGCACGACGCCGAAGAACACCACCGACGCGGTGAGCGCGATCGTGCCGCCCAGCACCACCTCCGCGACTTCGTTCAAGCTGACGGTGGAGAGGCCGGTGAGCGCGACGTCGTCCTCGGGTCCGATGTACGACGCATAGGTGTGGATGATCCCCCAGCCTACCGACAGCGTGAAGAAAATCTGCCCCGCTGCGGCAAGCCACACCTTTGGATCGGCGAGCGCGGCGAAGTCCGGGTTCCAGACGAAGCCGAGGCCGGACATCACGGTCTGGTCGGGGCCGGCTCCTGCCGGCGGATCGAGCGTGAGGACGCGCACCATCAAGATCGCCGCGAACACGAAGAGCAGCGGCATCGCCCACAGCGCCAGCCGCTCGATCCCACGCGCGACGCCTCCGAGCAGGATCGACACGTTCAGCACGAAGGTCAGCACGAAGAATCCGTACGCGGGCAGCAGACTCGAGAAGTACTGATTCTTCTCGACGCCCTGGAAGCCGGCGAGGAAGTGGCCGACCTCGGCCATCGAGCCGAGGCCGAAGTAGCTGCCGGTGAGCGAGAAGTACGCGTACGCGAGGCACCACGACTCGACGAAGACGTAGTACATCGCCACCGCGAACGGGATGAAGAGACCGAGCGTGCCGATGTACTTCGCCGCGGGATGGCGCCACATCAGCTCGAACATGCCCGCGGTGTGGCCGCGACCGTGGCGACCGCCCATCCGCCCGATCGCCAATTCGACCCACATCAGCGGAATCCCGATCGCGAGCAAACAGATGAAGTAGGGCACCAGGAAGGCGCCGCCACCGTTCAATGCGGCCTGGCGCGGGAAGCGCAGGAAGTTGCCCAGCCCAATCGCGTTGCCGGCGAGCGCCAGCACGAGACCGATCTTCGTGGCCCAACGCTCGCGCGCAATCGCCATGTCACCCCCCGCAAGCCCGATGACCCAGAGGGCCAGTCGCTCCACGCCCTGCGATCGGGTACCACGTCCGCAACCGCATGGCTACTCTGCGCGACCGATGTCCGCCGGTCGAAGCGCGCTGCAGTGGGTGACGTGGGCAGGTGTCGCGACGCTCGGCGCGGCGGCGCTCGCGGTGATCGCGACCCATCGCGGCGAAGCGATCTCGAGCGCCTGGTTCCTGGCCGCCGCGCTTTCCGTCTACGCGATCGGCTATCGCTTCTACTCGAAGGCGCTGGCCGCGCACGCGTTCGCGCTCGACGATGCGCGCCCGACGCCCGCGCATCGCCGCAATGACGGCAAGGATTTCATTCCCACCAACAAGTGGGTCGTCTTCGGCCATCACTTCGCGGCGATCGCCGGACCGGGCCCGCTGGTCGGCCCCATCCTCGCCGCACAATTCGGGTACCTGCCGGGCACGCTCTACATCCTCGCCGGCGTCGTGCTCGGCGGCGCGGTGCAGGACATGACGATCCTGGTCGGCTCGATGCGCCGCGACGGCAAGTCGCTCGGCCAGATGGTGCGTGACGAGATCGGCCCGGTCGGCGGCGCCGCCGCGCTGGTCGGTGTACTCGCGATCATGGTGATCCTGATCGGCGTACTGGGACTCGTCGTCGTGAACGCGATGTTCGGCAGCCCGTGGGCGACCTCGACCGTCGCGGCGACGATCCCGATCGCGCTCGCGATGGGCGTCTACATGATGCACGTGCGGCCGGGCCGCGTACTCGAAGCGAGCCTCGGTGGCGTCGCGCTGGTGCTGCTCGCCGTGGTCGCGGGGCGCTGGGTCGGCGAGAGTGAAACGCTGCGCCCATTGTTCGATCTCGACAAGCGGACGCTCGCACTCGCGCTGGTCGGCTACGGCTTCGTCGCGAGCGTACTGCCGGTGTGGCTGCTGCTGGCGCCGCGCGATTACCTTTCCGCTTTCGTGAAGCTCGGCACCGTCGCGCTGCTGGCGATCGGTCTCGCGATCGCGCACCCGCCCGTGCAGCTCCCGGCGCTGACGCAGTTCATCGACGGCACGGGCCCCGTCTTCGCTGGCCCGGTCTTCCCGTTCTGCTTCATCACGATCGCCTGCGGCGCAATCTCCGGCTTCCACGCGCTGATCGCCAGCGGCACCACGCCGAAGCTGCTCGACCGCGAAAGCGACGCGCGGATGATCGGCTATGGCGCGATGCTGATGGAGTCGTTCGTCGCAGTGATGGCGCTGCTGTCGGCCGCGGTGATGGAGCCCGGCACCTACTTCGCGATCAACTCGCCGCCCGCCGCGATCGGCGCGACGGTGGAGCAGGCGGCGGCCGCAATCCGAGGCTGGGGCTTCGCGTTCGATCCGGCCGCGTTCACCGAGCTGACGCGCCAGGTCGGCGAACACTCGCTGCTGTCGCGCACCGGCGGCGCGCCGAGTCTCGCCGTCGGCATGGCCGAGATCTTCGCGCGCGTGCTCGGTGGTCCCACGCTGAAGGCGCTCTGGTACCACTTCGCGATCATGTTCGAAGCGCTCTTCATCCTGACCACGCTCGATGCCGGTACGCGTGTCGGACGCTTCATGGTGCAGGACCTGCTCGGCAAGCTGCACCCGGCGCTCGGCAAGACCTCGTCGTTGCCGGCGAACCTGCTCGCATCGGGCCTGATCGTCTCCGCGTGGGGCTACTTCCTCTACCAGGGCGTCGTCGATCCGCTCGGCGGCATCAACTCGCTGTGGCCGCTCTTCGGCATCGCGAATCAGCTGCTCGCCGCGACGGCGCTCGCCTGCGCGACGACGATCCTCGTCAAGTCCGAGCGGCCCCGCTGGGCGTTCGCGCCGGCGCTGCCGCTCGCGTGGCTTCTCAGTGTCACGATGAGCGCGGGCTGGTTGAAGATCTTCGCGCCCGATCGACGCCTCGGTTTCCTCGCGCAGGCCGAGTACCTCGCCGGTCAGATCGCGAGCGGTGCGATTCCCGCGGAGAAGCTGCGCGAGACGCACGCGTTCCTCTTCAACGCACGTCTCGATGCGGCACTGACGGCGCTGTTCATGGTGCTCGTCGCGATCGTCGTGGTCGATGCTGCGCGCGTCTGGTGGAAGACGCTGCGACCCCGTACGCCGACGCGCGCATCGGCGATGCGGGGTGCGCGATGAGCCGCGTGCGTGCACTCGTCACGGCGCTGCGCGACTTCGCGCGAGGCTTCGTGGGCATCACGGCGCCGCCGCCTCGCGACGCGGACGCGGCGCGGGCGCAGCTCCTGCGGGCGGCCGAGCGCCGCCCGCACTGCTGCTAGTTCCCGCGTAGCGAGCTAGCGGCGAGGATCATCAAGCCGAGTCCCACCGGACTCGCGGTCACGGTTCCGCGCGCGCAGGCGCGGCGCTCCTGCCGTGCGCAAGCTCGGTTCGGCGCGGGTTACGGCGACTCTGAACTGAGTCACTCGGCCTCATCTATCGCGCTGTCGATGAGCCGCACGCCACGCGGCGATCGGACTCACCGTGTCACACGCGCCTGGGTTTTCGCGCCACACGGCCCGCTCTGCGCAGCGCCGAACGGAATTGCCGTTCC
>JANLTC010000286.1:0-3280 GCA_031362725.1 Deltaproteobacteria bacterium | reverse complement strand
CAGATACCCCCACTGGTTCCCCGACGCGAAGTTGCCGCGGATGGTCCAGCCGCCACCCGGGTTGGAGGATCCGACCGGAATTCCGCTGATGACGAACCCACCGGGGGGAACCTTGCAAGCGATGATGCCGATGAAGGAATTGCTCACGGCGTTGCCGGAAGCACGGCCGTTCAGATCGCACGCCCAGATGCCGAAGCCGTTCACGACGTCCGAGACGTTGTTCTCCGTGATCCGGGCTCCTGCGCCGTTGATGTTGACGATTCCCATGAACGACGCCGAGATCGTGTTGCCGGAGATCGCTGCGCGATCCGCGTTCTGGACCAGGACACCCCCCTGGTAACCGGCGATCGTGTTGCCCGCAATCTCAACGTCGTTCGCATTCTCGATCACGATTGCGGTGTTCCCCGAGTCGGGCAAGGACGGCCGCAGCTCCAGCCCCTTGATCACCGCGCCGGAGGCCCCCTTCACGTGTAGCGCGGCCTCGACGGTGATGTAGCCCGGATCGGGAGTCGTGACGCTCTGAATGACCGCTCCGCGCTTACCGAGAATCGTCACGGGAATGGCAACCACCACCGGGCCGGACTCGTAGTGAACGCCCGTTTGGACGACGACCGTCCCGCCCGGCCCCGCGGCGGCGATCGCGAGGGCAAGGCCGTTCACGGAGCCTTTCGCAAGCGTGACTGTCTTGCCGGCGGGTAGCGCCGCGAATGCAGAGAGCGGTAACGCGAACAACGTCAATGCGAGCAACGACTCGAGGAGGAAAACTCTGGGGCGATGGGTCGGTAGGGTCATGACGTCTCCTTTCGACGCAAACGGATGAGTGGGCCGTGCTATGAGCTCGGCGGGGTGCACCCCAACCGAATAGATGCCTTGCCCTGTAATGGGGAACTTGCCTCCACGACAGGAAATGGAGTATTTCAGTCCTCATTCGGACGCCTGGACTCGATTCGGGCCAGTCTCTCCGGGTGGGCAGACATGGACGATCTCGACGGCCACGACGTCAACGAGCTGGTTCCCCTCATCTACGCGCGGCTCCGTCGCCTTGCGGGCGCGTTCCTGCGCAACGAGCGGCGTGGGCACACGCTCAGCCCAAGCGACCTGGTGCACGACGTTTACGTCCGACTGGCGAAGGCCAAAGGACTGGAACTCTCGGGAAAAACTCACTTCTTCGCTCTCGCCGCCCGCGAGATGCGTCGCGTCCTCAGGGAGTACGCTCAGAAGCGTGCCGCCGTGCGGCATGGAGGCGGGCTTACGCGGGTTTCGCTCTCGGAGGGCTTCGCGGATTCAAAGGAGCCGCTCATCGAGCTCCTTGCACTCGACGAGTTCCTGGAACGGACAGCGCGTCGTTCGCCACGTCGCGCCCGGGTCATCGAGATGAAGATCTTCGCCGGCATGACGGAAGAGGAGATGGCCATGGTGCTAGGGGTGACCGTGCGCACCATTCGTTCGGATCTCGCAGCGGGGCGCGCGAGGCTGGCGCAGTTCCTCGGACGCGGAGAGCCAAATGGATCGCGATGACGATCGCGGTCCGGTGACGCGCATCTTCCTCGGGGCGCGCGAGCTCGATCCCTCGGCGCGGCGCGCGTTCCTGGATGACGCCTGCAAAGGTGACGCGGTTCTCCGGCGCGAAGTGGAATCCCTCCTGACGCACGACGAAACCGTGCTGGCCCAGGCCTTGATCGTCGATCCTCCGCCTTTGATTCCGGGCTACCGGATCCTTCAGAAGATCGGGGAAGGAGGGATGGGCGAGGTCTGGCTCGCCAGGCAGGACGCGCCGGTGCAGCGCGACGTCGCGATCAAGGTCATCAAGGCCGGCATGGACACCAAGCACGTCGTCGCCCGGTTCGAGGCCGAGCGGCAGGCATTGGCCTTGATGGAGCATCCGAGCATTGCCAAGATCTTCGCCGCAGGAGAGACCTCGCGAGGACTCCCCTACTTCGTCATGGAATACGTGCGGGGCGAGGCCATCACTGCGTACGCGGATCGACATCACCTCGGCCTCGATGAGCGGCTCGCGCTGTTCGTGGAGGTCTGCGAGGCGGTGCAACACGCCCATCAGAAGGGGGTCATCCACCGCGATCTCAAGCCGTCCAACGTGCTCGTCACCGTGCACGGCAAACGACCCGCTCCGAAGATCATCGACTTCGGAGTGGCCAAGGCGACCGCTCAACGTCTCACCGAGCGATCGTTGTTCACCGAGCTCGGGACGCTGATCGGCACCCCTGAGTACATGAGCCCCGAACAGGCGGAGATGACCGGGCTCGATGTGGACGCGCGAACGGACGTCTATTCCCTCGGGGTCATCCTGTATGAGCTGCTCGTCGGGACCCTACCGTTCGATCCGAGGGAGCTTCGCTCCGCCGGCTTCGACGAAATCCGCAGGCGGATTCGAGAGGACGAGCCGTTGACGCCGAGCTCGCGGCTGCTTTCTCTCGGAGCCGTGTCGGCCGAGACGGCGCAGAACCGCCGCACCGAAGCGCCGGCCCTGGGTCGACAGCTCCGTGGAGATCTCGATTGGATCACGATGCGCGCGCTGGAGAAGGACCGAACCCGGCGCTACCAAACTCCCTCCGACCTGGCGGCGGAGATCGAGAGGCACCAGCGCAACGAGCCCGTCCTTGCGGGCCCACCGAGCGTCAGGTACAGGTTCGCGAAATTCGTGCGGCGGAATCGCGCGGGGGTGGCCACGGGCCTCGTGGTCGCGGGGTCCGCCGCAATTCTCGTCGCTGCTGGTGTCCTCTCGCTGAAGCGAGATCGCCTCACTGAGAGACCCGAGCCCATTCAAAAGCAACTCACTTCGAACCCTCCGGAAACCGCGGTGCACAGCGCTGCGATCTCACCGGATGGAAAGCAACTTGCGTTCGCGGATCCGACGGGGACGTACCTGCGCGTGATCCAAACCGGAGAAACCCGCAAGATTGTGCCGGCAGAGGTACTCGACGTCACCAGTATCAGCTGGTTTCCCGACGGCGCGCGATTGGCGATGACCGCCATCTCGCCGGCGCAGCGAGCCGTGAGTATTTGGACAGTGTCCATCCTCGACGGTACCCCGAGCAAGCTTCGGGACTATGCCATCGCAGGTCCGGTGACGCCGGACGGCTCGAGGCTCGCGTTCATCAATCTGGAGATGCAACCGCAGGGATGGATCCAGCACGGTGTATGGGTCATGCGTGCCGATGGAGCAGACGCTCACGAGGTGCTGCCTTGGGTAGAAAACCTTGACTACCAGTCGGTGGCATGGTCCCCGGACGGCAAAGCGATTGTGTTCATTCGGGCCGGC
>JANLTC010000353.1:0-2713 GCA_031362725.1 Deltaproteobacteria bacterium | reverse complement strand
CCTGAATCTCGAAGCGCGCCTCGCCGACCTCGTGCGCGACGCTGGCGGCGCCTATCGTGTGCCGGACGTGATCGAAGAACGCTTGCGGGCGTTCTCCGAAGGAGAGCGGAAGTAGCAAGCCTGTTCAGAGTTCGGGCAGCTCGCCATCGAGTCGCCGATCGACCTCCGTGCGATCCGCGCATTCGAGCAACAGTTCCACGGCTTCTCGCAGATTCGCAGTTGCCTCGTCCACAGAAACACCTTGGCTCGCCACGTCGAGTTCGGGGCAGAGGGCGACCCATTGATCACCTTCCTTCTCGAGGATTGCCGTGAAGCTGGTCTTGGCCATGATCTTCCTCGTGGGTTCGATGAGCCCCGCTCAAGGTAGCCCGATGAGCGGCAGGCGCGCGACGTGATCGGTCATTCACGCGGTATTGTGCTCGCGTGCACGATAGGAACTGCGTCGGGGATCCATTCGGAAGGAGAACGACGATGAATCAAGTGTGCGCTGGGCTGGCTGCAGCGATCGTGCTCCTCAGCGGCTGCACGCCGCGCGTTGCGATCGAGGCGCCGAAGGAACCGATCACGATCAACATGAACATCAAGATCGAACACGAGATCCGCGTCAAGATCGACAAGGATCTCGAGAAGGCCTTCGCCAACAAGGAGGACATCTTCTGATGGGCAATCGACATCGGGCTTGGCTGGTGTCTGCGTGTGTCGTGGGGCTCATCGTGTTCGGCGCGGCATTGCCGAGCGCGGCGATCGACCTCGATGCGGCGCGGGCGCAGGGGCTCGTCGGCGAGCAGAGCGACGGTTACGTCGGCGCGGTGTCGGCCTCGCCGAGTGCCGACGTACAGGCGCTCGTCGCGGACGTGAACGCCAAGCGGCGCGCGGCGTATGGGGAGATCGCACAGAAGAACGGGACGGCTCCCGAGGCGGTTGCGGCGCTGTCGGCGCAGAAGCTGATCGAGCGAGCGCCGGCGGGGCAGTGGATCTGGGACAAGGGGCGCTGGACGCAGAAGAAGTAGGTGGGGAGGGGCGAATGGGAAGTCTATATTTATTCTAGACTTCTCATTGACGAATGACGGGTGTCGCCTACGCTGGGTCCACTTGGGCAGCCCCGCCCACGGAGGACCGGAAAATGAGTTCCAGCCACAACACCACGAGAGAGCGCGTCGAAGCGCTCCCGGCTGCGATGAGCGAAGGCTTCCATCCGCTAGCGCTGTCGAAAGCGCTTTTCTTCACCGCCGCAGGACTCTCGTTCCTGCTTTCGGTCTACCTCTGGTTCTCCGGCGACCGCGACCGCGGCGTTTTCGTCGGGCTGTGGGTCCCCTCGATCCTGTCGGCCGGAACGCTCCTGCTCGGCGGCGGTGCGCGCCGTGAGTGACGAAACGCTGCTCCTCGCTGGTTGCATCGTCACTTTCATCGCCTGTGCGGGCGGCTACCTCGGCTTGCGCGAGGGATTCTCGTACGGACGCAGCACGTCGCGCGCGGAAGCGATGCGCGATTCCGCGACGGCGGAGCTCGCCACCGCGAAGTCGCGCGTTGCGGGAGCGAAGTGACGGCCGCGTTCGCGATTCCGATCCCGTCGCGCTGGGCGCTGCTGCAAGAGAGCCGCTTCTTCTGGGACATCGCGCAGAGCGCCGCGCGATTCCCGCAACTGGCCTTCCAACCACGCGGCGCGGGCGACCCCGTCGTCGTGCTGCCGGGCTTCTCGGCAGGCGACGCATCGACCGCGCCGCTACGGCTCTTCCTCGGCCTGCTCGGTCACGACGTGCGCGGCTGGGGCCTCGGCACGAACAGCGGCGACGTGCCCGCGCTGCTGCCGCGCGTGATCGCCGAAACCGAGCGCTGCGCCGTCGCGACTGGCACGCGCGTGCGCCTCGTCGGCTGGAGCCTCGGCGGCTACCTGGCTCGCGAAGTCGCACGCGAGCGGCCCGACCTCGTCGAACGCGTCGTCACGCTCGGCTCGCCGATCGTCGGCGGCCCGAAGTACACCGCCGCCGCGCACGCGTATCAGCTGCGCGGCGTCGATCTCGACGCGCTCGAAGCCCAGATCGCCGAGCGCGAGAAGACACCGCTCCAGACTCCCGTCACCGCGATCTACTCGAAGCGCGATGGCGTCGTGGCGTGGCAAGCCTGCATCGATCGCCACAACGCGGACGTAGAGCACGTCGAAGTCTTCAGCTCGCACGTGGGCCTCGGCTTCCACGCTGGTGTCTACGCGCTGATCGCGCAGCGGCTCGCGATGGCTCGCGTGACGGCCGCCGCGTAGCGATTGCCCTTGTCGGCGACGCAACTCGCGTCGTACCGTGCGCCAATGGACAAGCCGCTTCTGATCGAGCAGCTCACCGCGAAGCTCCAGGACGCATTGGCGATCGCCGAACGCGCGCGCGACGACGCCGCCGAGGAAGCGCGTGAAGGCGCAACGCCCGCCGAGAAGCGCGACGACGCGCGCGTCGCGATCGAGCAATCGGGCATCGCGCGCGCGCAGGCGCGACGCGCCGCACAGCTTCGCGCCGAACTGAAACTGCTCGAGACCTTCGACCCCGATCCGCTCCCCAACAACGCCCCGGTGAGCCTCGGCGCGCTCGTCGAAGTGGAACAGGAAGGCGGCGGCGTCACCGTCTTCCTAGCACCGGCCGGTGCCGGCGAAGAACTGACCGGCCCCAGCGGCGACGGCTTCTTCACGGTAGTGACACCGTCGTCCCCACTAGGCCGCGCCATCATG
>JANLTC010000351.1:0-16324 GCA_031362725.1 Deltaproteobacteria bacterium | reverse complement strand
CGAGCCGAATGCGCACCTCTTCGAGATCGCGGACTTGCGCGAGGTGCTCGCCGTCGGTCGGCTCTTCGAGGGGCAGATCGGTCCGGTTGCCATCGGGCAGATCGTGCGAGTCGGCGTGCCGAGCTACCCCGATGTCGCCTTCGATGGCGTCATCGAGCGACTCGGCGGCGTGCTCGACGCGGCGAGTCGCTCGTTGCCTGTGTACGTCCGCGTGAAAAACCCGCGTGCAGAGCTTCGTCCCGGCATGCGTGCCGAACTCGCGATCGTGACGGGCGCATCGGATGCGGCGCTTGCGGTGCCGCGCTCTGCCGTGCTCGGTGACTTCGGTGCGCTCTTCGTCTTCCGCGAAGCGAGCGATGACCCGACGCGATTCGAGCGCGTGCCGGTCGTGACGGGCGCGTCCGACGATCGCTGGGTGGAGATCGTCGAGGGCCTGCTGCCCGGCGATCGCGTCGCGACGCAGGGCAACTACTCGCTGCAGTTCCTGCCGCCGGTCACGGAAGCGCATCGCGACGACGAGGCGCCGCACGCGGAACCTGCGGTTCCCGGACCCGAGAGGCGCAGCGTTCTGACGACAGTGGGCGTCGCAGCGGCGGCGCTCGCGGTGATCAGCGCGTTCGTTGTGCTTGCAACGCGCGCGCGACGCGGGCGGAGCTGAGCGGTGCTGAACCGGCTCATCGAATGGTCCCTGCGCAACCGGCTCTTCGTGCTCGCCGCGTCGGCGCTGCTGCTCGTCTATGGCGTCTTCGTCGTGCGCGCACTGCCGGTCGACGTCTTTCCGGACCTCAACCGCCCGCTCGTGACGGTGCTCACCGAGGCGCCCGGTCTCGCACCCGAGGAGGTCGAGGTGCTCGTGACCCGCCTGCTCGAGACGGCGGTGAATGGCGTACCCGGAGTGCAGCGGGTCCGTTCGAGTTCGGGGATCGGGCTCTCGATCCTGTTCGTCGAGTTCGACTGGGGCACCGACATCTATCGCGCCCGGCAGCTGGTGCAGGAGCGCCTCCAACTCGCCGCTGAACAGCTTCCTACCGGCGTCGCGCCGGTGATGGGCCCGATCTCGTCGATCATGGGCGAGATCCTGCTGATCGGGATCTCGAGCCGCGACGGATCGACGCCGCCGATGGAACTGCGATCGCTGGCCGACTGGACCGTGCGACAGCGCCTGCTGACGATTCCCGGTGTTGCGCAGGTGATCCCGATCGGGGGCGGCGTAAAACAATATCAGGTACTGGCGTCGCCAGAGCGCATGGCGCTGCGCGGCGTGAGCCTCGACGAGGTCGAGGTCGCGACGCGCTCCGCGCAGCAGAACAGCGGCGGCGGATTCCTCGAGAGCGAGCATCGCGAAGCGCTGATTCGCAACCTCGGCCGCACGAGTTCCATCGAAGAGATCGGCGCGACCGTCGTCGCCGAACGAGATGGTGTACCAGTCCTGCTCCGCGACGTGGCCGACGTCGTGCTCGGACGCCGCACGATGCGCGGCGATGCGAGCGTGATGGCGCAACCGGCGGTGATCGTGTCGGTCCAGAAGCAGCCTGGCGTGGACACGCTCACGCTCACCCGCGCGGTGGAGGCGGCGCTCGAAGAGTTGCGTCCCGCCCTTCCCGCCGACGTGGAGGTGCGAACGCTCTTCGAGCAGGCGCACTTCATCGACGCTTCGGTCGCGAATGTCGAAGAGGCGCTGCGCGACGGTGCCGTGATGGTCGCGATCGTGCTGTTCCTGTTCCTGCTGAACTTCCGTACGACGCTCGTGACACTGACGGCGATCCCACTCTCGTTCGTGGCGACGGCGATCGTGTTCCGCTTCGCCGGCCTCTCGATCAACACGATGACGCTGGGCGGCCTCGCGGTGGCAATCGGCATGGTCGTCGATGACGCCATCGTGGACGTCGAGAACGTATTCCGCCGGCTGCGCGAGAACCGCCACGCAACCGAGCCGCGGCCGACGCTGCGCGTGATTGCTGACGCCTCGGCGGAAGTGCGCTCCTCGATCCTCTACGCCACGCTGCTGGTGATCCTCGTCTTCATTCCGCTCTTTGGTCTCGCTGGCATCGAAGGGCGGCTCTTTGCGCCGATCGGTGTCGCGACGATCGTGGCGATGGCCGCGTCGTTCGTCGTTTCGCTGACGGTGATTCCGGCGCTCTGTTCGGTCCTGCTTCCGGGCATGCGTCGCATGGATGCCGAGTCGGATGGCTGGCTGGTGCGAGTCCTCAAGAGTGGAGACCGGCGCTTCTTCCTCGGACCGGCGCTGCGCCATCCGCTCGTGGCGATCACGGCCGCGGCGCTGCTGGTCGCCGGCTCGTTCGCGCTCTACCCGCTGATGGGCAAGGAGTTCTTACCGGACTTCAACGAGGGCACGGCCACCATCACCGTGCTCGTCGCTCCGGGCACGTCACTCGAGCAGTCCAATCGCATCGGGACGATTGCGGAGAAGCTCCTGCTCTCGGTTCCTGAGGTCGTCTCCACCGGCCGCCGTACCGGTCGTGCAGAACTGGACGAGCACGCCGAAGGCGTCCACTTCAGCGAGATCGACGTCGACTTCCGCCCGTCCGAGCGCTCGCGCGAGGAAATCCTCGGCGAGATTCGCCAAAAACTGGGCGGCATCCCAGGGATTGCCCTGAACGTGGGCCAGCCGATCTCGCATCGCCTCGATCACATGCTCTCGGGCGTGCGCGCGCAGGTGGCCGTGAAGCTCTTTGGCCCGGATCTGGGCGTGCTGCGCGCGAAGGCGGCGGAACTCGAAGCGGCGCTCGCCCGCGTGCCGGGCGTAGTCGACTTGCAGACCGAGAAGCAGGTGCTCGTGCCGCAGGTCGCAATTGCGGTTCGGCGCGATCGCTTGCCACTCTACGGCGTACGTGCGGGCGACCTCGCGCTGCGGCTCGAGACGGCCTTGAACGGCCGCGTGGTGGGGCAGGTCCTGCTGGGGGACCGCACCTTCGACCTCTTCGTCCGCTACGGCGAAGCAGCGCGCGCCGACGTCGAGGCGCTGCGCGGCATGCTGGTCGATACGAGCAGCGATCGGAAGGTTCCGCTCTCGCTGCTTGCCGACGTGCGCGAAAGTCTCGGTCCCAACGTGATTCAGCGCGAGAACGTGCGCCGCCGCATCGTCGTCGCGGGGAACGTCGCGGGGCGCGATCTCGGTTCGACGGTGGCGGAGATGCAGCAAGTCGCAGCTGGCATCGCGCTGCCCGCCGGTTACTCGATCGTCTTCGAGGGCCAGTTCCAGAGTCAGCAGGAAGCGACGCGACTGATCGGCCTGCTCGGCGGGTTCACGCTCGTCGCCATGTTCCTGCTGCTCTACTCGCATTTCCGCAGCGGTGCGATCGTCGTGCAGATCCTGCTCAACATTCCGCTCGCCTTTGCGGGTGGGCTCGTACTCACGTGGCTGCTCGTCGGAACCGTGTCGATCGCGACGCTCGTGGGCCTCATCACGCTGGCCGGGATCGCATCGCGCAACACGATCATGATGATCTCGCACTATCTGCACCTGATGCAGCACGAGGGCGAGCGCTTCGACGAGGCGATGATCGTGCGCGGCTCGCTCGAGCGGCTCGTGCCCGTGACGATGACGGCACTCACGGCCGGTCTCGCGCTGATCCCGCTCGTGCTCGCCTCCGGCGAGCCTGGCAAGGAGATCCTCTATCCGGTCGCCGTGGTGATTCTCGGCGGCCTGGTCTCTTCGACGCTGCTCGACATGGCCGTCACGCCGGCCGTGTTCTTCCGATTCGGGCGGTCCGCAGCGGAGCGCGCACTGGTGCGCGATTCGGGCGATCCGTTCGACGATGCGTGACAACCAAGGAGAATGATCCGATGAAGAGAATCCAGATCGCGGGTTGGATGGTCGTTGTGACCTTTTCGTGTGTCGCCGGAGCAGTGAACGCAGATGACGGCCACGCAGGTCATGAGGGGATGGGGCACGGCATGAAGCAAGCGACTGGCGAAGGAGTGGGCGGCGCATGGACTTCGCTGCGCGCGACGCGCGACGCGATCGCGGCCGACATCGACGCAGGCAAGCTCGGCGCGATCCACGAGAAGAGCGAGGCGCTCGTCCCGCAAGGGCAGACGCTGCTCGAACGTTCGACCGATCTCGCACCCGAGAAGCGCGCTCGAGTCGAGAGCGCGCTGAAACAGCTCCCCGCCGTCGTCGACGCACTGCACGACGCCGCAGATGCCGGCAAGGCGGACGAAGTGAGCCGCCAGCTGAAGCGACTCGATGGCCTTCTCTCTCTCGTGCAGGCGCAGTATCCGCCCGCGGCGCTCACGACCAGCGCCTCGGAGCCGGACCACGCCGCGATGGGTCACGACATGGCGATGCACGGTGATCACGCGGGCGGCGCGGCGATGCCGGGCCACATGCACATGACGAAGCCGCTTGCGGCAGTGGACACCGCGGCAGCGTCGACCATCGCAGTCAAGTCTGGCGAGTTCACGTTCGAGCCGAAGCTGCTCGAGCTGCGCGCCGGCGAGCCGACGCGGATCCAGTTGGTGAACCAGGGCAAGGTCGAGCACGCGCTCGTCGTGGCCGAGCCGAGCGGCAAGGGTGATTGGATCCATCTGCACGCGGCACCCGGCACAACCGATGCAGGCACCTTCCAGATCGACGTGCCTGGCCGCTACAAGCTGCTCTGCACGATCGCGGGCCACACCGAGGCAGGAATGGTGGGCGAGCTCGTTGTGACGGCTCGCTAGCCCTCCCGCGTAGCGACCCAACAGCGAGCCGACAATGAATCTCCGCGCAGCCTCACCGCACGCAACCCGTTTCCCGCGTAGCGAGCCAACGGCGAGCGGCGAGATCCACAAGGCTCGCGTTCGCCAATGAATCTCCCAAGCCACCTGGAAGCGCGCTTCCCGTTTCCCGCGTAGCGAGCCAACGGCGAGCGGCGAGGTTCATAAGGCCTGCGCGCTAAGACTCACCGTCCGCGCGCAGTGGCGAAGGCTTGCCGAAGAGCCAGCCCTGGCCGAACGGGATGCCGAGCGTGTCGAGCATCCGCAGCTCCTCGAGTGTGTCGAGGCCCTCGCCGATGATCTGCGAGTTGAGTTCGCGGGCCAGCGTCTGCAGTGCGCGCAGGATCGTCTGGCGCACCGGGTCCTGGTCGATGCCGTGCACGAAGACGCGATCGACCTTGATGAACTCGGGCGTCAGTTCCGCGACCGCTTCGAGACTCGCGTAACCGACACCGGTGTCGTCGAGCGCGAACTGGAAGCCGAGCTTGCCGTAGGCGTCGCGCGCCTCGCGGAAGATCTCGTAGTTGTCGATCGACTCCTGCTCGGAGATCTCGAACACCACGTCGCTCGGTGCGAGTCCGCAGCCGTCGAGCGTGCGCTGCAGCGCGTCGAGCTGGAAGTTCGGATCGTGAAAGGAAGACGGGCGGATGTTCATGAAGAGCTTCGCGCCTTCCGGGAAGCCGCCGGCGCCGACCAGCGCTGCGCGGCGGCACAAACAATCGAGTTCGAAGAGGAGGCCCTCTTCGGTCGCGACGTCGAAGAGCTGCAGCGGGGACGCGAACGCGGTGCCGTCCTGGCCGCGGATCAGCGCCTCGTACCCGAACACCGTGAGCGTGCGCGCATCGACGATCGGCTCGTAGACCGAGTGCACGCGCTCGTGGACCAGCACGTCTTCGAAGCTGCGCCGGCGTGCGCGCGTCGCGATCTGCAAGTTCAGCTTCGCGTCGCCGCGCGCCGCTTCGATCGTGTCGCGGATCTGCGTCAGCTCCGCGAAGAGCGGGTTGCGCAGCACGTAGGCGCGGCCGACCGCGATTGGCGGCAGCTCGCGGAGGTACGGATACACGGCCCGCGCGCCCTGACGCGAAAGCTGCATGCGGATCGCCCGTTCGATCGCCGGCAATCCCTTCGTGAACAGCTCGGTCTCGGCGCGTGCGCACGGGATCATCGCGACCAGTTCGCCGCGCCCGACCTCGCCGCGCGCGACGATGGCGCGTCCCGGAACGATCTCGTTGCAGGCGGCGCCCAGAATGGTCGCGAGCTGTGCCAGCGCGCCTTCGTGCGCCTCGCTGCCGTAGCGGCGTTCGAGCGCGCCGAGGCTGCTGGCGTCGGCCATCAGCACCGCGAGCGCCCCGGCCCGCGCGAAGGTGGTGGCGACCGGCCCGGCGGCCTCCGAGATCGGAGCCGCCACGCAGCGCTGCGCGGATCCGTCGTCGAGGCCTGCGCGATTGGCGGTCACTCGTCGTGAATCGGCAAACGAGAGCGATTCGTTGAGGCCAATCACCCCTCTCTGCGCGAGGGTGGAGCCCCTCGTGTCTCTCCCTGGGGCGGTCCGCACGATCGCGCTCTGCGCCGCGCGGATCAGCCAGGCCGGCCGTCCACGCGCGGCGAGAGCAGCATGCCAGCGAAGCCGACCAGGAACACCACGAAGGCGCCGGACCAGAGCACACCCGAGAGTGTCAGGAGGCGCAGGCTCTCGGCGGGCAGCGCCGCGACGCCAGCCGTGCGCAGCAGCGCGCCGATCGTGACCAGCGCGTAGGCAACGACAGCGCTGCGCGGCGCCGCGAGCACCCGCCCGGTATGACCCAGCGAGACGCGCGTCATGACCGCGAGGATCATCGTGCCGAACGCGCCGGCGGTGAGCGCGTGCACCGCGATGCTGCGAGGCAAGCCAGCACCGAGATCGGAGGCCGCGAAACAAGCGAGTCCGACGACGACCCATCCGTGACCCAGATGGAGCGAGCCCAGCAGCGGATCGCCGAACACGCGCTGGCCATGCCAGCCGGACATCCGCGCCGCGAGCACGAGCGCGGCGAGAAGCGCCGCCGCGCCGCTCCACGGCGAGCCGGGTGCGAGGACGTCGGCGACCGCGAAGAGCAGATAGGACGGCACGGACGCGCGCTCCGCCCAAGCCGGCGCGCGCGCCACGGCCGCGTCGCCAGCGCGGCGCAATGCGTTCGTCGTGAACGCGGGCACGATGCGTCCCCCGACGACGACGATCAGCAGCGCGATCCCATCGACGCCCGCGCGCAGTCCGGCGCTCGCCAGCGCGGGCGCGAAACCGAGCGCGTCCGCGTGTATCGATGCATTCGCAATGGCGAGCGCGAGCAGGACCAGCGGGAAGCCGAAGTTGCGGCGCGCTCCGCTGCGGTAGATCGAGGGTGCGATCGCCGCGGCGAGCGCCGGCAGGAACGCGATCTCGACGATCGCGGCGAGCTGCGGTGCCGATCCCGAGGCGAACATCGAGGCGCGGCCCGCAATCCAAAGGCCCGCGAGCAGCGCGAGCCTCGAGCCCGCGACCGCCGTCGTCCCGGTCCACACCGGCACCGACGTGAGTAGGAAGCCGGCGATCGCCGCCGTGCCGAAACCGAACAGCATCTCGTGCGCGTGCCAGAGCATCGGCGCGGTCCCCAGCGGCGCCGCCGCCCAACCGTGGAGGACCAGCAGCCACAGCGGCACGAACACCGCGGCCTGGAGCGCCGCCAGCAGGAAGAAGGGACGAAAGCCACGCGCAAAGACGACCATCGGGTTGGCAGACTACCGCGCGCCGCGGGGGATTGTGCACGGCGACCCGGAACGAGATGATGCACGGCACGATGACCGACTCGCAACGCGCGCAACGATCCGAAGACATCTTCGCGCTCGATCTCGAACACGCGGAGGCAATCCTGCCGCGCTACGACGGCCCGGGCCCGCGCTACACGAGCTACCCGACCGCGCCGGTCTGGAGCGCGTCGGTTCGCGCGCGCGACTTCGAAGGGGATCTCGCGTCGCTGCCGAGCGACACTGCGCTTTCGCTCTACGCCCACGTGCCGTTCTGCTCGAGCCTTTGCCATTTCTGCGCGTGCAACCGGATCATCACGCGCGACGCGGGGCTGCCGGAGCGCTATCTCGACTCGATCGCGCGCGAGATCGAGGCAGTGCGCGGGCTCGTCGCGACGCCCGCACCGGCCGCGCAGCTGCACTGGGGCGGCGGCACGCCGACGCATCTGTCGCCGCCGCAGATCCGCCGGCTCTTTCACGCCATGACCGATGCGTTCCCGCTCCGGGCCGGCGCCGAGATCTCGATCGAAGTGGATCCGCGCGTGACGACACCCGAGCAGATCGAGACGTTGCGCGAACTCGGCTTCGACCGCATCTCGCTCGGTGTGCAAGACGTCGAGCCGCGCGTGCAGCAAGCAATCCATCGCATCCAGCCCGCGCAGCTGACCGCGTCACTGGTCGATGCTGCGCGCCGCGCGGGCTTTGCGAGCGTGAACCTCGACCTGATCTACGGCCTGCCGTTCCAGCGCGAGGAGAGCTTCGCGCGCACGCTCGAGACCGTGCTCGCGATCGAACCCGATCGCATCGCGCTCTACTCGTACGCCCACGTCACCTGGGTCGCGAAACAGCAGCGCGGCTTCGAGCGCCAGGATCTTCCCGACGCGGTGACGAAACTGCGAATCCTGCTGCTCGCGATCCGGCGCCTGCTGCGGGCGGGTTACGTCTATGTCGGCATGGATCACTTCGCGCGCCCCGACGACGAACTGGCGCGTGCGCTCGGCGATCGCACGCTGCGCCGCAACTTCATGGGCTACACGACGCAGGCGGACACCGTGCTGCTGGGCTTCGGTCCGAGCGCGATCAGCGAACTCCCGGCGAGCTACGCGCAGAACGAACGCGAACTCGGCGCCTGGGAAGAGGCCGTGCGTGTGTGCGGCGTTGCGACGCTGCGCGGCCACCGCATCAGTGCCGACGACGACGAACGCCGCTTCGTGATCGCGCGGATCATGTGCCACGGAGAAATCGCCGCGGCGGAGTGGAGCGCGCGCTTCGGCCGTTCCTTTGCCGAAGCCTACGCGCGCGAACTGGGGAGCCTCGCGACGCTCGAAGCCGACGGCCTGCTGTTGCGCGAAGGCGACGGCAGTCTGCGCGTGACGCCGCTCGGTCGCCTGCTGGTACGCAATGTTGCAATGGCGTTCGATGCCTACCTGCCCGAGCAGCTGCGAACCGGTGCGCGGCTCTTCAGCCGCGCGGTCTGAGGAGGGAAGAGATGGACTATCGGGACTACCGCGCACTGCGCGTGACGGTGGAGGAGGGCGTCGCGCGCGTGGTGATCGACCACCCGCCGATCAATCTCTTCGACGCGACGCTGATCGTCGAGATGGACCGCGTCGGTCGCGCGCTCGAGGCGGATCCCGCCGTGCGCGTCGTCGTCGTCGAGAGTGCGGATCCGGCGTTCTTCGTCGCACACGCGGATGTGAACCTGATCCTCGGTCTTCCCGCAGGCGGCGCGCCGCCGAGCGAGCCGAGCTTCTTCCAGCAGATGGTCGACCGCTTCCGCACGATGCCGAAGGCGACGATCGCGAAGATCGAAGGCATCTGTCGCGGTGGCGGCAGCGAACTGGTGCTCTCGATGGACATGCGCTTCGCGGCGCTCGGCCGTGCACTGCTCGCGCAGCCGGAAGTGGCGGTCGGCATCATCCCGGGCGGCAGCGGCACGCAGCGCTTGCCGCGCCTCGTCGGCCGCAGTCGCGCACTCGAGATCGCGCTCGGCGCGGACGATTTTCCGGCCGATCTCGCCGAGCGCTACGGCTACGTGAACCGCGCGCTGCCGGCCGAGGAACTCGGCCCCTTCGTCGAGCGACTCGCGCGCCGCATCGCTTCGTTTCCCGCCGCCGCGATCGCACACGCGAAGGCGTCGGTGCTCGCCGCGGAGATCGGCGTGCACGAGGGACTCATCGCGGAGGCGCGCGCGTTCGACGCGTGCGTCGCGCTGCCCGAAGCGCGCCAGCGCATGGCGGCGTTCCTCGCGATGGGCGGTCAGACGCGCGACGTGGAGTCGAAGACTGGCGCGTTTCGCTGAGGGTCAGAACGCGTTCGTCAGGCCCGCGACGATCAGCAGCACGTAGATCAGGATCCGGAACTTCGTCTCGTCGAGCCGGTGGTGCGCCCAATCGCCGACGACGAAGGCCGCCGCGAGGACGGGCAGCAGCGTGGCGGTGGCCGTCAGCGATTCGCGCCCGACGCGTCCCTGCCATGCGTACGCGAGCGTCAGCGCCGAGGCGAGCACGACCCAGACCGTCGACAGCGTCGCGCGGAAGGCGCGCTTCTCGATCGGCAGCCGCCCGAGCGCGTAGACCAGCAGCGGTCCGCCGGAGGAGAAGAGCCCGTGGATCACGCCCGCGGCAAAGAGCGCGACGCGCATCGCGATCGCCGGCAGCGGTCGCGGCGCACCCGTCTCTCGCAGCGTGCGCCAGAGCTCGGCGAGCGCGACGCCGACGACGAAGAACCCGAACACGCGGCGCAGTCCGTCGTTCGACGCGCGATCGAAGATTGCGAGTCCGACGCCCAGCCCGACACCCATCAGCGGCAGGATGCGCCGGACGACCAGCGTGCGATCGACGTGCGCGCGATACCGGAACGCGAGCGAAACCGAGAGCACGAGACCGAGCGGAACGATCACCGGGAGCAGCGTCGTCAGTGGGAAGAGGTGCACGCCGAAGGTCACAATCAGGATCGTCGCGCCAAAGCCGCTCGTCGCCTCGATCGCGAACGCGCCGCCCACGATCGCGGCGAGCAACCAGAAATGCGGGTCGGCGATCTCCACGGTGCGCGGACCTTGGCAGATCAGCCGCTCCCGCGCCGCGACTCCAGGAACAGATCGAAGACTTCGCGCGTGGTCTTGTGCGGCCGGTAGCCGAAGTCCGCGACGAGCCGCCGATTCGCCAGCACCGGGCGATACATCAGGAAGCGCACCTGTTCGGGGCCATAGCGCGAAAGACCGAGCCGCTTCGCGACGGCGAGCGTCGCTGCGACCAGGCCTGGCGGCAACGCGAGGTACGGCTTGCCGAGGATTCGCGCGATCTCGCGCATCGTGAGCTTGCCGTCACCGGCGAGGTTGAAGACGCCCGTGCCGCCCTCGCGGATGCCCTTCGCAATCGCGCCGACGACGTCCTCGTCCCAGATGAAGACGAACGGCGAGTCGCTGCCGCGCAAGCCGAGCACGAAGCGGCCGTCGAAGAGCGCGGTGATCTGGTTCTGTGTACGTGCGCCGAGAATGGTGCCGGGCCGGAAGACGAGCTGCGCCAGTTCCGGGTGCTCGGCGCGGGAGCGCGCGAACAACTCCTCGACCTGGCGCTTGTGATCGGAGTAGGCGAACTCGGTGTTGCCGCGCAGCGCATCGTTCTCGTCGAGCCACGCGGGGTTGTCGGCGTGATAGCCGTAGGCGGCGCCGCTCGAGGTATAGATCAGCTTCGCGACACCCGTCGCGACGCACGCTTCGAGCACGCGCTGCGAGCCGACGACGTCCACCTCGTACTCGTGCTGGCGCGAGTCGCCCGGGCCGGGCGTCACGATCGCGGCGAGATGCACGCAGACGTCGGTGCGGTGGCGGCGGAACGCGTCTGCGAGATCGGTCGTGCGGATGTCGGCGACTTCGTAGGTGACACCGAGAAGCCGCGCACCCGGCTCGGGAACGCCCAGATCGGTCGCGACGATCGTCTCGAGCGCGCCCGGCTGGCGCGCGAGCGCCGCCACCAACGAGCGGCCGATGTAACCGCCTGCGCCGGTCACCAGCACGGAGCGGTACGGCAGCGCTTCGCCGCTCACTCGCCGGCCGGCTCCGCGTGCATGGCTTTGAAGTGCAGCAGCGCAGGCGCAAAGAGGTGCGCGCCTGGGTCGACGTCGACGTGTACCACCGCGCAGCGCTGCGACGCGACGCAGCGCCGCAACGCGGGCACGAGTTCGTCCGGATGCGCGACGCGTTCGCCGTGCGCGCCCATCGCTTCGGCGACGCGGTTCCACTCGATCTCGCCGAGATCGGTGTTGATCGTGCCTTCATGGTCCGGCCCGAGCGCGAACTTGAAGCTCTCCTTCAGCGGCGCGAGCGCCACCTTCTGGTTGATCTTCACCATGCCCCACTGGCGGTCGGCGCAGACCAAAAAGACCGGACGCAGGTCGTTGCGGATCGCCGTCTCGATCTCCTGCATCTGGAACGCCATCGCGCCGTCGCCGAGGATGCAGAACACCTGCTTGCCCGGCCGCGCGACGCAGGCGCCGAGCGCCTGCCCGACCCCGGCGCCGAGATGGCCGAAGTGCGCGGTCGCGAGCGCCGTCCCCGGCGTACGGATCTCGGTGTAGAAGTTGCCCCAGACGGCGGCGTTGCCACCGTCGAAGACTGCGATCGCGTCGTCGGCGAAGACCTCGCGCGCCGAGACGCCGACGTGCGCAGTGATCATCGGCGCGTTTCGATTGGCGAGCACCGCGTCGAGCGCACTGCGGTCGGCGGCCTTGTCTTCCGCGAGCACCGCCACGGCCTCGCGCCGGGCGGCGATCGGCATCGCGCGACCGGCGAGTGCCTCGGCGAGTCGCGCGAGAAAGCGCTTCGCGTCGGCCAGCACCGCGAGCGACACGGGCCGGTTGCGGCCGAGCACGCGCTCGTCGATGTCCACCTGGATCCAGCGCTGCCGGAACGTGGGCGCCCAGTAGGGGGACTTGCCCCACCAGTCGGTCTCGCCGACGTCCGAGCCGACGCAGAGCACGAGATCCGCTTCGTTGCGGAGCTTGTTGTTGGCCTCGACGTGGACCATCGGCCAGGCGAGCGGCGACAGCTCGGAGAGCGCGCCGCGGCCGCCCCACGAGGTCGTCACCGGCGCATGTAGCAGCTCCGCGACAAGCGCCAGCTCGGCCGACGCCTGCGCGTGCAGGACGCCGCTGCCGGCGTGCAGGATCGGCAGCCGTGCGCTCGCGAGCATCTGCGCGGCAACCTCGATGTGGGCGTCGCTCGGCTCGAGCGGATCGATGCGGCGGTAGGTGTGGGACGGCGGCAACGCGAGCGAGGGGCCGCTCCCGTTGATCAGATTCTCGGGCAGGTCGAGGTGCACGACGCCGGGCCGGCCCGTCCAGCAGGCGCGCAGCGCGCCGCGCAGCAGCTCGGGGATGCGATCGAACGACTGTGCGGACTCGGACCACTTCGCCATCGGACGAACCACCGCGCAGTGGTCGAAGCACTGATAGGCGCCGCCGCGGTCCGGGTAGGTGATGCCGGTGCGGCGCGAACTCGTCAAAAACAACACGCGATTGCCCTCGGCGTTCTCGACCGCGACGCCCGGCAGTGCGTTTGCGACGCCGGGTCCGTTACTCGCGATCGCGACGCCGAGCTTCCCGGTGAGGCGCGCATAGGCGCCGGCCATGTGCAGCGCGATCGACTCGTGGCGCGGCGACACCATGCGGACGCCGAGCTCGACGAGTTGGGCGAAGAGTTGGAGATAGGTTCCGTCGACGATCCCGAAGAAGTGCAGGACGCCCTCCTGGTGCAGCATGCGGGCTACGAGCGCGCCGCCGGTGGTCTCGGACATGTCGTCCCTCCGCGCGGCAGCGCCGCTTGCGATGACTCGCGAGGATCGGCGTTGCAGGTTGCGGGCCGTTCTGTTGCGACGATTCCGACCCGCGCATGCGCGGCGCTGCGTCGAATTGGCGCAGTAGTGAGAAAGCGGCGGCGACTCTGAAGCGCGCGGCGGGCGCTGGCGGCGTGTGACGGAGCCCCTTCGCCCCGTGCAGCGGGCGGCTCGCGGCTTGCACGGCGGAGGCGCCATGCGCATCCGGATCACGCGATCGCTCTCGGCTCCGCTGCTCGCGGGCAGCCTGGCCCTGGCTGGCGCCGCTGGCGCCCAGGCGGTGCCCAAGGCGAAGGGAATCGAGTCGGCGGACTACGAGTGGAACGCGATGAACGTCGAGAAGATCGATGCGCTCGGGCTCCTGGGCGACGCGAAGAACGGGAAGGTGGCCTTCGCGGAGTGCTCGGACTGCCATCAGCCGAACGGAGCGGGGCAGCCCGACGGCAAGTTCCCGCAGCTCGCCGGCCAGCACGAGACGGTGCTGATCAAGCAGATCGCCGACATCCGCGCCGGCCGCCGCGACAACCCGATCATGCATCCGTTCTCGATGGAACTCCTCGACGCGCAGGAGATCGCGGACGTCGCAGCCTATCTCCAGGCCCTTCCAATCCCACCTGGCAACGGCAAGGGGCCCGACACGAATCTCGCCACCGGCGAGCGGCTCTACCGGCACGACTGCGTGCAGTGTCACGGCAAGCAGGGTGAGGGCAGCGAGCAGAAGTTCCATCCGGTGCTCGCGGGCCAGCACTACGAATACCTGCTGCGCCAGATTCGCGACATCGCCGCGGGGCGCCGCCGCAACGCGCACCCGGAGATGGTGAAGGTGGTGCGGAACTACACGGACGAGAAGCTGCAGGCGGTCGTCGATTACCTGTCGCGACTGCAATGGCCGGCGCGTGCCGGAAAGGATCTTGGTCGCTGAGGTCGCGGAAGTGCCGCTACTGGCACGCGCCCCGCGACGGTGTCGCGCAGATGCGGCCGTCGGTCCAGGTCGCGCCATCGAGTCGAACGGTTCCGAAGAACACGCCCTCGAGGTCCGCGCCCTGCAAGTTCGCGCCCTCGAGGTGCGCGTCCTGCAGATTCACGTGTCGCAGGTTCGTGCCCTGGAAGAGCGTGCCGCGTGCATCGTTGGCGAACAGGTGCGCGCCCTCGAGATTCGCGCCGCGCAGATCGGCGTGTGAGAGGTTCCCAACCTGGAGATCGGCGTGCTGCAAGTTCGCACCCTGCAGATCCGCGCCGGTCAGCACGGCTCCGTGCAGCGACGCGTCCTCGAGATCCGCGCCGCGCAGGCTGGCCTTCTCGAGCTTGGCGAACGAACAGTTGGTTGCGGGTTCGATCCGGCATCCCCCGACGACGGGCGGATCGGCTGCGACAGCCGGCTTGGCGACGAGCAGAAGCAGCAGCGCGAAGCCGAGACTGCAGGCGCTTCGAAGCATGGTGGTGTTCCTCCGGGAGCTTCGACTCTGCACGTTGCGGGCCGTCCGACTTCGAGCATTCCGCATCGCGCGCGCTCCGGGCTGCGTCGATTTGTCGCAGCGCGTTGTACAAAGCGGCTCAGCGAGGCGGATATGGGACTCGGAGTCGCCTGCGCTGCGTTCACCAAGTTGCGGCGTCCGCAGCAGTTTTCGCGTCGCAACGCGTGCGGCTCGCGGTTTGCATTTCAGCGGCTGCATCGATTCACGGATAGAGGGGGAGAGTGAGATGACTCGACAACGAGTTCGCCGAGCCTCGCTGGCGTGGGCATTTCCTGCGCTCGTGGCGGCAGTGCTGGGCTGGGCACCGCGGATCGCCGCGGAGTCGCTGCAGGACGTGATGCAACGGCGCCAGTTGACGCCCGAAGACATGCTGGCCGCCGCGAAGACCTATGTGCCATCCGGCAAACGCGACGAGTTCATCGCGTTTTCCTCGGGCGGCCAGAGCGGGCAGGTGATCGTCTACGGGATCCCGTCGATGCGGATCCTCAAGTACATCGCCGTCTTCACGCCCGAGCCGTGGCAGGCGTATGGCTTCGACGACGAGTCGAAGGCCGTGCTCGCGCAGGGCAGGATGAACGGCAAGGACATCACATGGGGCGACACGCACCATCCCGCGCTCTCCGAGACCGCCGGCGACTACGATGGTCAGTTCTTGTTCATCAACGACAAGGCGAACCCGCGCCTCGCGGTGATCGACTTGAAGGACTTCGAGACCAAGCAGATCGTCGTGAATCCGGTGTTCCAGAGTGAACACGGCGGCGCCTTCGTCTCCGAGAACACCGAATACGTGATCGAGTCGGCGCAGTATCCGGCACCGCTCGGTGGCGGTTACGCGCCACTCGAGGAGTTCAACGACAAGTACCGCGGCGGCGTGACGTACTGGAAATTCGATCGCATCAAGGGCCGCCTCGACCCGACCGCCTCGTTCGCGGTCGAACTGCCGCCCTACAGCCAGGATCTATCGGACTTCGGCAAGCTCGCGAGCAGCGGGTGGTCCTTCACCAACTCGTTCTGCAGCGAGCGCTATGTCGGTGGTATCGAACGCGGGCGCCCGCCGTTCGAGGCCGGCTGCTCCGCGAAGGACACCGACTACCTGCACGTCGTCAATTGGAAGAAGGCGGCAGAACTGGTCGCTGCTGGCAAGGCGAAGAAGATCAACGGCTTCAACGTGCTGCCGCTCGACGTGTCGGTCGCCGAAGGTGTGGTGTTCCTGATCCCGGAGCCCAAGAGTCCGCACGGCTGCGACGTCACGCCGGACGGCAAGTTCATCACCGTGTCGGGCAAACTCGACACACATACCTGGGTCTACTCCTTCGAGAAGATCCAGCAGGTGATCGCGGCGAAGAAGTTCGTCGAGAAGGATCCGTATGGTCTGCCGGTGATCGCGCTCGAGGACGCGTTGCAGACGCAGGTCGCGCTCGGTCTCGGTCCGCTGCACACGCAGTACGACTCGAAGCCCGGCATCTCCTACACGTCGCTCTACGTGGACTCGATGGTGGCGAAGTGGGACTACATCAACGGGAAGCTGATCGA
>JANLTC010000293.1:0-8435 GCA_031362725.1 Deltaproteobacteria bacterium | reverse complement strand
CGCGTGCAGCCCAAGGTCAAATGCGCTCGACGACACGTCATAGGTATCGTAGCCAATGCAGGTGCCGCCGCACGACTGGCTCTGGTTCACGTATCGGTACGTCACGCCGGCCGAGATGCGATCGCCATCCGGCCTCGCGTTCCAGGGCAACCGGCCGGATTGGGATGTCAGCCGCTCGCACGACCCGGGCTGGCAGGCGTGGCTGAACCCGGGCGATCCGGGTTGGCAGAGCGAGCTGGCCGGCCAGATCGAATCGCTCGCGACGCGTTTCGGTTTCGACGCGGTGTTCCTCGACACCACCGAGGTCTGGACCAACGATCCCGACCACGCGGTCGCCGATGGCTACCGCGCGGTGACGCAGCGGCTGCACGCGGCGATCCCGAACCTGCTGCTCGCCGGCGAGTACGACTACGATGCGCTGCTCGGCTGCTTCGCGCTGTTCCAGCGCGCTTGGTGGACGCAGGCTCCCGCCTGGACGCAGCGCTACGTGCAGCGCTTCGCGCATTTGTGCGAGGGCGAACCCGAGGGACGCACGGGCGTGCACGAGTTCGGTGTCTGGAAGCCCGGAGCGATCGCCGCTGCGCCGGGATTGCTCGCGACGATCGCGTTCCAGGATGGGACGCTCGAGCGGTCGCGCGCGGCGATCGAGGCGGCGATCGCGCAGGTGGCACAGCGAGGCGCGTGGACGAACGCGTGAACTCGCGGTCCACCTCGTCCGGTGTGAAGCCAACGGCTAGCTTGTGCCGATCCCACGGAGAGTGGTCGATGACCGAGTTCACCCCGATCGAACCGAGCGAGCCCACGCGGATCTCCGTCGAGCACTTCCTCCGTCTCTTCGAGACGGGACTGCTCGGCGAGGACGACCGCGTGGAACTCCTCGAAGGGGTGATCGTCGCGATGACGCCGCCGAACCCGCCGCACGATGAGGCGGTCACGATCTGCAGCTATTCGCTGATGCGTGCGTGTGGCGAGCGGGCCGTCGTGCGAACGCAATGCTCGTTCGTGGCCACTGCTTGGTCGCTTCCCCAGCCCGACGTCGCGGTCGTGCCGGGAAAACTCGGCGACTACTGGACGGCACATCCTCGCAACGCGCTGCTGCTCGTCGAGATCGCGGACTCCTCCTTGAAGCAGGACCGCCTCAGCAAGTCGCGCATCTACGCCGCCGCCGGCATCCCCGAGTACTGGATCGTGAACCTGCGCGAGTCGGTCGTCGAGTTGATGCGCGACCCCGATCCCGCGACGGCGCTGTATCGCGACACGCAAACCGTCCGCTCCGGCGACGAACTCGAGCTCATCGCGCTGCCTGGCGCGCGCGTCGCGGTCGCAGAGCTGCTGCCGAATCGCCGCTGATCGCGGCCGCGCCGGGACGGCTTGCGACGATCGCGTTCCAAGATGAGACGCTCGTGCGCGGCGATCGAAGCCGCGATCGCTCAGGTCGCCGCTCGCCGCGACTGACCCAGCGCGGTCAGCAGCGATCCCGACACGACCAGCCCGGCTCCGAGCCAGCTCGCGCCCGAAAGATGCTCGGTCGCGAACTGCTCCGGCGCGATGCGCGTGACGATGCTCGCAAACGCCAGCGTCGCGAGCGGCGTCATCGCGAGCACCGCGGAGACTCGCGACGCCTCCCAGTGCTCGAGCGCGGCCGCGAACGCGCCGTAGGCGACGAGTGTGTTCGCGGCACAGAACACCAGCACGCCCCAGGACCATGGCGACAGCGAAGCGAGCTTCGCCGGGCTCGCGAACGGCGCAAAGCAGATCGCACAGCCCGCGAAGATGCAGAGCATCACAGCTTGCGACGACAGCAGTTGCAGCAGCTGCTTCTGCGCGAGGCCGTAGATTGCCCAGGTGAGCGCTGCGAAGCCGATCCATGCGACGCCCACTAGATAGGCGTCGATTCCGTGGCCCAATGCCGCGAGTTGGGCCGCAAAGAAGGTGGCGATGCCGGCGATCAGCACCGCGAAGCCGATCCACTGCACCGGCGCGAAGTGCTCGCGGAACACCACGAGACCACCGAGCGCGAGCAGCAGCGGGCCGAGCTGGATCAGCACCTGTGCGTTGGCGGGCGAGGTGTGATCGAGGCCGAGCAGGAACGCGATGTAGTTCGCGGCGAGCCCGAGGGTCGCGACGACCAGCAGCCGCACGCCACTGCGCGGAAGGCTGCGGAGCGCGGGCAGGCGACCAGTCGCCGCGAGCAGCGCAGCGAGTACCGAGGCCGAGATCGCGAAGCGGAAGGCGGTGATGGTCGCGGCATCGAGGTCGCGCAGCGCGCGGCGCAACACCAACGGCAGCACGCCCCAGAGCAGCATCGTCGTCGAGGCGAGCGCGAAGCCGATCGCGCGGCGGCCGGAGGGGCGGTGCAGCTCCATTCGCGCCGGAACGTAGCGGCAGCGTCAAGTCTGGCCGTCGGCGGGTCGATGGCCATCGAGGAGCGCGCCTGCGACGTGAACCCGTACTTCCTCCTGCCGCTCACTTCCGCCCTCGCCTGTCTGGTGTTCGGCGTGCTGATCGTCGCGCGCGATCCGGACTCCTCGCCGAACCGCTGTGCGGCCGCGCTGCTGCTCGGTGGAACCTGGTGGGGCGTCTGCGAGACGCTGTGGACGCTGGCCCCGGATCCCTCCACCGCGCTGCTGCTGCTGCGCATCTCGGCGCCGGGCTGGATCGCGGTGGGTCCCGTGTGCATGCACCTGTTCCTCGCGACCGAGCAGCGCAGCGCACACCCGCTGCGCAAGCTGCTTCCCTTCGCGTACGGAAGCGCGGCGCTGTTCCTGCTCGTCGAGTGGTCGGAACCATTTCTCGCAAGCGGCCCCTTCATCACCGAGCGCATGGCGCGCGTAGCCTGGGGCTACGCATACGTACCCGGGCCTGCGTATTGGCTCTGGTACACGTTCACAGTGCTCACCTCGTCGGCAGGAATTTTCGCGGCCGTCGCGGAGCTGCGCGCCGGCGCTTCCCCCGCCGAAGCCCGCCAGACGCCATGGCTCGGTACCGGCATCGGGATCCCATTGCTGATCGGCTCCACCACCGACGGCTTGCTCCCGCTGCTGGGCATTCCGCTGCCGCGCCTTGGTGTCGCGTCGTTCGCTGTGTTCGGTGCGCTGGTCAGCTGGAGCATGCACCGCTTCGGCTTCTCGCTGCTGGCACCGACGGCGTTCGCGGGCCAGATCCTCGAGTCGATGCCGGAAGGCGTGGCGCTCGCGACTCCCGAGGGTCGCATCCGCGTCGCGAATCCGAGCCTCGCGGCGCTGCTCGGCGTTCCGCTCACCGCGTTGCTCGATCGCCCGCTGCAATCGTTCCTGCCCGGGATCCGGCTCACGGCGGCGAGTTCGCTTCGCGAGATGGAGTGCGAGATCGAGACCACCGGCCAACGCCTTCCGGTGGCGTTGTCCGCCGCGCCGCTGCGCGACAAACGCGGCGCAGAACTCGGTCTCGTGCTGGTCGTGCGCGATCTGCGCGAGGTCGTGAATCTGCGCAGCCGCCTGCTTACTTCGGCACGCCTCGCAGCGGTGGGCGAGCTGGCTGCGGGCATCGCCCACGAGATCAACAACCCGCTGGCCTACATCGGCGCCAACCTGCGCGCGTTGCGCGAACACTGGCTGACGCTCGCCAACGCGTGGCAGGACCCCGGCGTGAAGGTGGACTTCGCCGAACTCTTCGACGAAGGCGCTGCGATGCTCGACGACTCGCTTGAAGGCGTCGAGCGGACCGCCGTGATCGTGCGCGACGTTCGCGCCTTCTCGCACGGCGGCAGCGATCAGCGCGAGGGCTTCGACCCGAACGAACTGCTCGATCGGGCGCTCCGCGTGGCGGCGCCGCAGCTGCGTCGCGCGGCGCGGATCGAGCGCGACTTCGGCGCGATCCCGCCCGCGTTCGGCGCGCGGCGCGAACTGGAGCAGGTCTTCCTGAACCTGATCGTCAACGCAGCGCAGGCGATCGACGACACGGGCGTCGTTCGCGTGCGCACATCGGTCGTGGACGGAACGATCGAGATCGTGGTCACCGACACCGGCTGCGGTATTGCGCCCGAACACATCGAGCGCATCTTCGACCCGTTCTTCACCACGAAGCCGGTCGGCGAAGGGACGGGGCTCGGTCTGTCGATCTCGCACGAGATCGTGCGCCGCCACGGCGGCCGCATCGATGTCTCCTCCGAACTCGGCCAGGGCACCGAGTTCCGCGTACAACTGCCGATCGCCTGAAAGGACCCGGTGCCGGGCGTCAACGCGTTCGGCGATGAGCTGCGGCCCGCGAGGGCCGCCAGCTCCATCGCGCACCCAAGAACTTGGACTGCTCAATCGGCTCATGATTGGATCTTTGCAATCCACATTGGCTCCCATAGGCTTCGGACGTGCTCGACCTCGCCTTTCGCGCCGATCCGCTGCACCCCGACCCGGTCTACCGGCAGCTCGCCGATCACCTCGCGCTGCTGATCAGCACCGGCCGGCTGCCAGCGGGCGAGCGGATTCCGCCGACACGCGAGCTGGCTACGGCGCTGACACTTTCCCGCAACACCGTCACGCGCGCCTATCAGTGGTTGGTCGACGCGGGCTTCCTCGGCGCGCACGTGGGCCGCGGAACCTTCGTGCAGCGCTCCGTGCGGGCGCAACGAGGCCAGCGCGCAGTGGATGCGGAGCGACCTGCATTTGCGTGGCCCGCACTCTTCGCGTCGCGACAGCGCGCACTGCGGATGCCGCGCCAATTTCGTCCTGCAGATCCCAGCTTGCTACGCATCGACTTCCGGCCCGGACAGGTGGACGGCGCGGCGCTGCCGATCGCCGAGTTGCAGAGCGCCTGGCAGCGCGCCGTCGGCAAACTGCCCGACCACGCCAACGACTTCGATCCGCTCGGCTTCCTGCCGCTGCGGAGCGCGATCGCGCGACAGCTCGCCGGACGCGGCATCGCCCGGCGACCGGATGAAGTGCTGGTGACGAGCGGCGCGCAACAGGCGTTCGATCTGATTGCGCGCGTTCTGATCGAACCCGGCGACACGGTCGCCGTCGAAGACCCGGGCTACTTCCTCGCCGCGATGGCGTTTCGCTCGTGCGGCGCGCAAGTGGTCGGCATTCCCGTCGACGAAGACGGTCTGCGCGTAGCGGATCTGGCGCGCACGCTGCGAACGCGCCGCGTGAAGCTGGTCTACGTGACGCCCTCCGTGCAGCTCCCGACCGGGGTCGCGCTCTCGTCCGCGCGGCGCGACGAACTGCTCGACCTCGCCGACCGCGCGCAGATGCCGATCCTCGAAGACGACTACGACTGCGAGACGCGCCTCGTCCCGAGCGCGGCGCTGGCGCTGAAGACGCTCGACTCCGGCGATCGCGTGATCTACGTGGGCACGTTCTCGAAGGCGTTGTTTCCGGGACTGCGGCTGGGATATGTCGTCGGCGCCCCGCTGCTGCTCGCGGCACTGTCGCGCAGCCGGGCGGTGAGCAGTCAACAGCCGTCGTTGATCGATCAGATGGCGGTGGCGGAGCTGCTCGCGAGCGACGCGCTCGAGCGTCACGTGCGCCGCGTGCGCAAGCGCAACGCGGAACGGCTGGCGGCGGCGATCGAGACCCTGCAGGCGACGATGCCGGCGGGAACGCGCTTTCGCGAACCCTGCGGAGGGAACGCGGTGTGGGTGGAACTACCGGGCGCGGCCGACGCCGATGCGCTCGCCGCCTCTGCGCAGGAACGCGGCATCGCGTATGGACGCGGCGAGCTGTTCCGCGTCGACGGCGAGGGCCCGCCGGCGTTGCTGCTCTCGTTCTCGGGCCTCGCTCCCGACGCGATCCGTGCGGGCGTGACGGAGCTCGCGAGCCTGTTGCGGCGGCAGGGCGTTCGCCCACGTCGTGCGGCTTCACACCGGATTGCACGGGGGACGCGATGAAGGCGAAGCGCGACGCGATGTTCTGGCTGCTGCTGATCCTGGCCGCGACGAGCGCAGCCAACGCGATCTGGATGCTGGCCGGCCCCGCCAGCTGGTACCACGATCTTCCCGCCGCGGTGCCCGACACGGGGCCGTTCAACGCGCATTTCGTGCGCGACATCGGCATCGCCTTCGTCACGGTGGCGTTCGCGTTCGGCTGGGCGGCCTGCGAGCCGCGCTGGCGAACGCCTTTGGTGATGACGGCCACCGTCTTCATGACCGGCCACGCGCTGTTGCATCTCGTCGACACGTTGCGCGGTGCGCTCGACGCAGATCACTGGCTGCTCGATCTACCCGGCGTCTACCTGCCGGCGATCGTGCTCGTACCGATCGCAGTTTGGTTGCTGCGAACAGCTCGAGTTCACACTCCGTCCCAGACACGCCCCTAGGAGCCAACACCATGCGACTCGAACCGATCGATCGACCGCCCACGCTGAAAGGCCGCATCGCGGCGTTCTTGATGAAGCGCCAGCTCGGCAAGGTGATCATGCCGGCACGTGTGATCTACAACCGCGTCCCGCGCATGTACGACGTCGGCTACGCGTTGATCAAGTTGCAGCAAGGCGGTCTCGTGATCGACCCGACGACACGCTTCCTCGTCACGAGCTGGGTGGCGATCGTCAACAACTGCGGGTTCTGCGTCGACATCGGGCGCGCCGCTGCGCTGATGGCGAAGGTCGATCTCGAACGCCTCGACGCGCTTCCCGAGTGGCGCACGAGCCCGCTCTTCGACGAGCGCCAGCGCGCCGCCATAGCGTTCGCGGACGAAGCGAACCGCACACTCGGAGTTTCCGAGGAGACTTTCGAGCGCGCCCGCAAGCACTTCTCGGAGCGCGAGATCACCGAGATCGTGATCCTGTGCGCCGTCGAGAACTTCTACAACCGCCTGAACGTCCCGCTCGGGATCGAGGAAGACGGGCTCTGCGCGATCCAGCAGAAGCGTGCCGCGCACGCCTGACGCGCGACGGCGCGCGTCCTAGACTGCGCGCCCGATGAGCGAATCGGCCGTCACGGCAGAACCGGAGTTGGCGACGTATCCGGGTGCGCAGGCGCCGGCGCGGCGACGCTTCGTCGATTCGGGTGGCCTTCGGATCGCCGTCCACGAATGGGGCGATGAGAAGGCGCCGCCGCTGTTGCTCGCCCATGGCGGCTTCGATTTCTCGCGCACCTACGACGTGTTCGCGCCGCTGCTCGTGGCCGGCGGCTTTCGCGTCGTGTCGTGGGACCAGCGTGGCCACGGCGATTCGGAACACGCCGCGCTCTACACCTGGGACGCCGATGTGCGTGATGCGCTCAACGTGCTCGACACCGTCACCTGTGAGCCGATCCCGGTGATCGGGCACTCGAAGGGCGGATCGCTGCTGACGCACCTCGCGGATGCCTGCCCGCACCGCGTCTCGAAGCTCGTGAACATCGACGGACTGCCCTCGCGCGCGCGCCACCCGGATGTCGCCGAGCACGAGCGCTCGCGGCTCCTCGCGAAGGAGTTGGCTGGCTGGCTCGATCATCGCCGCGGCGTCGCGAACGCCGAACGCAAGCCCGGAACGATGGAAGAACTCGCGCGGCGACGCGGACGGATGAACCCGCGCCTCTCGCACGAGTGGCTGCTCTATCTCGTCGCCGCTGGTGCGCAGCACGACACCGACGGCTGGCGCTGGAAACTCGATCCGTCGATGCGCTTCGGCGGTTTCGGTCCGTGGCGCCCCGAGTGGACACTGCTGCGCTTGCCCGGCCTGCCGGTACCGGTGCTCGGCTTCCTCGCATCGGCCTCGGAGCCGATGGGCTGGGACACGACCGAGGAGATCCTGCGACCCTATCTGCCGCCCGATGCAGAGATCCACACGCTGCCCGACACGGGCCATTTCATCCACATCGAGCGGCCGCGCGAAGTGGTAGAGCGCGTGCTGCGCTTCCTCGCGTGATCGTTCCGCTTCGACACGGCAAGGTGACGTTGGCGCTGCACGCGCTGCGGACTCATGAGGACGCGCCGCTCGGCTCGGCGTCGTTACGTGGGACCCCGAACCCGGGACGCGCGTTGCTGCTGTTGCATGGACGCGGACTGCGTTCTCCCGCGGCCGTGCCCGCGCGCGTTGCGACGTGGCCCGGGCCGATCTGGGCGCTCGACTTCACCGGGCATGGCGCGTCGAGCGTGCCGCGCGGCGGCGGCTACTCGGTCGAGATCCTGATGGCGGATGCCGATGCGGCGCTCGCGGAGCTGGGCACCGTGACGCTGGTCGGCAATGGCCTCGGCGCCTACGTGGCGTTGCTGCTCGCGGGTGCGCGACCGCAGCAGGTCCGCGGCGCCGTGCTCTGCGATGGACCGGGCCTCGCGGGCGGAGGACCCCGCCCGGTGACACCCGCGGTGGTGGGTCCACTCGGTGCGATGCTTGCCGCGCCCGATCCGTTCGCGCTGATCGAGCTCGCGCGCGACGTGCGTCCGCCCGACTACGCGACGAGTTTCGTGCGCCAGGCCTGCCAGCTCTCGGAACTCGATCGACCGCTTTCGGTGTGTGCGATCGAGCGGCCCGATTGG
>JANLTC010000287.1:0-2436 GCA_031362725.1 Deltaproteobacteria bacterium | reverse complement strand
CGCACGACGCCTCGTACCCGGTCCGATCGTGTGGACGCATCTCGCGGCGGGCCTCGTGCCCGGCGCCGTGAGCGGCGAAGCGATCGTCGGCGGCCTCGATCTCGCGGGCGCGCTCGGCGAGCCGTACCTGGTCGAGCACATGACGGAGCTCGACGCGTTGCTCGTGCTGCACGCAGATCGCGTCGAGCGACTCGACCCGCGCACGCTGAAGAGCAAAGCCATCGCGACGCCGCTCGATCCGCTGACGCCACTGCACCACGTGCAGGGGCTGCCGGCCGGCGAGCGAGTCGGCGGCGCCGACCTCGCCGCGCGCCTGCGCCTCGAAGGAACCGCGCTCACCGCTGCGCTGTCGCTCGGCGTCGCGGAGATGAGTCAGGAGCTCGCGACCGCCTACGCAAAGCAACGCGAACAGTTCGGTCGCGCGATCGCCGGCTTCCAGAGCATCAAGCACATGCTCGCCGACATGTTCGTGCGACAGGAAATGGCGCGCGCCGCCGTCTGGTCGGCGGGCGCAACGATCGACCACGCAGGGCGCGAAGCGCCTGGCCCTCCGGATCATCAGGCCGGTGTCGGTGATCCGGCCCGCGCGGTCGCTTCGGCGAAGGTCGTGGCCGGCGACGCCGCGATGAAGAACGCCCGCGCCTGCATCCAGATCCACGGCGGCATGGGCTACACCTGGGAGATGGCGCCGCACTACTACCTGAAACGCGCCTGGGTGCTCTCGACCTGCTTCGGCACGAGCGAAGAGCACGAGGAACAGCTGGCGGCGTCGATCGCGCAGTAGCAATCCCGGCTCGGGCGCGGATGACAGCCAGATTGCGCACCCAGCCTGAGTCCTCCGCGCGAAATGGCCTGAGGGGCTAGCTTGCGACTCGCTTCGTTCGCAGTTCGCCTCCGGAGGATCTCGATGTCCCACCCTCGCGCCCTGCTCGGCCTCTGGATCGTGCTGATCTCGTTCGCGCCAGCACCCGCGTTCGCCGCGAGATACGACGCACCGCGCAAGTTCGGTCGCGGACTGGCTGCGATGACCTGCGGTTTCCTCGAGCTGCCCGGCAACATCGTGAAGACCACGCGGGCGCGCGGCATCGGCTACGGCTTGACGCTCGGCGTCGCGGAAGGCCTCGGCCGCATCGTCGCGCGCGAGCTGGTCGGCGTCTACGAGTTCGTGACGGCGCCATTCCCGGCGCCGCCCGGCTACAAGCCCGTGCTGTCGCCCGAGTATCCGTGGGGCTACTTCGACTGAGCCTTTTGAAGGCGCCGCCGGCCTTGTGGACTCGCCGCTCGCCTTTGGCTCGCTACGCGGGAAACGGGCTCGTTGACTTCGGTCGTTGGTCGGTGCTTCGGTCTCGACGGCGAGCCTGATGGGGTCTCGCCGCTCGCCGTTGGCTCGCTACGCGGGAAACGGGCTCGTTGGCCGCGCTCGTTTGTCGGTGCTTCGACTTCGACCGCGGACCTAGAGCTTCAGGCACACCGACTTCGTCTCGGTGTAGAGCTCGAGCGCTTCCTTGCCCATTTCGCGGCCCCAGCCGGATTGCTTGTAGCCGCCGAACGGCATTGCGGCGTCGAAGACGTTGTAGCAGTTGATCCAGACCGTTCCGGCGCGCAGCTTCGCGGCCATCTGGTGGGCGCGACCGACGTCGCGCGTCCACACCGCGGCGGCGAGTCCGTATACGGTGTCGTTCGCGGCGGGCAGCACGTCCTCGCCGTGCCCGAACGGAATCGCCGTGACGACCGGCCCGAAGATCTCCTGCTGCACGACCTTCATCGACGGCTTCGTATCCACGAGAACAGTCGGTGCGACGAAGTAGCCGCGCTCGCCGACACGACGCCCGCCGGTGACGGCTCGCGCGCCTTCGCGCGCGCCCGAGTCGAGGTAGCCACAGACGCGTTCCAGCTGCTCCTGCGACACCAGCGGCCCCATCTCGGTCGCCTCGTCCATGCCGGGGCCGATGCGGATCTGCTGCGCGATCGCAGCGACGCCTTCGACGACGCGGTCGAAGATCGGCTGCTCGACGAAGAGCCGCGAGCCGGCGCAACAGCACTGGCCGTGGTTGAAGAAGATCGCGTTCGCGGCGCCAGCGATCGCGAGATCGACGTCAGCGTCGGCCAGCACCACGTTCGGCGACTTGCCACCGAGTTCGAGCGACACCTTCTTCAGGTTGCCCGCCGCAGCCTGCACGATCAGCCGACCGACCTCGGTCGAGCCGGTGAAGGCGACCTTGTCGACACCGGGATGTGCCGCGAGCGCGGCGCCGGCCGTCTCGCCGAAGCCCGGGACGACGTTCACGACGCCGGGCGGGTAGCCGGCCTCGCACACCAGTTCGGCGAGTCGCAGCGCGCTGAGCGGCGTCTGTTCGGCGGGCTTCAGCACCACCGTGCAGCCCGTCGCGAGTGCGGGACCGAGCTTCCACGCCGCCATCAACAGCGGGAAGTTCC
>JANLTC010000279.1:0-24549 GCA_031362725.1 Deltaproteobacteria bacterium | reverse complement strand
CGCGACGAGCAGCACGTGGCCGGACGGGTGCGGCAGTACGTGGAGATCGATGCGGTTGGTGTCGTTGCAAGCCTGCGGGTCGAGGCTGCGTTCGGTCACCGCGACGGCTTCCGCGTACGGTGCGACGCGGACGAACGGCTCGCCTCGGTAGCGCTCGTGGATCGTCTCCCACACCACCTTGCCCGTCGCGCCGGGCGCGAGCAACTCCGCGTGCAGCGGGATCTGCACGCGCATGCCGCAGCGGAAGGGTCCGACCGCCGGCACGAGTTGCGGCTCGTGAGCGAGCGCCGCGAAGCGCTGCATTTCGGGCACGTGCTTGTGCACGCGCTCGGTCGCATACGGCGCCTCGTAGACCAGCGCGCGCAGGTTCGCTTGCGGGTCTTCCCACTTCGCGATCAGCGGATTGCCGCCGCCCGAATAACCGGAGAGTCCGTTACACGTGATCGGCGACTCCCGCGACACGAGACCGGCATCGACCAGCGGCCGCAACAACAGCACGAAGCCGGTTGGCCAGCAGCCGGGGTTCGAGACCTGCTTCGCGACGCGGATCGCGTCGCGCTGCGCCGGGGACAACTCGGGAAGCCCATAGGTCCAGCCGTCGGCAACGCGATGCGCGGTGCTCGCGTCGAGCAGCCGCACCTTCGCGCCCACGCTCCACTGCGCCACTTCGCGCGCCGCGTCGTCCGGAAGACACAGAACGGCGACGTCGGCAGCCAGCACCTGGGCGCGCCGCGCGCCCGCGTCCTTGCGCTGCGCGTCGGGCAGCGTCAGCAGCGCGAGGTCGCTGCGAGCCGCGAGCCACTCGCGAATCCGCAGTCCCGTCGTGCCGACGTGGCCGTCGATGAAGACCTTGGGTTGCATGCCGCGCGCCAGCTTAGCCCGGCCCGCTCCCGAACCGCCTGCCCACACCGGCCCAATAACCTGACAGGCGAATAACCTGACGCCCGGCACCGGCTCCGTGAGCGGTGCGGCGAAGCCGGCGGCGGAGACGCCGATTCGTTGCGCGCCGAAGATGCCGCGGAAGATTTCGGTTGTGGCGTCGGCGTAGCCCGGCTCGGTCCACGCGGCGTAGCCGGCGGCGCGCAGCTGATCGAGTGCGACGCGCGAGCGGCGACCGCCCGCGCCGTCGCCGCGGAAGAAGTCGTCGAGGACGACGCGGTCGGCGACCGGCTCGAGCAGACGCGCGAGGCGCGCGGGGTCGCACGGCAACAGCGGCGAGACAGCGACCTGCGTGGGCACGCCGGCCGCGCGCAGCTTGGCCAGCGCATCGACTCGCAACGCGATGCTCGGTGCGTTCGGTTCGAGCAGACGCCGCACGCGCTCGTCGTCGGTGGTGATCGTCATGCTGACGATCGCGGTCGGGATGCGCGCGAGCAGATCGACATCGCGCAGCACCAGCGGCGAGCGCGTCTGTAGCGTCAAAAAGGCCGGCGGTTGCCGCACCAGCACTTCGAGACAGCCGCGCGTGAGCCGCCATTTGCGCTCGATCGGCGTGTATGGGTCGGTGGCGGAGGAGCAGAAGATGCGAGCGCCGGCGAGCACGCCGCGCTGCGCTTCGCGGAGCAGGCATGCAGCTGCGTTGGTCTTCGGTGCGATCCACTCGGACCACGGCAATCGGTAGGGGTTCGCGCGCTGCACGCTCATCTCGCGCACGTAGCAGTACGCGCAGCGGAACTGACAGCCTGCGTACGGCTGCAGCGTGTGGGTGAAGCCGCGCAGGTAGCCACCGGTGGGCGTCAGGATGCGTTTCACTTCGCGCGGGAAGACGCGGGCTCGGCCCATCTGCCGATGTTAGGATCGGTCGCTGTGTTTTCCCTCGAACTGGCTGGCGCATCGAAGCGCTACGGGCGGCGTCACGCGCTCGCGCAGGTCGATCTCGCGGTGCCGCAGGGCATGTCGGTGGGTCTACTCGGCGCGAACGGCGCTGGCAAGACCACGGCGCTCCGCCTGCTGCTCGGCTTCGTGCGACCGACGAAGGGCGCCGCGCGACTGCGCGGGCTCGATCCGTTCGATCCGGCCTCGCGACGCGGCGTCGGTTATCTGCCCGAGCGCTTGCGGCTGCCGCCCGCGATGACGCTGCAGCGCTTCCTGCACGTCCATGCCGCGCTCGCGGGTCTCCGCGGCGCCGATGCGGTGCGCGAAATCGAAGCCGTGACCGAGACCACCGGCGTGCGCGACCGGCTGCAAGAACCCGTCGACGGACTTTCGAAGGGGCTCGCCCAGCGCGCGGGTTTCGCGCAGGCGCTGCTCGGCCGACCCGAGGTGCTGCTACTCGACGAACCGACGTCGGGCCTCGATCCGCTCGGCGTGCGCGATGCGCGCGCGTGGATCGAATCCGCCCGCGCGCGCGGTGCAACGGTGCTGGTCTCCTCGCACGTGCTCTCGGAGGTCGAGCGCACCTGCGACCACGTGGTGATCTTGCGCGAGGGACGCGTCGCCGCGAGCGGCGCGCTCGAATCGCTCGTGCAGCCCGGCGAGACACTCGAAGACGTATTCGTGCGCGCGGTCGCAGGGGGCGAAGCCCCGGGCCCGCTCGATCCTCGAGCCGGCCAGGCGATGCCTGGCGCCCCGGGTCACGGGGACGGCGGATGAACGCGCTGCGCGCCTTCCGCATCCTCGCCGCCGAATCGTTCCGCGACGGCCTGCGGCGCCGGCTCGGCTTCGCGGTCGCGATCGTGCTGGTGATCGGACTCGCCGGCGCGCAGACCTGCACCCAGTTCGGCAGCGGCGGCCTCAACGTGAACGGCGAGGTGGTCGACGGACACGTCATCGGCGGCTTCCTCGCGCCGATCCTGTTTGCGTTCCAGGCGTGGGCCGTGCTCGCGATCGCCGGACTGCTCGCGGCCGATCATCTGGCGCGTCCGCTCGCAGAAGGCAGCGCGGTGTTGTGGCTCTCGCGACCAGTCTCGCGCGGCGTCTGGGCCGCCGCGCGACTCGCCGGCGCACTCGGCGTCGCGCTCGTTTGCGGCGCCGTGCTGCTCGGGGGAACGGGCACGATGCTGGTGCTGCGGCAGGGCGTCGCGATCGGACCGGCGCTCGCCGCCGCGGCCGCAACGGCGCTCGGCGCGCTGGTGGTCGCGGCGCTCGCGATGGCGGCGTCGCTCGCGGTCGGTCGCATGGCGGTGATCCTGCTGGTGCTACTCGGACTCGTGTTCCTCGCGTTCGCGAACGGAGTGGGGCTCGCCAACGAACTCGCGCATCCCGAGGTCGCGATCGGTGGACTCGTCGGCGCGGCGGACCGCTACGGCCCGCCGCTCTTCACGGCGATCGTCGGCGCCGTGGTGCGATGGAATCCGCACATCGATCCGGGCGATGCGTTCGCGCAAGCGATGCTGCGCCTCGCGATCTGGGCGGTGGGCGGCGTCGCGCTGCTGATCGCCGCGTTTCGCCGGCGCGAAATCGAGAGCTGAGCCGCTCCGGCCCGGACGCGGTCGCTGGCGACGAGCGCTGAACCACCCCCCTCCACCCGCTGCGTGCGAGCGGAAGCTGCGCGCGCGCTGCGGTGACGCTTCCGCTCGCGTGCCGAGTCGCGCATCGGTCGCGTGGGAAATGCCGCCACTCGCACGCCCGCTGCCGTGCCGCGCCGCACACAGCGCGACGGGTCCTCCGCCGAAACGTTGGGTGTGGACCGCACGAGCCTTGCACGGCGACTCGCGTCGCGCGCGGCAAGGCCGGCGCAACTCTGTGGAGGTCTTGATGCTTGGGAATCGACGATCGCTTGCTGTGCTGTGCGCGCTCGGACTCGGAGCGGCGCTCGCGACCGCGAAGGGTGCGAGTGCATTGACCTTGGCCGATCTGGATGGCGGCGCGAGCTTCATGGTGGCAGGCCTCACCTTTGCCAATTTCGAAGCGACCATCACGGGCGACATCTCGCTCGATCTCGCCGACTACCCGGTGCAACTGCTGGCGGACGGCTTCCGTCTGTCGGGGCCGCTGTCCGTGTTGCTCGGCGACGCGGGGACGTTGCTGCTCTCCTACCAGGTGACGGCGACCGACCCGATCTTGATCGGCGCCTCGCTGTTCGCAGCGGGCACGACGATCGGTGCGGGTGCCCAGGCATGGGTCGGGGAATCGCTGCTCGGACCGGCCAATGAAGTGCTCGGCTCGCTCTTCACCTACGACATCGAAGGTGTGGGCAGCGTTCCGAACGACTCCATCTCGTTCGCGGCCGTGCCGCAGCTCTCGGTCGCGAAGACCGTGAGCCTCGGCGGCGGGCTCTTTGCCGCAATCCCGGTCGTCGACCAGCGCTTCCAGTTCATTCCGGAGCCGGTCACGATGTGGCTGCTGACACTGGGCCTGGTCGGCCTGGCGTGGTGGCGACCGCGACGCTCGCTCGCAGGCTGAGCAACGACGGGGGCGGCCGCGGTGCCCTGGCACTGCGGTCGTCCGCGTTGGGCGCTACCCGCGACCCACGCGTCGTTGCGCTTCGGCGAGATCTGTCCGCGTGAAGTGGAAGCGCCGCAGCGCGAGCGCCGAGAGCAGATAGAACAGCGCCGGGAACCACGAATACATCCACAGCATCCAGAGCTTCACGGTCTCGGATTGCGGTTGCCCCGGTACGTAGCCGACGTGCTCGAGCACCTGCAGCGCCGCGAAGCCGGTGATCGCGTTGCCCGCCTTGGTCGCGAACGACCACAGCGCGAAGTACGCGCCTTCGCGACGCATGCCGGTCGACGCTTCGTCGTGGTCGATCAGGTCGGCGACCATCGAGGGCGGCAGCGCCAGATAGTTGCCGAAGCTCGCACCGCCGAGCACCAGGATCACCGAAAAGAGTCCGATCGAACCGTCGCCGAGCCAGAAGCAGGCGGCGCTGGTGACGGTGGCCAGTCCGATCGCGATGCCCCAGGTCGCCTTCTTGCCGCGCAGCGCCGCGACGCGGCTCCAGAACGGCAGCGCGACGACGGCCGACAGGAAGTAGAGCAGCAGGTAGTACGACCACGTCGGTAGCCAATCGGGCGCGCGCTGCGCCCACCAATCCGGGGTACCGATGATGTAGACCGCGACGTAGATCACCAGCGTCGCCGGCACCGCGCCGGCGATCGCAGACAGGGAGAACGCCGCCAGCAGCGGCCGGAAGTGCGGGTTCTGCAGCGAGCGCACGATGCCGCGATACGGATTCAGCGACGCGCGCCCGTGGAACTCGCTGCGCTCGCGACTCGCAATGCCCGAGCCGAACAGGAACAGCGCCGTCGCCGCGCCGAGAATCGCACCCATCGCCGCGTAGCCGTCGCGACCGCCGCGCAGGTGGATCAAGTACGCCGGCAGGATCGTCGCGCAGAGCAGGCCCGCGAGTCCCCAGCCCTCGCGCACGGCGATCACCTGGGTGCGTTCGTGATAGTCGTCGGTCAATTCCGCGCCGAGGCTGTAGTACGGGATCGCGCCGACCGTCCACAGCAGGAACGTGCCGGTGTAGAGCAGCATCAGATAGCCGAGCAGCGCGCCCTGCCCTTCGAGAGCCGGCGGCGCGAAGAGCCCGTAGAACGCGAGCCCGAGCGGCAGCGCGGCCGCGAGCATCCACGGCCGGCGCCGACCCCATCGCGTGTGGGTGCGATCCGACAGCCAGCCCATCAGCGGATCGACGAACGCATCGAAGAGGCGCGCGAACAGCAGCGCCCACGCCACGAGTCCGGCGGAAAGGCCAACGTAGTCCGTGTAGAAGAACTGCAGGTTGACCGCGACGACGAGCCCGAGCATCGAGAATGCGAAGTTGCCGGCGCCGTAGCCGAGGATCGCGGAAAACGGCAGTCGCGTGCGGCGATTCATGGGTGACGTCTGCGTGAGCGATCAGGCATGCTTGCTGGCTGTAGCGCGCCAGCACCCTGGCGCGCACCTCGCGGGGGGTCGGGCGCAGTGATCGGCATCATCGGTGGCACCGGGCTCTATGGAATGGATGCGCAGGCCGAACTCGAGATGCGCGTGGTCGCGACGCCGTTCGGCGCCCCCTCGGCGCCGGTGCGGATCGGCACGCTCGGCGGCAAGCGGATCGCGTTCCTTTCCCGCCACGGCGATCACCATGAATACCTGCCGAGTGAGATCAACTTCCGCGCCAACATCTGGGCGCTGAAGGCGCTCGGCGTGCGCACGGTGATCGGCGTATCCGCCGTCGGAAGCCTGCGCGCGGAACTGCGTCCGGGCGACCTCGCGCTGCCCTCGCAGTACATCGACGCGACGCGCGGGCTGCGCGCTGCGAGCTTTTTCGGGGGCGGCATGGTGGCGCACGTTTCGACGGCCGAGCCCACGTGCCGCGCCACGGCCGATTGCATCGCGCGCGTGGCGCACGGCTTCGGCTTCACGCTGCACACCGACCGCACCTACGCCTGCGTCGAGGGTCCGCGGCTCGGCACGCGCGCAGAGAGCCTGATGTTGCGCGGAGCCGGCGCCGATCTCGTGGGGATGACGAACGTGCCCGAAGTGTTCCTGGCTCGCGAAGCACAGCTCGGGTACTGCACGATCGCGCTCGTCACGGACTACGACTGCTGGATGGACGACCCGGCGCAACACGCGACCGTCGCCGACGTGCTCGCGCTGTATCAGGCCAACCTCGGGCGCGTGCAGCAGCTCCTCGCTGCCGTGGTTGGAGAACAATGGGAGGGCGACTCCCGTCCTTGTCGCAGCGCGCTGCGCGGCGCGCTCGTCACACCCCGCGAGCGCCTCACGGCAGCGCAGCGGGAGATCCTCGCGGTGCTCGAGAGCTGAGGCGCTCGTCAGGATCCGTCGGTCTCGCTACACGACGCGCCGTACCGAAAGCAGCTGTAGCAGCGCTGATGCCTCAATCGCACGCGCACTGCGAGGCTCTCGCGCAGCGTGGCGCCCTGATCATAAGCAGGATCGTCGTCCACCAGCGTGCAGGCGTACACCCGCATCCGGCCGCCCTGCTTCACGATCATCTTGGAGTAGGCGCACATGAACGCGCGCCGCGTCGCCTCGGTCTGGAATTGCCGCATGCACGACTCGGTCACGTCGGGCACGTCGCGCTGTGCGCCCGGCGCGCCGAAGTCCGGGAAGGCGACCAGCGTGAGATCCTCCGGAACGCCGTGGCGACGCAACAGATCCCGGTAGGCCGCCTCGACGACCGCCCTGTCCTCATCGACCGCCATCTGGCGCGCGATCGAAACCCTGAAACCGCGCACGTGTAGCTGGCGCAGCGCCGTCCAGGCTTTCGCGAAATTGCCCGTGCCGCGCCCGGCGTCGTGCCGCGCCTCGTCTGGATGGTCGATGCTGATGCGCAGCGCGAGTGGATGTGCGAGCGCGAGAAGTGACTCGATCTGCGCGAGATGCTGCGTCACCGCATCGACACCGTTGCTGAGCACGAGGCACGGGGCGCGATCGAGCGCGTACGCCAGGATGGGTACGAGGTCCCGGTTGACGAACGGCTCGCCGCCAGTGAACGAGAACTGGCGCACGCTTAGCTCGAGCGCCTCATCGATGAAGGGACGCGCGTCGGCGAGCGTCACCCGTTCGAGTCGGCGATCGCCCGGCTTCGATCCCTCGAGACAGAACGGACAGGCGAGATTGCACGCCGTACCGGTGTGAAACCACAGTTCCGAGAGCGTGTGCGGCTGGATGTAACCGCGCACTTCGCCGAGCCGCGTGTGCAGCCAGTCGTCCGTCATCGATCCGCGCTGGCGCCGGTCACGGCGCAGCCGTCCAGTAGCGACGCAACAAACACACCAGTTCCGCTTCGCGACGCTCGACGGTGCCGGCGCGGCGGTCGAGCGCAAAGCCGTGCGCGAGCGCGGTCAGCGCGTCGAAACCGACGCGCGCCGCGAGGGCGGGATCTTCGACGCGCAGCTCGGACTGCGACGCAATCCAGCGCGCGAGGCGCTCGCAGTTGTCGCGGTGCATCGCGACCAGCGCGTGCCGCTGTTCCGCCTCGATCGGCGCGTCGGTGAACAGCATGCGGTGGAGTCGCGGCCGATGCGCGTGCGACTCGATCATCGCGTGGACGAGGGCCGGAATCGCGATCTCGGCGGCCGCGCCAGCATCGAGTTGCGCGAGCGCGGGAACGAGCGCGCCCTGCGCAGCGAGCAGGTGACAAGACGAGAGCATCGCGAGCAGCGATTCCTTGTTCGGGAAGTACTGGTAGAGCGACCCCACCGAGACGCCGGCGCGCTCGGCGATCGCGTCGGTGGTCGCAGCCGCGACGCCGCGCTCCTCGAAAATGCGAGCCGCGGCTTCCAGTATTGCCCGCACCGTTTCGCGCGAACGCTGCTGGACGGGTCGTTTGCGCGGGTTTGCGCGGGGCCCGGCGCTGCGCGCGCGCGTCATCGGAATGCGAGGTGCCGGCAGCGCATGGTGAGGCCACAGTCTCCCCGCCGCGCCCGTCCGCACAAGGAGTCCGCCATGAACCCTCTCTCCGGCCCGGAGCCGCTGCGACGCGCTGCCCGGCTCTTCGATCGAGATCCCGCGGAACTCGCGCCGCGAATGCGAGACGGTGTGCTCGACCTGCTCTCGGCGTCGTTCGCGCCAACCCTTACGCAACGGATCTTCGACACCGGGGCCACCGCCTGGCTCTACGACACGTTGCGCGACCGCGTTACCGGTACGATCGGAATGCCCGACTTCCGCTCCGAAGTGCGCGCGCTCGAAGAGCGGCTCGTGCTCACGACGGGCGACATCGTGCTCGACGTCGCGTGCGGCCAGGGCAACTTCAGCGTCGAACTCGCGCGCCGCGTCGGACCCGAAGGACTCGTCGTCGGCCTCGACATCGCCGCGCCGATGCTGGCGCGCGCCGCGCGGCGCGTGCGCCGCGAGCGTCTCGACAACGTGCTGCTCGTGCGCGGCGACGCTCTCGCGCTGCCGTTCCGCGACGGCGTCTTCGCGAAGGTGAACTGCTCCGGCGGGCTGCACCAGATGCCGGACCTCGGCCGCGCGCTCGGCGAGATGGCGCGCGTCGCGGCGCCCGGCGCGCGTTTCACCGGCAGCGGCTTCGCACGCGCCGATACCGAGAAGGAGACGGGCCTGCGCGGCTGGCTCTGGCGACGCGGGTCGCTGCACTTCGTGCCGATCGTCGCGCTCGGTCGCGCGGTCGAAGTGGCGGGATTCGGCGACGTCGGCGCGCAGATGGCCGGGCGCCACATGGGCTACGCGTGGGGGCGCCGGACGAGCGCGTGAGTTCGCAGACGGACGACTCCGCGAGCGCAGAGCGGACGTCGAGGCGCTTTCTGCAAGCGGCCAGCAGCGTTGCGCCGACGACGCTCGCGTACTCCCCGGTGTCGGCGGATGGGCGCGCGTTTCGCGGCGCAATCTCCTCGCGAACCTCCGGAGGTATGCTGTGCCGCTCTCGGGTAGAACGGAGCGGAAGCAGAAATGAGGCTGGTCGTCGCACTCGTCGGCTTCGCAATGCTCACGGCGGCGCCATTCGCGACGGCTCGCGCCAGCATGCCCGTGCTCGAACCGCGGATCGCGAACGGGCTGGACTCGGCTGCCTGGCCGGAGGTCGGCGTGCTGCTCACGGGCGGGAACCAATGCACAGCCACCTTCATCGGGTGCCGCAGCGTCGTAACGGCCGCGCACTGCGTCTGCGCTGCGAGCGGCACGGGCGCCGCGTGCGGCGGGGGCGAGTTCGTGATCGATCCCGCGCAGGCCGTCGTCTTCACGCCGCAGGTTGGAATCCGCGCGATCGAACGGATTCGGATTCCCGCGAACTATGCGTTCGCAGTGCAAGGCGACCTCGCAATCCTCGAACTCGGCGCCGAGGTCCGCGGCATCCGCCCGCGCCGGATCAACGAAGTCGCACGAGCCGTCAGCGGATTCACGGCCACGATCGTCGGCTTCGGCCGCGCGCACGAAAGCGTTTCCGATGGTGGAATCAAGCGCGTCGGAGCCGTCGTCACCGCCAGTTGTGGTGGCACCGGCGTACCCGACTCGACCCACCTGTGCTGGAACTATCTGGCTCCGATCGGAGCGGCCGGGACCGATTCCAACATCTGTCCCGGCGATTCGGGCGGACCGCTGCTCGTCGACTTCGGCACCGGCCCGCTGCTCTCGGGGATCCATTCGGGCGGCAACGGCAGCTGCAGCGTGAGCGGCAGCAGCTTCGATACCGATGTCTTCGTCCTCCGCAGCTGGCTGCGCGTCGAGGTCGGCACTGACCTCGACGCCGCGCGCTGCGGCGACGGAGCCCAGGTCGGCGATGCCGCGACGACCTCGTTGGCGTTCGATGGCACCGTCTTCTCGCAGACCACGCGAAACTTCCAGGTGCCGCCGGCGACCAAGGTGCTGCGCGTCGGGCTCAACGGAACACAGCTCGGTGACCTCGACCTCTATCTGAAGCCGGGCTTCGCGCCGACGACGATCGACTCCGCCTGCGCGTCTGCCTTCGCCGGGAGCTACGAGTACTGCGAGATCGCTGACCCGACCCCCGGAACCTGGTACGCGCTCGCGAACCTGGCCTCCGGCGGCGGCACGCAGTTCCAGCTCACCGCGACGATGCTGCCCGAGAGTCCGCAGCCGCCACCTCTTTCGCGCGGGCAGATCGTGACCTCGAACTTTGCGAGCCTCGAGCTGATCGAGATGGACCCTGCCAGCGGTGATCGCGCCGTGGCGTCCGCGATTCTGCGCGGGAGCGGTCCCGCACTGGCGGGTCCCGAGGGTCTCGCCGTGGATCGCGACCACACGCTGCTCGTCGCGAACCCGTTCCACCGCAACCTGCTGCGCGTCCACCCGGACTCCGGCGATCGGGAGGTCGTGTCGGGCTGCGCCAACGCGGTGTGCGCGACGACGCTCGGCGCCGGCGCCGGTTTCTTCGCGCCGCGCTTCGTCGCGCTCGAACGCGACCGTCGCATCCTGGTGGCGGATCGTTCGGTCGCGGGTACCTACGCGATCGTGCGGGTAGATCCGGTCAGCGGAAACCGCACGGTCGTCTCGGGCTGTGCGGACGCCACCTGCACGCAGACCATCGGAGTCGGACCCGGGATCGGCCGACTCTTCGGCATCGCCCTCGACCCGGCGGGCGCGATCCACGTCGTAGACGGCCAGGCGCTCTACCGGATCGACCCGCTGAGCGGCGACCGCACACTGCTCTCGGGTTGCACGGATGCCGCGTGCACCAGCGCCGTGGGTACGGGAGCCACTTTCGGCGAGCCGACGGATCTCGTGATCGATGCAGGTGGCGCGATCTTCGTCACCTACCAGATCGAAGGCACGCCGTTCGGCGCGTTGCGCCAGGTCGATCCCACGACGGGTGCGCGCACGCTGGTTTCGGGATGCGAAGATCTGCTTTGCAGCGCGCTCCGCGGAAGCGGCCCGCGCTTCGACAATCTCTTCGGAATCGCCCTCGACCTCGACGGATCGCTGCTCGTCGCGGACTCCAAGCTCGATGCCGTGTTCCGCGTGGATCCCGTGCAAGGCGATCGCACGCTGGTGTCCGGCTGCGCCGATCTCGGCTGTTCGAGCGCGCGCGGCCAAGGCCCCGGCTTCGGCGAATCACTCGACGTGGTCGTGATCCCCGAGCCCGATGCCACGGGCCTCGCGATTGGCGCGATCGCGGTGCTCGGCGCACGGGGGCTGTGCCGACGCCGACGCCGACGCGCACGATCCTGAGCCAGCCCTACCGTTTGCAGTCGCTGCCAGGCATCGCCGTTGCAAGCTGCGACACGGAGCAGCGGCCGCGATCGCAGACGCGAGGAAGAGCGCGCACCGAGCAGGGATTCGGCTCGCTCTCCACACCGCGCGCTGCTACGAAGGAGGCGCCGCACTGGAGTTCCCGATGACCGCGTCCGCTTCGCTGCGCACCTTCTCGCCGTTCCGGCTCGGTCCGATCGAGCTGCGCAACCGCATCGTCAAGTGCGGCACGAACGAGGGCATGTCGCGCGGCGGTTTGATGACCGACGCGCTGCTCGACTGGCATCGCGAGTTCGCGGCCGGCGGCGTCGCGATGACGACGCTCGCGTACTGCTCGGTGTCGGCGGATGGTCGCACCTTTCGCGACCAGATCTGGATGCGCGACGAAGCCCTGCCCGGCTTGCGCCGCTTCACCGATGCGATCCACGCCGAGGGCGCGCGCGCGGCGATCCAGCTCGGCCACGCGGGTTGGTTCGCGACACCGGGTGTGATCCGCGCCAACCCACTCGGACCGTCGCGCACCTTCTCGCCGCGCGGCATGTGCTTTTCGCGCGCGGCCAGCAGCGCCGACCTCGACCGCCTCGAGTGCGACTTCGTCGCCGCCGCGCGGCTCGCGATCGACGCCGGCTTCGACGGCATCGAGGTTCATCTCGGGCATGGCTATCTGCTCGCGCAGTTCCTGTCGCCCTACAACAATCGACGTCGCGACGCGTACGGCGGCAGCATCGAGAATCGCGCGCGCTTCCCGCGTCGCGTGCTGCGCGCGGTGCGCGACGCGGTGGGGAATCGCGCTGCGATCTGGGCGAAGCTCAACATGGAGGACGGCTTTCGCGGCGGGATGACGCTCGAAGAGGGCATCGAGGTCGCGCGGGGGATCGAGGCCGACGCGTCCGTCGATGCGCTGCAACTCACCGGCGGCCACACCACGCGCAGCCCGTTCTTCTTGATGCGCGGCGAGGTGCCGCTGCGCGGCATGATCGAGAACGAGAAGAACGCGACGGCGCGCCTCGGGATGCGCCTGTTCGCAGCGCTGCTGATCCGCCCGTTCCCGTTCGAAGAAGCGTTCTTCCGCGCCTCCGCGCTGCGCTTTCGCGCGGCGCTCGCGCTTCCGCTGATGCTGCTCGGCGGCGTCAATCGCCTCGTCACGATGGAGCGCGCGATCGAGGAAGGCTTCGACCTGCTCGCGATGGGCCGCGCGTTGATCCGAGATCCAGACCTCGCGCGCAGGCTCCAGGCCGGCGAGCTGACCGCCTCGCGCTGCATCCCGTGCAATCAGTGCGTCGTCGAGATGGAGCGCGGTGGCACGCGCTGTGTATTGCGCGAGCCGCGCGCACAAACACGGTAGGCTGCCGGCCAAAGGGGGACTCGCATGGCAACTCTGCTCGAACGGGCGATCGGTGCAGCGCGACTCGATGTCGCAACCTATGAAGAGGTCGAGCGCGATCCGACCGCGCTCGGACAGGCGATGACGGTGGTCGCGATCGCTGGCGTGGCGAGCGGTATCGGCTCGGCGGCGGTGTCCGGCGGTCACGGCATCGGCCTGGTCGGTGGCGTCGTCGCGGCGCTGATCGGCTGGTTCGTCTGGGCGTTCACGATCTATCTGGTCGGAACGCGGCTGCTGCCGGAAGCCCAGACCAAATCGGATCTCGGCGAGATGCTGCGCGCAACGGGTTTCGCGGCGGCGCCCGGCGTCGTCGGGGTACTCGGCGTGCTGCCCGGTATCGGCGGTCTGATCGTCACCGCGGCGGGATTCTGGCAGCTCGCCGCGATGGTGATCGCCGTGCGCCAGGCCCTCGACTACACCAGCACCGGTCGGGCCGTGCTGGTCTGCGTGATCGGTTTCATCGCGCAGCTCGTCGTGATGTTCCTGGTGATGGGAGTGCTGATCGGCGGGGTCATGGCGATTTTCGGCGGCGGGACGCCGGCGGCGGTGACGCCGTAGCGTGACCCTTCCCGTCGATCCCTGCTGCGACGCGCGCTACGCGGCGCGTCGCAGCGACAGACTCTGGGGACCGCGCACCAGGAACGAATCGATGAACGTGACGCGCGCGTCACGCGGTTCGAGGCGCGGCAGCTCGTCGAGCAGCGCGCCGAGGGCAATCTGTCCTTCCATGCGCGCGAGCGCGGCGCCGAGACAGAAGTGATTGCCGAGGCCGAAGGCGAGATGGCCCTGGCTCTCGCGGGTCACGTCGAAATCGGCCGCCGTGCTGCCAAAGGTCCGCTCGTCGCGGTTCGCCGAGCCGATCAGCGCGATGACGTAGGCGTTCGCGGGAATGCGGCCGCCCGCGAGGTCGACGTCGCAGGTGGCGCGGCGGAACACGAACTGCACCGGTGAATCCCAGCGCAGCACCTCCTCGACGAGCGCCGGCAACAGCGCGCGGTCCGCGCGAACCCGCGCGAGCTGCTCGGGATGCCGCAGCAACGCATGCGTCGCGTTGCCGATCAGGTTCGTCGTGGTCTCGTTGCCGGCGACGAGCAGCAGCATCACGAAGAACGACAACTCGGCATCGGTGAGTTCGACCTCGCCGTCCTGCGCCGTCAGCAGCACGCTGATCAGATCGTCGCCGGGCGCGCGCCGGCGCCGCGCGGCGACTTGCTGCACGTACCCGCAGAGCGCCGCCATCGCCGGCCCGAAACCGTTCTCGGTCAGGTCGAGCCCGCGCCCCGATCCGGTGCTTCCGGCGACCAGCTGATCCGACCACGCCTTGAAGTCGTCTTGCCGCTCGGCTTCGACGCCCAACATCTCCGTGATGATGCGGACGGGTAGCGGGATCGCCAGCTCGCTCACCACGTCGAACTCGGAGCGGTGTCGCAGCGCCGCCATGCACTCTTCGGCAACGGCGCGCAGGCGCGGCTCCCACGCGGCGATGCGTCGCGGCGTGAAGCCGCGGTTCACCAGGCTGCGCAGGATCCCGTGGCGCGGCGGATCCTCGGAGATCAGGTTGCGCGAGGTGATCAGCTGCTGCGGCGAAAACGGCAACGCCTGGGCGATCTCCAGCATGCGCTGCGCGGCTGCCGGGTCCTTTGCTGGATCGGCGCCGGGCGCGACGCCCAGCAGGAAGGTCCGCATCGCGTCCGAGGAGAATCGCTCGGGATCGCGCAACACCGACCGCACGTCCTCGAAGCGCGACACGCACCACGCCTGCGCCTGCTCCGCCCAGTAGAGCGGCGCGTCGTCGCGCAGCCTCGCGTAGTGCGGATACGGGTCGTCGCGCACGTCGACAGAAAAGGGCTCGTAGTGGACGGTCATGGAAAGCCTCCGTTGCGCAAACGCTGCAAAATAGCTCAGCCGCGCGGGAGCGTGGGCGCGAGCCGCGCAGATGGAGGGACGCCACGGGGCTACGCGCGGGGAAGTTGCGGCGGCACAAGATGGGATAAGATGCCGCGCCGGAGGGGCGAAGGAATGCGCAGCGCGAGTGTCCTTGCGATCGCGGCGTGGCTGCTCTGCGGCGCTTGGAGCTGCGACCCCTACACCCATCTCCCGCACCAGCTCACCCGCGCGGCCTACAGCGAGGCGAGCGGGATGCTCGTGATGATCGCGACGAACCCCGATCGGGTGTACGTGTACGACCCCGTCACCCGCGCCGAGTGGTCGCTGGCGCTGCCGTCGTACGCGCGCTGCGTGGCGATCAGCCGCGACGGTCGCCTCGCCGCGATCGGTCACGACTACGCCGTCAGCATCCTGGGAATCGAGACGCACGGAATCGTGATGCTTCCGACCTCGATCATCGTGAGCACGCTGGTGTTCTCCGCCGACGGCCGGTACGCCTATGCCGCCAACTCGTACGGTTTCTACGATCCGGTGCGCGCGCTGGACGTGGTGACCGGAGCTGAGACGCGCGAGACGACCACCCCTTACCTGAATGGCGCGATCGAGAGCCTCACGCTTCATCCGAATGGCCGGGACCTCTACGCCGGTACCCGGGACGAGGGCGTCCACTTTCAGGTCTCGGGCCCGAGCATCGAGTTCGTGCGGGAAACCGGCACGGGCTACGTACCGGGCCGTGTCGCGTTCAGTGCCGACGGCACGCGCCTCGTCAGCGACATCGGAGCGATCGCCCTTCCGACCAACGATGCGGCGACAGACATGCGCTTCGCGGGTTCTCTCGATCAGGCGGCGCGCCCGTGGGGGTTCGCAGACGCGCTCGGATCCGAGTACGCGCTCGCGATCTCGGGCATCGATGGCCGCACGTTGCGCGCATACCGCAAGCCATACTTCGATGACGCCGGCGGAATTTCGATGCCGCCGAGTTCGGTTCCAGACGCGAATCCGTCCTACGCGCGAGCGGTGTTCCTCGACGGCGCGCGCCGCTTCTACATCGTGCTTCTCGCCTCCAACCGGATCGGCGAGACACTGGTCCGCTCGGCGCTGCTGCGACCCAATCGATTCGAGCCACCGCCCCACGTTCCGGTCGCGGCGCAGGCGTTCCTCACGGTGGACGCAGAGATCGTCGATGCCGAGTACAGCGACGCCCTCGACCGCATCGTGTTCGTGAGCGCGCATCCTGCGGCTCTGCACGCGCTCGATCCTGAGAGCGGTGACGATCGCGTCGTGCCGCTGCCGTTGCCGCCGCTCGGAGTGTCGGTCGGTCCCGACAGCACGCAGGCTGCCGTCGCGCACGGCGGCTGGATGACTCTCGTCGACCTCGAGAACGGCGCCCCGATCGAGACGTACCCGGTCGCGAACGCCGCGGGCGACGTCGTACTCGCGGACAATGGTTGGGCCTACTCGTTCTCCGGGCGCGGTCGCGATCGTGGCGACTGGATGCGATCGCTCGATCTCGCGAGCGGTCTCGATCATCCGACGCTCGTTGGGAACTCCATCAGAGGCGGAATCCGCGGTCGGCTGCAGCCGGGGTCGCCCCGAATCTACGGAATGGATCCGTGGCTGAGTTCGCGAGAGATCGACCGCTTCGAGATCGACGCCGGCGTGATCCTTTTCACGCGCTTTCGAGACCAGACCTGCATCGCCAACGAGGATGGACTCGGGAATCTCTGGATGGCAGAGGACGGTGCGCGTCTCTTCACCGCGTGTGGCAATGCCTATCGACTCTCAGACGACAGCAACGTCGACATGCTCCCCGACGGCAGCCTCGAAGGACGGATCCGCATCCGCCACCTCGACCACTCGTCCGCCGCCGGGAGGATCGCTGCTGTGCCCGCGCCGCCCCCGTACGGCACGGATCCGAACGCGGACGGAATCGTGGAGCTTTTCGGAGAGGATCTGCAGCAGCGCGACGTGTTCGCGCTGCCGGCCTTCGAGGCTGGCGGCACCCTGGCGCTCCCGCATGGACGCTTCGCGTTCTTCGGCGCCGCGGGAACGCGCTTGCACGTCCTGCTCCAGGCGGGCGAAAGCGAGAACGCCTTCGGGGTCGTGTCGTTCGACGTGCCCTGAACGCGTGCGCGGATCACACGAACGTGAGCCAGCCCTCGTGCTTGCGATCCCTGCCGCTCACCGCGTCGAAGAACGCCGCTTGCAGCGCCTTCGTGATCGGACCGCGCGCACCGGCGCCGATCTGGCGGCGATCGACCTCGCGCACCGGCGTCACTTCGGCCGCGGTGCCGGTCATGAAGACTTCGTCGGCGATGTAGAGTTCGTCGCGCGAGATCGCGGCTTCGTGGATCGCGATGCCCTTGTCGTGCGCCAACGCGATGATGGTGTCGCGCGTGATGCCGTCGAGAACCGTCGGCAGCGGCGGCGTGCGGACGTTGCCGTCGCGCACGACGAACAGGTTCTCGCCGCTGGCTTCCGCGACGAGGCCCTGCGTGTCGAGCAGGATCGCTTCGTCGTAGCCGTCGAGCAGCGCTTCGCGCTTGGCGAGGATCGAGTTCACGTAGTCGCCGCAGGTCTTGCCCTTGGTCATCTTGGCGTTCACGTGGTGGCGCGCGAAGGTCGAGATCTTCGCGCGAATGCCGCGTTCCATGCCTTCGTCGCCGAGATACTTGCCCCACGGCCAGGCCGCGATCGCGACGCGGATCGGGTTGTCGCCCGGATTGAGCCCCATTGCGCCGTGGCCGACGTAGACGAGCGGCCGGATGTAGCCCTCGCGCAGTTCGTTCGCGCGCAGCGTCTCGGCGATCGCGGTCTCGATCTGCGCGCGCGTCCATGGCACCGTCATCAGGTTGATGTGCGCGGATTCGAAGAGGCGCCGCACGTGCTCGCCGAGCCGGAAGATCGCCGAGCGATCGTCCGCGGTGCGGTAGCAGCGGATTCCTTCGAAGACGCCGAGTCCGTAGTGCAGCGTGTGCGTGAGGATGTGGACGTTGGCGTCGTCCCACGCAACGAGTTTGCCGTCCATCCAGATCGCCTTGCCGCGAACCTGCGTCGTGCTCTTCGAAGTCATCGGGGATCTCCTCGGGGCGAGACGGTTAGCGAGCGCGGCGTGCCGCTTCCACTAGTTCGTGAAGACTCGCCGTGAACGGCGCCCGCGCGACGCCCGCTTCGGTGATGATGCCGGCGATCAGATCGTGCGGCGTGACGTCGAAGGCCGGGTGCCGCACCGGCACGCCGTCGGGCAGGATCTCGGTCGCGCCCACCTTGGCCATTTCGGCGCGACCGCGCTCTTCGATCGGAATCGCGTCGCCGTTCGGCGTATCGAGGTCGACGGTCGACAGCGGCGCCGCGATGTAGAAGGGAATGCCGTGACGCTTCGCGAGCACCGCGACCGTGTAGGTTCCGATCTTGTTCGCGGTGTCGCCGTTCGCGGCGATGCGATCGGCGCCCACCACGATCACGTCGATCTCGCCCTGCTTCATCAGATGGCCGGCCATCACGTCGGCGATCACCGTCACCGGGATCGCGTCCTTCTGCAGTTCCCACGCGGTGAGGCGCGCGCCCTGCAGGAACGGCCGCGTCTCGTCGGCGAACACATTCGCGACGCGACCCGCTTCGAACGCCGCGCGCACGACACCGAGCGCGGTGCCGTAGCCCGCAGTCGCGAGCGCGCCGGCGTTGCAGTGGGTGAGGATGCGGGCGCTTGGCGGAATCACTTCGAGACCCGAACGGCCGATCGCGCGGCAGATCTCGACGTCCTCTTCGACGATGCGCTTTGCCGCAGCGACCAGGTGCGCGCGCACGCTCGCGAGATCGGCGCCCGGCGCCGCGGACGCGGCATCGAGTTCCTCGCGCATCCTGCCGAGGCCCCAGAACAGGTTCACCGCGGTGGGACGCGTCTGCGCGAGGCGCGCGCTCGCCGTCTCGACGTCGCGGCGCAGCGCGGCCACCGACGTCGCGGAGCTCGTGGTTGCCGCGAGCGCGACACCGAGTGCTGCCGCACAGCCGATCGCCGGCGCGCCGCGAATCACCATCGTCTCGATCGCCAGCGCCACGTCCAGCGCGGTCGGCAGCGTCACGTAGATCTCTTCGCGCGGCAGCCTGCGCTGATCGAGCATCACGACGCCTTCCTCGCTCCAGCGCAGCGTAAACCAGTCGCTCATCTCTTCTCCTTCTTCTTTCCCAGCAGTCGATCGAGCACATCGAGGATCGCGCCGCCGCTCCCATCGCCCAGTTGCTTGTCGATCTTGCGCTCGAGTTTGTCGCGGCGCTGCGCCAGCGCAAAGCTCGCTGCGAACGCGATCGCGCCGGCGCGATCGATCTCGAGCTTCGGCTCGGCCGCGGTTCCGTGGACGCGCGCCACGTCGATCGTCCGCGCGCCGGCGCCGGGCTCCGCCGGCTTCTCGGCGAGCGCGGCGAACACCGCTTCGTCGAGCGCGATGCGACCGGCCAGGTCGAGGCGCTGACCCTCGAGCGCGACCGATCCCCGCACTTCGAGCTGATAGCCGGGATAGCGGATCACCAGCGCGTCGGTGCGCGCGCGGCCGCCCGCCACCGCAAAGCGTCCGCGGATCGATTCGAAGCGATCGCCGAGGTACGGCGCAAGCGATTTCTCGGCGCGCTCGCGGTCGATCAGCTGCGCCGATTCGGAGTTGCGCGCGAGTCCGTCGACCGCGGCACGCAGCGGCGAGACACCCGCAATGCGTCCCGCACCGACCACGAGATCGATGCTGCCCGAGAGCCCCGCCAGCGCCGCCGCGCCGAACGGACCGGCGAGATCCGCGTCGATCGTCGCGGGACCCTCCAACACATCCGCCTTCCCGGTGAGCACCTCGAGCAGCGCGCGCGCGTCGACGCCCTTCGTGTGGAGCTGGGAATGATGACGCGGAACGGCGTCGAGTCCCTCGACGCGCAGCACGAGCGCGACCTCCTGGCCCCCGAGCGTCGCCACCAGCGCCTCGCTGACGACGCCCGCGCCCTGCCCCACCAGCGCCCCGCGCAGCCCGATCGGCGCGCGACCGGGGGCGTGCAGCCGCACGCCGTCGAGACGCACGCGGCCGCCGAGTGCGAGCGGCGACGTCGCGACGCGCACGCCTTCGAGCGCGACCGACCCGGCGGGCGAAAGGTTCGCGAGCGCAGGAAAGAGCGCGCCCCAACCCGAGAGCTCGAACGGGGCCGCGTCGAGGTGCAGGCCATCGGGCGCAACGCTCGTCTGGCCGTTCATGTTCTTGATCGACAAGTGCACCGAGTCCACGCTGAGCTTGCCGCTCGCGTCGCGCACGAGTTTGCCGGTCGCGATCGCCGGCGCGCCGGGCGGCTTCTGGAACGCGCCGCCGTACGCCGAGAGCTGCGCGCGTGTCGCATCGAGTTCGAAGTCTCCTTCCGGCTTCGTGATCGAGCCGTGCAGGCGCGCCTTCAGCGCGACCGGACCTTGCGTCACGACTTCGCCCGCGCGCACGCTCGCGTCGGCGATCTCGAGATCGGCCTCGAGCGCTTCGAACGCAGTGGCCGGCCCGCGCGCGCGGATCGTGCCATCGATGCGCCCTGCGAGCGCGAAGTCGCGGCCGAAGTACGCGGCGAACGGAGCCAGCTCCACGGCGCCGGCCGTCGCCTCGACGTCGAGGTTCCCATCGGGAGTGACGCTTCCGGTGAGGCGCAGCGTGCCGCCACTCGCGAGCGTTCCGGCGAGCGCTCCGGCGAGCGGCGCCTCGACGCTGCTGCGCGTCGCCGCGCCTTCGATGTCGCGCAGCTCGATCGAGACCGGCGGCTGCTGCGCATCATCGTCCCACACGATGCGCGAGCGGCGCAGCGAAACGCTGCGCACCGCGAAGCGCAGCGCGGGACCGCCGCGCGATTCGGCGACGGCGGGTACGAACTCCGGGCTCGCAGCAGGCGGCGCAGCCGCGGCGAGCCGCGGCTCGCCCGGCTTCGCAGCGCCCGCGCCCGCCGGTTCGATCGCGGCGGGCGTCCGCTCGATGCGCCACGCGACCCCGTCGAGAGCGAGCGAATCGATCTCCACCGTCCGCCGCAGCAGCGGCGGAAGGGCCATGCGCAGGTCGGCGCGCGCGACGAGCACGAGCGGCGCCGCCGCTAGGCCGACGCGCAGTTGCGTCGCCACCAGTCGCGGCGGGAACAGTGCGAACGAGAGATCGTCCCACGCGACCTCGCGACCCGTGGCGCGCTGCGCGGCGGTGCGGAGGATTTCGCCAAACGCGTCGCTTTCGAGCCATTGCGGCAGCAGCCACGCCGCCGCCGCGATGGCGAACAGCACGGCGACACCGAGTGCGAGCGCGGCCCGTCCGAACGCGCGCAAGCGCTACGCCCCGAGCTTGCTGGCGAGGATCTCGCGCACCGCCTTCGGGTTGGCCTTGCCCTGCGTGCGCTTCATCACCTGTCCCATCAGGAAGTTCAGCCCCTTCGCGTCTCCGCCCCGGATCTGCGCGACGACGTCGGGATGCGCCGCGATGGCGGCCGCCGCGGCGCTCTCGAGCGCGCCGGTGTCGGACACCGCTTCGAGGCCGCGCTCGCGCACCAGCGTTTCGGGATCGCCGCCCGATTCGATCAGCACCGCGACGAGCGGTCGCGCGCTCGCCGCGGTGACGCGGCCAGCCTCGACCAGCGCGATCAGCTTCGCGAGCGCGTCCGGCGCGAGCTGCGTCGCGCCGATCTCGCAGTCGCGTTCCCGCAACTGCGCGAGCACGTCGCGCAGCATCCAGTTCGCGACCAGCTTGGGTGCTCCGCTCGCCTTCGCCGCGGCTTCGTAGAAATCGGCCAACGCGCGGCTCTCGGTGAGCAGGCGCGCATCGTATTCCGAGAGCGCGTCATCGCGCTCGAAGCGAGCGCGGCGATCATCGGGCAGTTCGGGCATCACGCGGCGCACCGCGTCGATGTCGGCCTCGGCGATCCGCAGCGGCAGCAGATCGGGATCGGGGAAGTAGCGGTAATCGTCGGCGTTCTCCTTGAGACGCATCACGCGGGTCGTGCGACGGGCGGGCTCGTAGTGCATGGTCGCTTGCACCACCCGTCCGCCGCCGTCGAGCAGCGCGGCCTGGCGCGCGATCTCCGCGTAGAGCGCGTCCTCGACGAAGCGGAAGCTGTTCAGGTTCTTCAGCTCGGTTCGCGTACCGAGTTCTGCGTCGCCGTGCGGGCGCAGCGAGAGATTCGCGTCGCAGCGGAACTGGCCCTTCTCCATGTCGGCGTCGGAGACGTCGGCCCAGCGCAGCAGCTCCCGCAACTTGCGCAGATATGCGGCCGCTTCTTCGGGCGAACGAAGATCGGGTTCCGAGACGATCTCGAGCAGCGGCACACCGGCGCGGTTCAGATCGACGTGCGAACCCGCGTCGCCGGCGATCGCGGCGTCGTGGATCGACTTGCCCGCGTCCTCTTCGATGTGGATGCGGGTGAGCCCGACTCGCACCGGCGCGTCGTAGCCGGATAGGTCGATTTCGAGCCAGCCGCCGGTCGCGAGCGGATCTTCGTACTGCGAGATCTGATAGCCCTTAGGGAGATCCGGGTAGAAGTAGTTCTTGCGCGCGAAAATCGAGCATGGCTGCACGTTGCAATGCGTGGCGAGTGCGGCGCGCACGCCGAGTTCGACGACGCGCCGGTTCAGCACTGGCAGCACCCCGGGCAGACCGAGGTCGATCGGATGCGTGTCGTGATTGGGCAGATCGCCGTAGCGTACCGGCGCGGGGCTGAAGAGCTTCGAGTCGGTGCGCAGATGAACGTGCACTTCGAGGCCGATCACGACTTCGTAGTTGGGATGCGGTTGCAATCGTGCGCTCACCGATCGCGCTCCCAGCTCGGCTCGGGATGCTGCTCGTGCCACGACGTTCGGTGCTGGTAGACGTCGGCGACGCGCAGCAGCGTCGCCTCGTCCTGCGCGCGGCCGAGCAGTTGCAAGCCCACCGGCAAACTGTTCGCGAAACCGCACGGCACCGACACGCCCGGGATCCCCGCGAGGTTCGCCGAGACGGTGTAGATGTCGGAGAGGTACATCTTCAGCGGATCGGCGGTCTTCTCGCCGATCCGGAACGCGACTTCGGGCGCGGTCGGGGTCGCGATCAGATCACAGCCGCGGAACGCCTGCTCGAAATCGCGACGCAGCAGCGTCCGCACCTGCATCGCCTTGCGGTAGTACGCGTCGTAGTAGCCGGCCGAGAGCACGTAGGTGCCGAGCAGGATGCGGCGCTTCACCTCGGCGCCGAAGCCTTCGGAACGCGTGCGCCGGTACATCTCGCCGAGCGTGCGCGACTGCGCGCGGCGTCCGAAGCGTACGCCGTCGTAGCGGGCGAGATTGCTCGACGCCTCCGCCGTCGCGATCAGGTAGTACGCCGCGATGGCGAAGGACGCGTGCGGCAGCGAGACCTCGCACGTCTTCGCGCCCGCGCGTTCCAGTTCGGCGACCGCGTCTCGCACGCGCGCAAGCACTTCGGGATCGGCGCCCTCGGCAAAGTATTCGCGCGGCAATCCGACGACGAGACCAGAGACGTCGCCGCAGAGCGCGCCAGGATAATCGGGCACCGCCTCGCACAGCGACGTCGAATCAGCCGGGTCGTTCCCGGCGATCGCGGCGAGGGCGAGCGCACAGTCGCTCGCGGTGCGTGCGAACGGACCGATCTGGTCGAGCGACGATGCGAACGCCACCAGCCCGTAGCGCGACACGCGACCGTAGCTGGGTTTCAGCCCGACGACACCACAATGCGACGCCGGCTGCCGGATCGAGCCGCCGGTGTCGCTGCCGAATGCGATCGGCACGATGCCCGCCGCGACCGCCGCGGCCGACCCACCGGACGAGCCGCCCGGCGTGCGCGCGAGATCCCACGGATTGCGCGCAACACCGTAGATGGAGTGCTCGTTCGACGAGCCCATCGCGAACTCGTCCATGTTGGTGCGGCCGACGATCACGGCGCCGGACGCCTGCAGCTTCGCCACCACCGTTCCCTGGTACGGCGCGACGAAGCCTTCGAGGATCCGCGAGGCGCAGGTACAGGGTTCCCCTTGCTGCACCATCAGGTCCTTGATCGCGACAGGGATGCCATCGAGCGGCGAACGGCGCTCGCCACGCGCGCGGCGGGCGTCGGCCTCGCTCGCTTCGGCGCGCGCGCGCGCGGGCTGGAAGTGCACGAAGGCGCCGAGTTCCGCTGCGGCCTGCGCGCGCGCGAGCGATTGCTCCACCAGCTCGACCGACGAGACGCGCCCGGCGTCGAGGTCGGCGCGCTGCGCGAGCGCGGTCTCGAAGCGATCGCGGGGCACTACCGCTCGTCCTCGGCCAGCACCTTGGGCACCACGAACGCGCTGCCGGAGCGTTCGGGTGCGTTGGCAAGCGCGCTTTCGGGATCGAGCGCGGGAGCCGCGATGTCGTCGCGCAACAGCGTGGAGACGAGATGCGGGTGGAAGGTCGGTTCGACGCCCGTGGTGTCGAGTGCCTGCAGCGACTCGACGTAGCCGAGGATCGCCTCCAGCTCCGCAGTCATGCGCTGGATCTCGCCCGCGTCGAGTTCGAGGCGTGCGAGATCGGCAATCCGCTCGACTTCGGCGGGCTCTATGCGCGGCATGGCCGCAACGTAGCGCCGCTCGTCCGTGTGAACCTCGCCGCGGGGCGGTGGGGCGGGGGGGGGGGGAAGGGCGGGCCGCCGCCCCGCCCCCGGAGCGCGCCGACCGCGCGCGGGGGACGTGAAAAAAACCCGGGGGGGGGGTTGGGCGGGGGG
>JANLTC010000277.1:0-5025 GCA_031362725.1 Deltaproteobacteria bacterium | reverse complement strand
CGCGACCGGCAAAGCAGTCTGGGAGGCGATCTACGAGCGCTATCGCGGCGCGGCGTTCGTGCGCGTCGCACCGTACGCAGAAGCCGTTGCCGTGACGGAACGCAGCCTCGACCCGCAGGCGTGCAACGACACCAACCGCATCGACCTCCACGTGCTGCCGCACCCCAGCGGTCACGTGCTGCTCGTCGCGATCCTCGACAACCTCGGCAAGGGCGCAGCCGGCGCGGCGATCCAGAACCTGAATGCGATGCTCGGGCTCGCCGAGACGACCGGGCTGCCCGCGTGAAGCTGCGCGATCTCGCGACGCCCGCGCTGGTCGTCGACGTCGCGGCGCTCGAACACAATCTCGTGACGATGGCGAAGGCGCTGCCGGGCGCGCGACTGCGCCCGCACGTGAAAGCGACCAAGTGCACGGCGCTCGCGAAGCGCCAGGCTGCGCTCGGTCATCGCAGCTTCTGCTGCGCGACGCTGCGCGAGATCGAGGGCATGGCCGCCGCGGGCCTCGGCGACGATCTGCTGCTCGCGAACGAAACGCTCGACGCGCGCCGGCTCGGCCGTCTCGATGCGCGCGTGACGGTCGCCGTCGATTCGCCGGAGACCGTCGCGGCCGCCGCGGACGGCGGCGTGCGCGAAGTGCTGATCGACGTGAATGTGGGCCTGCCGCGCTGCGGCTGCGCGCCCGAGGACAGCGGTCGCATCGCGGACCTCGCGCGTCGTCGCGGTCTCGCGGTGCGCGGCGTGATGGGTTACGAGGGCCACGTGATGCCGCTTGCCGAGCGCGCGCAGCGCAAGGCGGCGTGCGACGCGTCGATGGCGAAACTGAGCGCGGCGCATGCGCTCGTGGGTGGCGAGGTGATCTCCGCCGGCGGCACCGGCACCTTCGATCTGAACGACGTCGCGACCGAGATCCAGGCCGGCTCGTATTCGCTGATGGACACCGACTACGCGAAGCTCGGCATGCCGTTCCGGCTCGCATTCTGCGTCCTTGCGACGGTGGTCTCGGCGAACGACGTCTTCGCGGTGTGCGACGCCGGGCTCAAGTCGCTCGGCATGGATCACGGCAATCCGACGATCGACGGCGCCAAGGTCTGGTTCTGCTCCGACGAGCACGTGACGTTCTCGCGCGACGCGGAATCGAACGAGCCGCTCTCCGCGCGCGTCGGCGACCGGGTGCGCGTCTGGCCCGCGCACATCGACCCGACCCTCGCATACCACGAGCGACTGCAGCTCGCGGTCGGCGAGCAGGTGGTCGAGGTCTGGCCGATCGACCTGCGCGGCTGGTGATTCAGCGAAAGAACAGCGCGAGCGCCGCGCCCGCGAGCAGCAACGCGGTCGCGATCGCCAGCCGCCGCGAGAGTGCGGGTGCCGCCAACCCGAGCACCAGCCCGAACTTGACGAGCGAGTTGGTGATCGCCGCGACGACGATCGCGTTCACCGCGATCCGCGCTTCGGTCGCACCCGCGCGCGCCGAACTCGCCATCGACAGCGTGATCGCATCGACGTCGGTCAGGCCAGCGAGCGCCGCCACGCCGTAGAGCCCGCTTCCCGGCGCATGGGTCTCGACGAGTTTCACGATCAGCAACACCGCCGCGAAGAGCAGCGCAAAGCGGATCGCCGCGGTCAGGCTGAATGGATTGCGCAGCGACACGTCGCGCGGAGCGGTGTCGGCGAGCCTTCCCGAGCGCCGGTACGCGACCGCCGCCGCGAGTGCCGCAATTCCCGCCGGCGCCGCCATCGGCGCCGCGAGCGCCGGCAACAACGCCGCATGCAGCGCCGCCACCTCGATCGTGATGCGCACGAACATCACCGCCCAGGCGATCAGGATGCCGGACGCGAGCGCGTCGGCGAGCGCCGGACTGCAACCGTTCTCGCGGCTGCGGCGCGCAAAGCTCAGCGTGACCGCGGTGGACGATACGAGTCCGCCGAACAGGCCCGTCAGCGGAATGCCGCGCCCGGCGCCGAGCCAACGCGTCGCGATGTAGCCGACCAGCGACAGACCCGAGATCAGGATCACGAGCCACCACATCTGATACGGATTGAGCGCGCCCCACGGATCGAGCGCGCGGTCCGGTAGCACCGGCAACACGATGAAGGTGGCGATCAGCAAGGTCAGGCCGGCGTAGAGATCCTCGCGCCCGATCCGTTCGACGAGGCCGTGCAGGGGCTCCTTGAACGCGAGAATCGCGGACGTCGTGATGCCGAGCGCGACCGCGAGGGCCGGATACCCGTAGATCGGAAGGCCCCCCAGCAGATACACGACGATCCCTGCCACTTCGGTGGTGAGTCCCACGTCGTCCGGGTGCAGGCGCGACCAGCTGAGATAGCCGGCGACCAGCAGCGCAGCGACGAGTGCGCCGACGCCGAGGAAGATCCACGGTGTTGCGAGTTGCACGGAGAGCCACGCCGCGACGGCACCGGCTTCCGCGAACAGCATGAAGGTGCGCAGGCCGCCGATGCCGCGATCCGGCGCTGCGGCCTGCTTCTTCTCGCGCTCGATGCCGACGAGCGCGCCGAGGAAGAGCGCGATCGCGAAGTCGCGTAGCGGCAGGTCGAGCTGAAAGGCGTCCATGTCGTACACAACCTCCGCCACGGGGGGCGAGATCGCCAGGACCGCTGCCTGCACGCCGCGGCGCCGGCCGCTACGCTGCTCGTCCGATGAAACGCCGCACCCTGGCTGGTCTGGTCTTCTTGCTCGTGATCCTCTCGGTCGGTGTCGGCGGTCACGCCTATCTGGCCTCGCGGCTCGCGATCGCACCGGCCTGGCCGGAACCGCTGCGCAGCGGCCTCGTCGTGGTCTTCGGAATCGGTCTCGCCGCCGTGCTGACGCGGATCTTCGTGCGGAGCCGAAGCGGGCGCTTGTCGAGCACGCTGTCGTGGACCGCGTACGTGTGGCTCGGCTTCACGTTCCTGCTGTTGACGACCACACTCGCGACCGACGCCGCACTCGGGATCCTCGGCGCGGCGTCCACTGCGCCGCGGGACACGCTGCTGCTGGAGCGCGCTCGCGCGGTGCTCGTGGCGATCGTGGCTGCCGCGGCGGCGCTGGTCGCGCTGCGCCAGGGACTCGCGGCGCCGCGCGTGCGCCGCATCGAGATCCCGCTGGCGCGCTGGCCGCTGGCGCTCGACGGCTTCCGGATCGTGCAGATCTCCGACGTGCACATCGGCCCGTTGCTCGATCGGCGCTTTGCCGCCGAGATCGCGACGCGCGTCAACGCGCTCGCGCCCGATCTCGTCGCGGTGACCGGCGATCTGGTCGACGGCAGCGTCGCGCGCATCGGCGACGAGGTCGAGCCGTTCGGCGCGATCCGCGCGCGCCACGGCGTCTTCTTCATCACCGGCAATCACGATTTCTATTCTGGCGCCGACGCCTGGGTGGATCGCGTCGAGCAACTCGGTTGGCGCGCGCTGCGCAACGAGCGCGTCGTGATCGGCGACGGAGCGGGCGACTTCGATCTCGCCGGTGTCGACGATCACCACGGCGCGCTGCTCGGGCCGGGGCAAGGCGAAGACCTCGCGCGCGCTCTCGACGGTCGCGAGACGGAGCGCCCGGTGGTGCTGCTCGCGCACGATCCGGCGACCTTTCGACGGGCGTCGCAGCATGGCGTCGATCTGCAGCTCTCGGGTCACACGCACGGCGGGCAGATCTGGCCATTCCGTTACCTGGTGCGCCTGACGGTGCCGTGGGTCGCCGGCCTCTATCGACTCGGCGCGAGTGCGGTGTACGTGAGTCGCGGCACCGGTTTCTGGGGACCGCCGATGCGACTCGGCGCGCCGTCGGAGATCAGCGAGCTGATCCTGCGCGCGATTCCGATGCCGTCGGTCGCGAGCGTCTAGCGGCGCGAGGCCCAGTGATTCACCGGGCCCTGTCCGTGCCCGAGCCCCGGCGCCGTTGCGATCGCACGCAACACGAATGCGTGGGCGGTGCGCACCGCGCTCGCCAGGTCATCGCCCAGCGCCAGCCGCGCAGTGATCGCCGCCGCGTACGTGCAACCGGTGCCGTGCGTGTGCGGCGTGTGCTGTCGCGGCGCGCGCAGCCACGTGAGGCTGCGACCGTCGAAGAGCAGGTCGGCGACCGCGTCGCCCGCGCCGTGACCGCCCTTCACCAGCACCGCGCCGGCGCCCAGCGCGTGCAGCGCTCGCGCGGCGTTCTCGATGTCGCGTTCGGTCGCGAGTTCGCCGCCGACCAGCGCGGCCGCCTCGGGCAGGTTCGGCGTCAGCAGCGCAGCGTGCGGGAGCAGCGCACGGCGCAATGTGTCGATCGCGTCCGCGCCGAGCAGCGCGTGTCCGTGCTTCGAGATCATCACCGGATCGACGACCAGCTTCGCCAGGCGGTGGCGCAGCACGGCCTCCGCCACCGCTGAGACGATCGCCGCCGAGCCGAGCGCGCCGGTCTTCGCGGCCGCGATCTCGAAATCGTTCGCGACGGCGTCGATCTGCGCGACCACCAGGTCCGCCGCCAGCAGTTCCACACGCTGCACGCCGATCGTGTTCTGCGCGGTGACCAGCGTCAGCGCGCTCGTCCCATACACCTCGAAGTGGTGGAAGGTCTTCAGGTCGGCCTGGATGCCGGCGCCGCCGCCGGAATCCGAGCCCGCGATCGTCAGCGCGATCGGCCGTCGCGTGGCCGTCATGACGCCTCGCACGCCTTCAGTGCAGCCGCGCGAGGCGCGTGCGGAGCGCGCGTTGCAGCGCTTCGCGATCGCGCAGCTCGCTCGGCTCGCCCGGGATCAGCAGCAGCAGTCGCTCGCAGCAAGCGAGCGTCGCTTCGAGTTCGTCGCGCTGCGCGTGCGCGTGCTTCAGGTTGCGCAGCAGCCGCACCAGGATCTCACGCGGCCGTGCGACTTGCAGCATCGCGAGATCGATGCGCGCCTGCGGACCCGCGCTCCGCTCGAGCAGCGCCTCGCAGTGGCGCAGGTCGACGAGCGTGCCGTGGAACGGATCGACCAACAGATCCGATCCGTCGTCCGCGCCGACCTGCACCAGGAAGTGGCCCGGGAACCCGACGCCCGCCGCGCGCAGGCCGAG
>JANLTC010000195.1:0-1683 GCA_031362725.1 Deltaproteobacteria bacterium | reverse complement strand
GCATCGCCGTTCCCATGATTGGTGGAATGGTATCATCAACGGTGCTAACGCTGATCGTTATCCCGGCCGTCTATGCACTGATCAAAGGATCTGGACTTCGTAGAACGATGTGATTGAACCGCTCGCTGGTCGAAGAGTTGCAACGGCTATCGCTGGCGAACAAGCCAAAACCCTACCTGATTACCCACCAACCTCCGCCATGATTCGGCCTCGCGAATCGCCGAAATCGTGAGTGCACTCAGGGAGGTGCACCATGGCACGCGACAAGGTGCAGTTTCAACGAGGCCTGTCGGATGTGGAGTTCGAGCGGCTCTACGGTAAGGAAGAAAAATGCCGCGAGGCGCTGTTCTCCTGGCGTTGGCCGGAGGGCTTCGAGTGTCCGGCGTGTGGAGGCGTCGCGCACTGCGCGCTCGAGCGGCGCGCGTTGTGGCAGTGCAACGCCTGCCGCACCCAGACGTCGCTGACGGCGGGCACGATCTTCGCCTTCACCAAGCTCGATCTGACAGTGTGGTTCCGCGCCATGTTCCACATGACGCAGACCAAGCAGGGCATCTCGGCGCTCGAGTTGTCGCGGCGCCTCGACGTCAACTACAACACCGCTTGGAAGATGCACCACAAGCTCCGACAGGTGATGCTGGAGCGTGATCAGGGCAAGCCGCTCGACGGCCGTGTCGAGATGGACGACGCCTATCTGGGCGGCGAGCGCAACGGGGGGAAACGTGGGCGCGGCAGCCCCGGCAAGATGCCGTTCGTGGTGGCGGTCGAGACCACCGAGACCGGCAAGGCCCATCGTGTGAAGCTGCGGCGCGTGCGGCGGTTCACGAAGAAGAACATCAAGAAGATCACAGGGCGGATCGTGAAGCGCGGTGCGAGGATTGTCACCGACGGGCTCGGCTGCTTCAACGGCGTCGCCGATGCGGGTTGCGTGCACGAGCCGATCGTCACCGGCTCCGGCCGCAAAGCTGCGCGTCACCCGGCGTTCAATGCGCTCAACACGGTGCTCGGCAACATCAAGAGCGCGATCACCGCCACGTTCCGGTCCGTGAACAAGAAGCACGCCCCGCGCCGGCTCGCCGAGTTCGAGTACCGCTTCAATCGGCGCTATGATCTCCCGGCCATGATCCCCCGCCTCGGCTGGGTCGCGGTGCGCACGCCGCCGATGCCGTATCGCCTGCTGAAGCTGGCGGAGGATTATGGGTAATCAGGAAGGACTTTGTGCATTCGTTCTTCGAAGAGTTTGATGGCATCAGTGATCCTGAAGTTCACCGGATTGCGGGTAGGCTGCTTACAGGCGAGGTGGTGCGACCGGGGTCATTCCCACGACGCACTATGCGTGTCTTGCGAGACCTAGAGTCTAAAGACTTCGCCCTTTTCACTTCGCTCTGCCGCTTCTCTTGGAAAATCGGTGGGCTAACTCCTCTGATCTTCGACACGAAAGAGCCGATCTACGAGAAGTACGGGGTGAGCTTTGAGGGCTTGAACGCGCTTTCCACCTTGGGGCTCATCTGCTTTGAAGGTGTTGGAGGGTACTCGCGCACTGGGTTTCCCCCGCAGTTTGTCACTTCGTACGGTTCTCAAATAATCTGTCTTACGATGAAGGAAGGTTCGAGCGAACTGTCGATAGGACATGCAATGCTCACGGACGCCGGGCTCCGGCTCGCGACATACAGGAAGCGCTGCTCC
>JANLTC010000269.1:0-4890 GCA_031362725.1 Deltaproteobacteria bacterium | reverse complement strand
GAAGCGCTCGGAGAGTTCGGCGACGGTCGGCGCGTGGCGAGCGGCGCTGCGCTCCGACGACGGATCAGCACCGCGCCGCACCGCGGAGAGAAACTCGGCCGCGGTGCGGCGCGCTTGCTCCGCCGTCAGCACGCCGTGGAGCCCGAGCGCGAGTCGCCGCGTTCGTCCCTTCGCGCGGTACTGGATCAGGTAGCCGCGCTTGCCCGAGGGCAGCACGCGCAATCCGAAGCCAGGGAGCGAGTCATCCCAGAGGAACACCTCGCACTCGGCCGGTTTCGCCGCCTCTACGCTGCGCTTGGTCAGTCGCATCGATCGCTCTCCTCTGCTTCCGCGGAAGCACCACGGAAGCACGCGGACGGAAACGGAAGCACCCTCGGTCCCAGAACGGCGTAGCAGAGAGAGCCAGAAAGCTCACTAGTTCCAGTAGTTTGGCGTTGTTTGGAGTTCATGGTCGTAGAGTGTAGATTCTGATACACGTTCTAAAAATGGAGACTCTCCATGGACCTCGAACTGGCTCCCGAACACCGCGCGCTGCAGGAAGAACTCCGCGGCTACTTCGCCGCGATGATGACCCCGGCGCTGCTGGACGAGATCAAGGGGAGCGAGGGCGGCGGGCCGCTCTACCGCGTGGCCCTCAAGAAGATGGGCGCGGACGGCTGGCTCGGGATCGGCTGGCCGAAGGAATACGGTGGCCAGGCTCGCACGCCGATCGAGCAGATGATCTTTTCCGACGAGGTGCAGAGCGCGGGCTACCCGCTGCCGTTCCTGACGCTCAACACTGTCGGGCCGACGATCATGAAGTATGGATCCGACGCGATCCGCAACGACTTTCTGCCCCGAATCCTCGCGGGCGAGGTTCACTTCTGCATCGGCTACTCGGAGCCGGGCGCCGGCACCGACCTCGCTTCGCTGACGACCAAGGGCGTGCGCGACGGCGAGGAGTGGGTGATCAATGGCCAGAAGGTCTTCACCTCGCTCGCCGATTTCGCGGACTACGTCTGGCTCGCGGTGCGCACCGATCCGCAGGCGCCGAAGCACCGCGGCATCTCGATGTTCATCGTGCCGACCACGTCGCCCGGCTTCAAGCTGACACCCACCTGGACGATGGGCGACGTGCGCACCAACACGACGTACTACGAGAACGTGCGCGTGCCACACGGCAACCTGGTCGGCGGCGAGAACGGCGGCTGGGGCTTGATCGTCTCACAGCTGAATCACGAGCGCGTGTCGCTGACGCCGGCGGGGCCGTCGATGAAGATGCTCGGCGAAGTGCGCGAGTGGGCGCAGACGACCAAGCTCGCCGACGGCCGCCGCGTGATCGATCAAGCCTGGGTGCGCGACTCGCTCGCCTGGGTGCACGCGAAGCTCGAAGCGCTGCGCCTGATGCAATGGAAGCTCGCGTGGAGTCTCACGCAGGGCGCGCTGCATCCCGCCGACGCGTCGGCCGTGAAGATCTACGCCACGGAATTCTACGTGCAGGCGTATCGCAAGCTGATGGAGGTGCTCGGCCCGGCGGGCACAATCAAGGACGGCTCGCCCGGCGCGGTCTGCCGCGGCCGACTCGAACGCATGTACCGCGCCACGCTGATCCTCACCTTCGGCGGCGGCACCAACGAAGTGCAGCGCGACATCGTCGCCATGGCCGGCCTCGGCCTGCCGCATTACAAGAGCTGAGCAGCGGTCGAAAATGAATCTCGATGCAACTTTGCGCGGCCCCTTCCCGTTTCCCGCGTAGCGAGCCGCAGGCGAGCGGCGAGGTCACCAAGATGGATTTCTCTTTCTCCGATGAACAGAACGCACTGCGCGAAGTCGCGCGCAAGATCCTCGAGGCCGAGTGCGCGCCGGAGCGGCTGCGCGAGATCGAGAAGAGCGACGAGCGCATCGACCGCCGGCTGTGGGCGGAACTCGCCAAGGCGAACCTGCTCGGCGCGGCGCTACCCGAGGCGTACGGCGGCAGCGACTACGGCTTCTTCGAGCTCTGCGTGCTGCTCGAGGAGATCGGCCGCAGTGTCGCGCCGGTTCCGGCCTGGGCGACACTCGTGTGCGGCGCGCTGCCGATCGCGCGATTCGGCAGCGATGCGCAGAAGCAGCGCTGGCTGCCGGGCGTCGTCGCTGGCGACGTGATCCTCACCGCTGCGTTGCAGGAAGCGAACAACGTCGATCCGCTCGCGCCGGTGACGAAGGCCGTGAAGGATGGGAGTGGCTGGAAGCTCAGCGGCGAGAAGTTCTGCGTGCCGGCGGCGTTCGTCGCGGAGCGCATTCTCGTTGCTGCGAAGACGGGCGAGGGAAACGTCGGACTCTTCCTCGTCGACCCGCACGCGAAGGGCGTGAAGCTCGAGAAGCAATTCGTCACCGATCGCGAGGTCCAGGGCTCGCTGACGCTTGATGGCGTGCAGGTCGCTGCCGAAGACGTGATCGGCGATCCGGCCGCCGGCCGCGCGCAGCTGCAGTGGCTCGTCGAACGCGCTGCGGCGGCGCTGTGCGCGATCCAGGTTGGTGTTGCCGAGAAGGCGCTGCGCATCACCGCAGCCTACGGCTCCGAGCGCAAGCAGTTCGACCGCCCGATCGGCTCGTTCCAGGCGTTCCACACGCGCGCCGCCGACGCCTACGTCGAACTCGAAGTGCTGCGCCTCGTGACGTGGGAGGCCGCGTACCTGCTCTCGAAGCACGAGACCGCGACGGACGCCGTTGCGATCGCGAAGTTCTTCGCGGGCGAATCGGCGCACAACGTCACCTACGCGGCGGAGCATCTGCACGGTGGCATCGGCGCCGACATCGATTACCCCGTCCACCGCTACTACCTGTGGTCGCGACAGATCGAGTTGACGCTGGGTTCAGGTGCGAGCCATCTCGCGGCGCTGGGAGATCGTCTGGCGGGCTAGGTCCTCGCGAGCGCGCGCAGCACACGCGGCACCTCGGCGATCGAAGGCAGGAACTCGCGAACCGCGTGCGCACCGAACTCGTCGCGCCGCGACGGTCCGGTGAGCACCGCGACGAACGCGACGCCCGCGCGCGTCGCGGCTTCCGCGTCCACCGGGTGATCGCCGACGTAGAGCGCGCGATCCGTTCCGATGCCGAGTCGCGCGAGCGCCGCGTGAAGCGCGTCGGGCGCCGGCTTCGCGGCGGGGACGTCGTCGTGGCCGATCACGACGTCGAAGAGTGACGCCACACCGTCGCGCTCGAGCACGCCCTCGATGTGACTGCGCTTCTTGGTCGAGCAGATGGCCGTCGCGACGTTCGCGTCGCGACACGCCTGCACGGTTTCGAGCGCGCGCTCGAGAAAGCGTGTGCTCGAAACCATCACGTCGGCGGCACGCTCGCGGAACGCGTCGAAGAAGTTTCGCACGACGAGCGGGTCGTCGACGCCGTGCAGGATCCGCAGCGCTTCGTCGAGCGTGAGGCCGATCGTCCGGCGCACGCGCTCCGCTTCGACGTTCGGTAGCCCTACGCGCTCGAAGCCGTGCGCGAAGCACTCGAGTACGCCGATGGACGAGTCGGCGAGCGTGAAGTCGAAGTCGAAGAGCACGGCGCGCATCGGGCGCAGGGTTACGGCGTCGCGGGCGCAGGTCCAGGGGCGGCCTCGAGCGACGCGAGCAGCGCGCGCGCCTGGGGATCCTGCGGCGCGAGTTCGACCAGCTTGCGCGCCCAGCCGAGCGCCGCGTCGCGATGGCCGCGTGCCTGGTTCATCGTCGTGAGCGCCGAGACGAGTTCGAGATCGCCGGGGTGCAGCGCATAGGCGCGTTCGAGTTCGGCGATCGCGGGCTGCGCTTGACCGGAGCTGTCGAGCGCGACGGCGTAGACGTAGGCGTAGCGACTGGCGTCGGGATCGAGTTTCGTAGCGCGGGCGAATGCGGGGAGCGCTTCGGGCAATCGCTTCGCGCGCACCAGCATGAGACCGAGCGCGTGGTGCAGGTCGGCCGAGTCCGGCGCGATCTCGAGACCCTTGCGGAGCACCCGCTCGCCGTCGGCGTCGCGATTCTGTGTGCGATACAGATCGGCGAGATTCACGTAGATCGCCGGCACCGCGGGCGTCAGGCGCAGCGCGGCTCGATAGAGACGCTCGGCCTCCGCCGTGTCGCCGGCTTCGATTGCGAGCACGGCCAGATTGAGGAGCCCCTCGGGCCGATCGGCGTTGAGCTGCTGCGTGGCGCGATACTCGTCGAGCCCCGACGCAACCATGGGTCGCAGCGCTTCAGGCACCTGCGCCGCCGGCACCGCCGCGAGCGCGCGCGCCGCATCGCTGCGCACGGTGCGCACCGGGTCGGCGAGCAGCGGCGCCGCGAGCGGCACGCGCATGTGCGGATCGACGTCGGCGACCGCATTCAGCGCGGCGTCGCGCAGCAGCGGATCCGGATCCGCGAGCGCGTTCTGCAGCACCGGGCCGGAGTCCGGCGAGAGGTGGCTGCGCAGCAGCGACAGCGCGGTAGCGCGCGCGATCGCCGGCTGCGCCGAATCGCTCGCGAGCTCCATCAGCGCGCGCTCGGCGCCCGGCAGGTTGCGGCGGCCCGCGTGGATCGCCTCGCCGTAGTGCTTCGTGTTCGCGCGCGCCGGGCCGTACCACTTCGCCGTGGCGTCGGCCGCCCACTGCGGCGACTCCTTGGTGTGGCAGCCGTTGCACGCATTCGGCGTTCCGATCTTCACGGTCAGATCGGGGCGCGGCGCGCGGATCGCGTGATCGCGGCGCTCGTCGATCACCATGTAGAGCTTCGCCGGCATGTGGCACGCGATGCAGCTCGCGCCCTTCGATCCCTCGGGATGGTGGTGGTGCGCCGGCATCGCGAACTTCGCGGGCAGATGGCAGTTCGCGCACACCGCGTTCGGATCGCTCGTCACGCCATGCAGCTTGCCGCTGTGCGAGTCGTGACAGTCGCTGCACGTGACGCCCGCCGC
>JANLTC010000267.1:0-6773 GCA_031362725.1 Deltaproteobacteria bacterium | reverse complement strand
CGGCGGTCGCTCCAACGATTCCTTCCCACAGCGAGGCGAGGAGACCCTGTTCCTTGCGCTCCTCCGCGAACTGGAGGACATCCACGTTCTTGAAGAACGGCTTCAGATAGCCGTGGAAGCGGTCGTCGCTCGCGGTCAGTTCGGTGTAGAGCGAGAAGTCGCCCTGCTGGACGTCGAAATGAAGGTAGGCGCGCAACAGATCGTTCCACTGCGCGAGTTTGGCGCCGATGACCTCGCCGTCGAGATCGAAGTCCGGTTTCGCAGCGAATGGGTCGAACGTCGCGCGAGCGCTCAACACCCCGGCCTTCATCGGCGTTGCGCGCATCGTCAAGTGCGCGACGCGATCTGTGGACAGCGAGCGGCTGTTCGTCAGGTTAAGGGCGACGAGCTCGACGTGATGGAGGTAGACGTCGACCTTCGGATCGGTCTGGAAGGCGCGCAGGTGAACGCTGCCATCGTGGACCTCGACGCGATTGATCTTGACGGGGAAAAGGCTTTCGACGACCGCGCGCCAATCTTCTCCGGCGCCCGTCTGCTGCTGCGCGGAATTCGAGGCGGCGACGAGGTTGATCTGCGGACGCAGGAACTCGACTTCACCGACCAACGCGCCGTCGAGGAGCGCCGGCCACTCGATCGAGAGATCCATCTGTTCCGACGCAAGCAGGGGAACCGGAACCCGACCGTTGCGCTTGCGGATTTCGACCGCCTCGATGGTGTAGGCGCCTCGGAGGAGCGCGACGTCCACGTCGCCGATGCTGCCCTCGTAGCGCTCGCTGCGATCGAGGACGCGATTCACGTAGCGCTCGATGGCAAGCGGCAGCAGTGCGCGCAGCGCAACCAGCACGCCTAGGCCCATCGCAAGCCCGATCAGCGTGCGCCGCGGCCAACGTCGCTGCGCGTCCCCTGCTTGCGGCACTTCTCAGGTACAACCGCGAAGCACGAAGAACACCAACAACAGCGGGATCGGTACACCGACCGCCCAGAGCAGGATCCATCCAATCTTGCCCTCTTGCAGTCGATGCGCACGCTGGGGAAGACGCGGTCGGTCATCGGCGGCGCGCGCGGACGCCGGGAAGGCGGGCGGATCGCTGGCCGGGAACGATTCGATCGAAGCCTCGTCGACTGCATCGCTGCTCGCCGCGCGAGCGCAGTGGTCGCAGCAGAGGATCGCGCTGCCACGATCGACCCCGTGTCCGATGACACGGCAATTGCAGTGCGAACAGCGCGGCGCAAGGGTCTCGATGGCGCACTCGAAGCTGTCGAAGACATAGGACGTACCATCCGCGCTGATCACGCGGAATGCCCTCTCGTAGATGTTTCCGCATACGACACAACGGTCGGTCATTGCTCGATCCTCCCTTTGTCGGAGATTGAGCAAGAACCAAGCCAGGTCGCGCTCTGGCGATCCTGCGCTCCACGCGCCTCGCAGAGCGAACCCACGGCGGTCTCCGTGCGCGAGGGGCCTCGCATCAATCTCGTGCGCGCGATCTGGTGCCCGCAATTTGAAGAATCGCCGACCGGCGAAAGATCGAAGTCTCTCATCGAGGGCGAGAGCTGCGCGCAGACTGATCGTCGACTTCGGCACGCGCCCTGCAACGCCAAGGAGGTCGAGTCGAGGGCGCGCGAAGGCCCTCAATGCAAAAGGAGGAAACATGCGATCCAGAAATCTGTCGATTCTCGCGGGCGCCGCGTTCGTAGTCGCCGCATCGGCCCATCCGGTTCATGCCGGCACGGCCGTCGACGTACGCACGTACGCCGAGGCGGACACGAATCCGGTAGCCGCTGCACCCGACAACAGCGGGCGCAACGTGCGCGACCAGGGCGAGAAGACGCTCACACCGCTCGATCAGTCGAACGAGCCCGTCGATGTGGAGCTGACCCAGAAGATCCGCAAGGGCATCACGTCGGACGACGCGATGTCCGTGCAAGCCCGCAACATCAAGATCATCACGCAGAGCGGCGTCGTGACCTTGCGGGGCCCCGTGAAGACGCAGCAGGAGAAGACGTCGATCGAGTCGCTTGCGAAGCACGCGGGCGCCACGCGGATCGACAACCAACTCGAGATCGACCGCGACGAACCGTCCGGCGAAAAGGAGTGATGATCATGGAGCGAGCCGTCATCTGCATCGTCAACAATTCGAATCAGGCCGAGCGTGTCGTCGGCGAGCTGCGCGACGCTGGGTTCGCGAGCGATCACATCTCCGTGCTCTTCCCCGACAAGCAGGGCACCAAGGATTTCGCGCACGAGCAGAACACGAAGGCGCCGGAAGGTGCTGCAACCGGCGCGGGCGCCGGCGGCGTTCTCGGCGGCACGCTCGGCTGGCTGGTGGGCATCGGCTCGCTGGCGATCCCGGGTGTCGGGCCGTTCATCGCGGCAGGACCGATCCTCGCGGCGCTCTCGGGCGCAGCGGTCGGTGCGGCGGTCGGCGGCTTGACCGGCGCGCTCGTCGGAATGGGCATCCCCGAGTACGAGGCGAAGCAATACGAAGGCAAGATCAAGGGCGGCAACATCCTGATCTCGGTTCACACCGACGAAGCGGACCAGCGCAAACTCGCGAAGGAAATCTTCGAGAAGAACGGCGCCGAAGACATCAAGACGACGAGTGAAGCGAAGGCGGCGTAGCAGACTCCCGAGTCCCGATCGGACGAACGCCTCCACCGCGCCAGGTGGGGGCGTTCTTTCTTCGCAGGCCAGAAGCGATTCGCCCTTTGCGAACGCAGGAGTCTCCCCATCCAGGCCGAACGAAACTCGATGCGCCGGTCCCGACCTTTCCTCGTCGCTGGATTGTGTCTCTCGATCGGAGTGGCCGCGTGCGGGGCCGCTGCTCCGCCCGCTGGGAATGCCGTGTCCGTCGAGCTCGACGCGGAGCTCGGGGAGCATGCGTGGCCGGGCGAACAAGAGGCGACGCGATCGATCGCGGAAGCCACTACGCGGAAAGTCGAGTCGAGCTTCGTGCCTGGCGTGCGCCCCGCGCGCCGCGACGCCCATCCGAAGGCCCACGGCTGCGTGCGAGCCATCTTCGAAATCGATGATCGTCTCGCGCCGGAGTTCGAGCATGGCGTGTTCCAGCGCGGCGCTCGCTACCCGGCCTGGATCCGCTTCTCCAACGGTGACTCCGACGCCGACCGCCCCGACGCCGCCGGCGACGCGCGTGGCATGGCAATCAAGTTGATGGAAGTGCCTGGGCCGAAGCTCGTCGCCGACGAGCAGGGCACGCAGGATTTCGTCCTGATCAATCATCCGGTCTTCTTCGCGGACGACCCCGAGCGCTATGCCGCCTTCTTCGAGAGGCTGAACAGCTCGAACCCGCTCGTGCGAGTCGCGGCACCGCTGGCGCTTGGGATTCGAGGCTTGCTCATCGCGCGAGACATCCGTGCTTCGCAGATCGCGAACCCACTGCTCGCGCGCTACTTCACGATGGTTCCGTACCAGCTCGGTGACGATGCATCGAAGTTGGCCGTGAAATACTCCGCGCGGCCTTGCAACCCGCGTGCGAACGACCCCAACAATGCGGCGATGCAGGATCCGAGCTTCCTACGCAAGGCGATGCGCGCAACGCTCGAGCAGCAAGACGCCTGCTTCGAGTTTCTCGTGCAACCGCGTACGACCACGTCGATGAGCGTCGAGCGCTCGATGATCGAGTGGAACGAGAACGAATCGCCGTTCCGAAAGGTGGCGACGCTGACCATTCCGAAGCAGGCATTCGACCTGCCTGCGCAGGACGAGTTCTGCGAGAACCTCTCGTTCTCGCCGTGGCACGCGCGCACGGACCAGCGCCCGCTCGGGGTCGTGAACCGCGTGCGAAAGGTCGTGTACAACACCGTCAGCCGCGTCCGCCACGAGCTCAACGGCGAGCAACGCCGTGAGCCGACGGGTCGCGAAGCTTTCTGAGTTCACGAATCACGCAACTCAGAGTTCTAGGCGGCCAGGATCCCGGCCAGCGCGACGAAGTCGATCGGCTTGAGCAGGTAGTGATCGAATCGGGCTTCCTGGGCACGCTCTCGATCCTCCGGCCGCCCGTATCCCGTCACTGCAACCACCACCGTCCGATCGCCTCCCGGCAGCTCGCGCAGGCACCGTGCGACCTCATAACCATCGATGCCCGGCAATCCGATGTCGAGCAGCACGATCTGCGGCGCGAAGCTCCGCGCCGCATCGAGCGCAGCCTGTCCGTCTGACACCATCCGGACGTCGTGGCCGTCCATCTTCAGCAGCATGGTGAGGCTCTCGGCGGCGGCGAAGTTGTCGTCGACCACGAGGATGCGCCGAGGCGCGATCTTGGGCCGCCTGGCCTTCGGAGTCGCGGCGAGGACGGGCGACGCAACCGCGATCGGCAGGCGGACGATGAACTCGCTGCCCTGGCCTCGACCGGGGCTGCGGGCCTCGACGGTTCCGCCGTGCATCTCCGTCAATTTGCGCACCAGTGCGAGTCCAAGGCCGAGGCCGCCGACCGCGTTCTGATCGAGCGCGCGGTCCGCCTGGAAGAAGACCTCGAAGACGGTCGACAGCTGCTCGGCGGCGATGCCGCAGCCGTCGTCGCTGACCCGCAGCACCGCCATGTCCTCCTCGCGCCCGAGCGTGACGCCGATGTGGCCGCCGGGCTCGGTGAACTTGGCGCTGTTCCCGAGCAGGTTGGCGACCACCTGCTGCAGGCGGATGGCGTCGCCCCCGACGGTGATGCCCCCGGGTGGCAGCGACACCGTCAGCTCATGACGGCGCAACTCGATCTCGTGCTTCACCTCATCCACTCCCAGGGCCACAATGCGTGCCAGATCTACCGGCGCTTCCTGTAGCGAGATGAGTCCGCGGCTGATGCGGGAAACGTCGAGGAGATCGTCGACGAGCCTCGCCTCCTTTCGAAGCTGCCAATCCAGCATCGACTCGGCGCGCGCCCGTACGGCCACCGGTTCATCCGGCCGTCGCCAGAGTTCCAGCGCATTGCGCATGGCGGCGAGCGGATTGCGCAGCTCGTGGCCGAGCATCGCCAGGAACTCGTCCTTGCGGAGGCTCGCGGCATCGAGGCCGTCGAGCACCGCCTGTCGTTCGGTGACGTCCTCGATGGCGAGGAAGATCAGCGAGTCTGTTTCCAGCCGCAGGTTTCGAGCGCTCAGGCGCATCGTCCTCGCACCGATCCCGGGGAAGACGTGCTTCACCTCGAAGTCATCGATGCTCGTCTTCTGGGGCAGGACCTCCTCCAACAGCCGGTGCAGATCCGGGGTCTCCCACTGCCCGTCGCCGAGCGGAGCATAGGAAGAACAAGCGGGGTTTTTGGTCCGATAACGGGAGCTATGGCAATTCCTGGCTGAGCGGGAGAGCCCAACGGGGCAGGGGTCAGGGTATCGCCGCGGCGCGCTGGAACGCCGGCCGCGCAAGCAGGCGCTCGCGATAGGCCGCGGCGCGGGGACCGAGCAGAGAGGCGAAGTCCGGCTTTCCCAGGTTGTTGAGTGGATAGCCGACCGAGATATCGGCGAGCGTGAACCGGCCTGCCACCAGGAAGTCACGACCTTCCAGCCGCTGCTCGAGTAGCTTGATCCGCATCGAGAGCGAGTGGCGGGCGTCGGCCAGCACGGCGTCGATGCCGGCTTGCATCTCCGGCGTCTTGTTCCGGATGCGACCGACACGCGCCATCGCCGAGAGCGGCGCCTGCAGCGTTGCTTCGCCGTATAACAGCCATTGCACGAATTCCGGCCGCTCCGGCTCGCCCGGCGCCACGACCAAGTCGGAGCCGTGCCGGGCTGCCAGGTATTCGCAGATCGCGAGCGATTCGTAGAGCGCCCGGTCGCCGTCGATCAGCGCGGGCAGCGTGCCGGCCGGGTTGATCGCGAGATACTCGGGCTCCTGCAGCCGCGGCCGAACGCCCAGCGACTTCACCTCGACCGTGGCGCCGATCTCTTCCAGCGTCCACAGCACGCGCAGCGAGCGCGAGGTGGGCACGTGGTAGAGCGTAGCCATCAGTCGAGCGTCTCCAGGAGCCGCGCGCAGAGATAGGTGCGCGGCATCAGCGACGAATAGTAGATCTGCTCGTAGGCGGCATGCGCACCCTTGCCGTCGGCGCCAAGCCCGTCGAGCGTGGGAATGCCGAGGGCCGCGGTAAAATTGCCGTCGCTGCCGCCGCCGGTCAGCGGCACATCGTTCAGTTCCTTGCCGATCTCGGAGCATAGGAAGAACAAGCGGGGTTTTTGGTCGATAAAGAAATCTATGGCAATTCCTGGCTGAGCGGGAGAGCCCAACGGACCAGACGCTGCGGCTCGCGAGCGCGGGCCTCGGCCCCGAGGAGATCGCGGAGACGGTCGAGCTGCCGTCCACGCTGCGAACGACGTTCGCGAACCGCGGCTACTACGGCACCGTGAGCCACAACACCAAGGCGGTTCACCAGGCCTACTTCGGCTGGTACGACGGCAATCCCGCCCACCTGAATCCGCTGCCGCCGGCCGAAGCGGCCCGGCACTACGTCGAAGCCATGGGCGGCGGCGGCGAGGTGCTGCGCAAGGGCCGCGAAGCGGTCGAACGCGGCGAGTACCGCTGGGCCGCGATGCTGCTGAACCAGCTCGTGTTCGCGGAGCCGGAAAACAAGGATGCGCGCGAGACGCTCGCCGGTGTCTACGACCAGCTCGGCTACCAGGCCGAGGCGGGTCCGTGGCGCGACGTCTATTTGACCGGCGCGCTGGAACTGCGCCGCGGCGTGCAGAGCAGCGGCCCGACCATCGCCGGCGCGGCGGGCTTGCTGCGCCATCTGCCGGCGGGCGAGTTCTTCGACTCGATGGCGACCCGG
>JANLTC010000106.1:0-3350 GCA_031362725.1 Deltaproteobacteria bacterium | reverse complement strand
AGCATCTCAAGATCATCTTCGACTCCGGCGAACTGACCCGGGAGGCAACTGTTTCCAAAATGGAAATAGTTTGGGCCGAAGGCGAACGCGAGGTCGCGCGCGAGGTGGAATTCTACAACCTCGATGCCATCATCGCCGTCGGCTACCGGGTGAACAGCTACCAAGCCACGCAGTTCCGCATCTGGGCGACGAAGACGCTGCGGGAATTCATCATCAAAGGTTTCGTGCTGGATGACGAGCGCCTGAAGCAGGGAGGGAAAGTTTTCGGCAAAGATTACTTCGACGAGTTGCTGGAGCGCATCCGGGAAATCCGGGCCAGCGAGCGGCGGTTTTACCAGAAGATCACGGACATCTACGCGCTGTCGGTGGATTACAGCGCGGATGCGCCGCTGACGCAGGAATTCTTCGCTACCGTGCAGAATAAGCTGCACTGGGCGATCACCGGACAGACCGCCGCGGAGCTGATCTACGCGTCAGCCTGCGGAGTTCGGCCATTGCGATCACCGAAACCGGTGCATGGCGATCGCCTGGTTCGGGCATGGCGATCGGAGCGAAGCGACGCTGGTGGGTCCTACTTGATCGGAGCATCCTCCTTCCGGCGGGAGGGCCCAGATAGCATGACCCGGTGGGCGTTGTGGAGGAGCCGGTCGCAAACCGCGTCCGCGATGGTCGGGTCACCGAGGTACTCGTGATAGCGCTTGCCATCGAGCTGGCTCGCGAAGATCGTCGATCGGCCGCCGTAGCGGTCCTCGAGGATCTCGAAGATGTCGTTCCGCTGCTCGGCGGTGAGCGGTGACAGCGCCCAGTCGTCGATGATCAGCACGTCGGTCCTGGCGAGACGAGCGAGGAGCCGAGGGTATGTGCCGTCGGCACGCGCGAGCGCGAGCTCCTGATACAGCCGCGGTGCCCGGCGGTAGATCGCCCGGTAGCCCTTGCGGCATGCCTGCTGGGCGAGCGCGCACGCTATGTACGTCTTGCCGGTCCCAGTCTTGCCGCTGATGATCACGTTCTGGTGTTCGGCGACCCAGCGGCACGACGCGAGCTGCCGGATCAGCGCCTTGTCGAGCTCGCGCTTCGCCGCGTACTCGATGTCCTCGACGCACGCCGACGACATCCGTAGCTTCGCCTCCTTCATCGCGCGGCTGAGGCGCGCGTTCTCGCGGGCGATCCACTCGGCGTCGACAAGCAGGCCGAAGCGCTCGTCGAAGGAGAGGGAGTTGAGAGTCGGTTGTGCCTGCTGTTGGGCCCAGGCCTCGGCCATCGCGTGGAGGCGAAGGGCCTTGAGTTTCTCGACGGTCGGTTCATTCAGCATCGGGTTCGGATCTCCTGTGATGGGTCAAATGGTCAGCTGTAGTAGTCGGGCCCGCGGACGTTCTCGTGGTCGATCGATTCCGCGGGCGCGTCGCCGGTCTTCGGCAGTGCCGCCTTGTCGAGCCCGTGCCGTAGGATCGATTCGACGTGCTTGTACGAGCGGCCACCGACCGCGACGGCGCGAGCGCATGCGGCATCGAGCCGCTCGTGCCCGTACTTCTTGTCGAGCCGGATGATGCCGAGGCACGATCGATAGCCGTGCTCGGGGTGCTTGCGCTCGGCGAGGATCTTCTCGACCAGCAGCGCGGCGTTCGCGCCGATCGTCTTCGCCCAGCGCACGATCCGGTCGGGCGTCCACTCGGCGTGCTTGAGGTGCAGCACCGATCGGTGCGCGTCGGAGGTCGTGTGTCCACCTCGCTTGTAGCTGCGCACGTGCGATCCGACACGATGATCGTCGGTAGGCACGCTCGCATCGATGAAGATCTCGATCGTCATCGTGGTCGCACGGATCCACAGCTCGTCGCCGACCATCTGGTACGGCGCCGAGTAGAAGTGATCGTCGAAGACCACGTGGTAGTCGATGTTGACGCGCGCCTTCTTCCACTGCGCGTACGAGAAGCGCGACGCCGGCAGCGGCTTCAAGACCGCGCGCTCGAGCTTCTCGAATAGATCGCGGCGACTCGCGCGATAGCGGCGCATCAGCCGCGCGTTCAGATCTTCGAGTAGCTCGGCGATCCGATCATTCATCTCGTCGATCGAGAAGAACCGCTGGTTCCGAAGTCGCGCGAGGATCCATCGCTGCGCGATCTGCACGCCCACCTCGACCTTCGCTTTGTCCTTCGGGTGGAGCGGGCGCGCGGGGAAGATCACGGTGTCGTAGTGCCGCGCGAGCTCGTCATACGTCCGCTGCACGCCGGGCTCGTATCGGCACGACTTCGTGACTCCGGATTTGAGCTGGTCGGGGACCACGGCCGCGGGCACGCCCTGGAAGTACTCGAAGGCGCGGACGTGGCTCCCCACCCAGTCCGGTACGGTCTGCGACCGCGTCACCTCGGCGTACGTATAGTTCGACGCTCCGAGCACCGCGACGAACAGCTCGACCTCGATCGGCTCCCCGGTCGCGACGTCGATGATGTGCGGCTTCTTCCCCGAGTAGTCGACGAACAGCTTGTCGCCGGCGAGGTGGACCTGACGCATCGTCAGCGACTGCGTCTTCTTCCACCCGTTGTAGTGCGCACAGAACTGCGTGTAGCCGTACGCGCCGACGCGGTTCTGCTCGAGGTACTCGTGGTGCAACAGGCGCAGCGTCACGCCGGGCTTGCGCAGCTCGACATCGAGTGTCGCCGGATCGGGCAGCGGTCGCTCCACGTCCGTCGTCGGTCGCGGGTACAGCCGCGCGTCGAGCTCGGCGTCCGTCATCGCGGCGATCGCGGCCGCATCGAGCCCCGCGGCCCTCGCACGGCCAGCCGCCTCGCTCACCGTGGCCCCGCCGACGCCGAGCGCCCGCGAGATCTCGCGATGGCTACGCTTCAGCTCCTTGAGTCGAAGGATCTCTCTCGTCTTGCGCATGGACAGTCGCTCCGTAGCCATCGAGCCTCCAAGGAGGCGCTCGGCTGCAGGCCCGTCCAGCGTCGTCCGCGCGACCTCCGATCACCGAAGGTCGAGCATTGGTCTGACCACCGAGGTCAGGCGATCGCCATCACCGGTTTCGGTGATCGGGATGCCCGGTTTCGGCGATCGCCATGCCCGGTTTCGGTGATCGCCATCCGCCGGTTTCGGCGATCGCCATGCTCCGGTTTCGGCGATCGGGATGGTCCGAATTCCGCAGACAGCAGCGCCAGAGTCGAACGGGGCACGGTAAGACCCACTTGCAGGGCCTCGAGCCGCGGCTTCAGCAATGAGCATGAACATGCTCGGCGAGGTGTAGCAGGCGCTTCCTGAGCGAGTTCGGCGAGGGAAACGCCAGGACCGACCTCGGTAGTCGTGATCGGTCAGGTGCTCGGCGGAGGGTCGAGCTCGTCGGCCTCGGCGTCGAGGCC
>JANLTC010000079.1:0-15646 GCA_031362725.1 Deltaproteobacteria bacterium | reverse complement strand
GCGTCCGCATCGCCTCGCCCTTGACGCTGCGGAACCGGTCCGTTTGGCTCCGCCGCGATGAACCTCCCGCTCGTGCTCGGAAGTGGCTCGCCGCGTCGCCGCGACTTGCTGACGCGCGCCGGCATCGCGTTCGAAGTGCTGCCCGCCGACCTCGACGAGACCGCCGAGATCGGCGAGGAACCCGCCGCGTTTGCACTGCGACTCGCACGCGAAAAGGCATTCGCGGTGGCGACGCGCGTCGGGCCGGCACCGCGGCGACTCGTGCTCGGCGCAGACACGATCGTGGTGATCGACGGCGACGTGCTCGGCAAGCCCACCGATTCCGAAGACGCCGTGCGCCTGCTCAGCCGTCTCGTCGGTCGCGAACACCGCGTGCTGACCGCCGTCGCCGTCGTTGCGAGCGATCGCCTGGAGCACGCGGAGAGCTGCATCGTCGCGAGTCGCGTGTCGATGCGGCCCGCCAGCGAAGCCGAGATCCGGCGCTACGTCGCCACCGGCGAACCGCTCGACAAGGCCGGCGCCTATGCGGCCCAGGGCGAGGGCCGCCGCTTCGTCGAGCGCATCGACGGCAGCGAGTCCAACGTGATCGGGCTGCCGATCGACGAAACGCTCGCGCTGCTGCGCGCGAGCGGGATGCGCGCGTGAGCGACGCCGCGGCGATCGCGGCGCGCTTCACAACGCTGCGTGCGCGCATAGATGCAGCCGCGCGGCGCGCCGGTCGCGACCCCGCGGTCGTGCGGATCGTCGGCGCCGCCAAGAAGCAGACGCCCGAGCGTGTCGCCGCCGCCGTGCGCGCCGGTCTCCGCGACCTCGGCGAGAACTATCTGCAGGAAGCCGTCGCGAAGCGCACCGCCGTCGAAGCGCTGGTCGGCGCCACGCTGGCTGCGTCGCTTCGGTGGCACGGCATCGGTTCGCTGCAGCGCAACAAGGCGAAGCAGGCGGTCAGCTGTTTCGATTGGCTGCACGCGGTGGACGGCGCGCGACTCGCAGCGGAACTGGATCGACGCGCGGGGGATGCGGGTCGCAGCATCGCTGTGCTGTTGCAGTTGAATCTATCGGGCGAAGCGACCAAGGCCGGTGTCGCCGCCCAGTGTTTACCCGCGCTGCTCGACGCGGTGCGTGGACTCACGCACCTTCGCGTCGTGGGACTGATGACGATGCCCGCGCCCACTCCCGATCCCGAAGCGGCGCGACCGGTGTTCGCGCAACTACGCGCACTGGCAGCGGCCGCGCAGCTCCCGGAACTCTCGATGGGTATGTCGGACGACTTCGAAATCGCGGTCGAGGAAGGCGCAACGCTGGTGCGAATCGGCACGGCTCTGTTCGGTCCTCGACCGGCGCAGCGCCCGCTCGCGAGGCGCGCAGCTGAGCCGTAGGTGAGCGAAGATCATCGAGACGCCAGTTGCGCGAAGTTCACGAAGACGGGGGAATCATGACGACGGAACTCACGACGCGACGGATCGGTTTTCTCGGCGCCGGCGCGATGGGCGAAGCGCTCGCCGGGGGCCTGCTCGCCGCCGGCGTCCCGCGCGAACAGCTGCGCGCGGCCGACCCGGACGCCGCGCGCTGCGAAGCGGTGTCGCGCGCGCTCGGTATCGCGACCGGCGACGACAACGCCGCGGTCGTTCGCGAGAGCGACATCGTCGTCGTCGCGGTGAAGCCGGCGCTCGTGCCCGGCGTGCTCGCCGCGCTGCGCGCGTCACTCGGCGACCGACTCGCAACGCCGCTCTGGATCTCGATCGCGGCGGGCGTCTCGATCGCGCGCATCGAGAGCGAGATCCCCGGCGGCGCTCGGGTCGTGCGGGCAATGCCGAACACACCGGCGTTGGTGCGCGCCGCCGCGACGGCCTATGCGGCCAACAGCACCGCGACGGCGGCCGACCGCGCGCTCACGCAATCGCTCTTCGAGTGCGTCGGACTCGCATGGGAGGCGCCCGAGGAATCGATGCTCGATGCCGTGACGGGCCTCTCGGGCAGCGGCCCCGCCTATGTGTTCGTCCTCCTCGAGGCGCTCGCCGACGCCGGGGTTCGGGTCGGCCTGCCGCGCGACGCCGCGCAACGGCTCGCGACCCAGACCGTGCTCGGCGCCGCGCAGCTCCAGCGCGACACGGGCATCCACCCGGCACAGCTGAAGGATCGCGTGACGTCTCCGGGCGGCACGACGATCGCAGGGCTGGCGCGGCTCGAAGCCGCGGGTTTTCGCGCCGCGCTGCAGGATGCGGTCGAAGCCGCCACGCTCCGCTCACGCGAGTTGGGCGCCGGCAACGGATCTCGCACCGAGCGCATCTGACGTGCGCTCGAATTGCGCAAACTCCTCAAGGAACCGAGTGGTTGCGCCGAACCGTTGCAGCGAGCCGTGAGGATCGCGACGGACTCCTTCCTCCGGCATTCCGCCTGCTTCATCCGGAGGACTCCATGCGCTTCACGCCGCTCGATATCCAGAGCCATCACTTCGCTCGCAGTCTGCGCGGCTATGCGCCCGAGGAGGTCGATGCCTTTCTGCGGATGGTCGCCGAGGATCTCGAAAGCGTGATCCGCGACGCCGACCGAGCCCAAGAGCGGCTCCGCGAGGTCGAAGCGCGCGTCGAGGAGATGGGTGGACGCGAAGAAACGCTGCGCGCGACGCTGATGACGGCGCAAGAAGTCAGCGACGATCTGCGCCGGACCGCCGCGAAGGAGGCCGAGGTGTTGCTTGCGGAAGCCGAGGTGAAGGCGGAGAAGGTCATGGACGCCGCGCACCGCCGCGTCGCCAAGCTCACCGAGGACATCCGCGAGATGCGTCAGGCCCGCACCCGGCTCGCGGCGTCGGTGCGTTCCGTGATGGAGACACACTTGTCGCTACTCGATGGCCTCAGCGCGGAATTGCCCGAGGATCCGATTCTCGACGGCAAGATCGCGTTCCTGACGGCGCCCAAGTCGGCCTCCCGGCGCAACGGCCCGAGCGCCGGCGCGCCGGCGGGCTCGCACTTCGAGAGGGCCGAGACAGCCTCCGCGGCAGGTCAAGAAGCCGGGGGCGCTTGACGGATCCCGGCGCTGACCCGAGCTTCCGCCGGTCCTCGGACGGGGTTTCCTTCTGGATCCACGTCTCGCCGCGCGCGGCCCAGGAGCGCGTCGGCGGCCTGCACGGCGATGCGCTGCGAGTCGCGGTGAAGGAAGCTCCAGTCGAGGGTGCGGCCAATGCTGCCTGTGTGCGCGCGATTGCGCGGGCACTCGGCGTCGGGCGCGATGCCGTCACGATCGACCCCGCCTCGAAAGGTCGCCGCAAGCTGGTGCGAGTGCGTGTCCCCGACGACGGGGTCGCAGCCGCCCTGCAAGCGCTTTTCGGGCGGGCGAGCGAACGGCGCTGAAAGAACCCGACGAGGAGAGCGCACGGATGCCGATCTACGAGTACGCCTGCGAAAAATGCGGGCACGAGTTCGAGCGCGAGCAGCGCATCACCGAAGACCCGGTCAAGACCTGCCCGTCTTGCAAGGCGAAGAAGGTGCGCCGACTGATCTCCCGAACGGCGTTCGTATTGAAGGGCGGAGGCTGGTACTCGGATCTCTATTCGAGCGCGAAGCCCAGCGCTGATTCGGGATCGACGAGCGACAGCGGCGCGCCGACCGCTTCGACATCCGCCAGCGACTCGGGATCCGAATCGAAGTCCGACGCGAAGACGGAAACGAAGTCCGAGGCGAAGCCCGACGCGAGCCCGAAACCGAGCGGGACGGGCAAGGGAAAGAGCAAGGGAAAGTCTGCGAAAGCCGCGTAGCGGTCGCTATGTTGCGCCCTCCGTCGGAGGGTCCCCCTGCCATGACCGGCTCAGCGACAGCCACCGTCGTCGTCGACGGCAAGGCGCTCGCCCAGACCCTGCGCAACGAGCTCGCCGCGGAGATCGGGGCGCTCCTCGCCGCAGGTCACCGGTCGCCGTGTCTCGCTGTCGTGTTGGTCGGGGACAACCCCGCGAGCCTCTCGTACATCAAGGGCAAGCGCCGCGCGTGCGAACGCGTTGGCATGTCGTCGCGCGAACACAACCTGCCCGCCGACGCGACGCAGGAAGACGTCGTCGATCTGGTGCAATCGCTGAATCGCGACCCGCACGTCGATGGGATCCTCGTGCAGCTCCCGCTGCCGAAGCCGCTGGACGCAGCGCCGGTGATCCAGGCGATCGATCCGGCCAAGGACGTCGATGGGCTGCACCCTGAGAACGCGGGGCGTTTGCTCGCGGGACTTCCGGGCCTGCGTCCTTGCACACCGCTCGGGATTCTCGAAGTGCTCGATCGCCACGGCGTCGCGCTCGCCGGAGCGAACGCAGTCGTGATCGGGCGCAGCGTGCTGGTTGGCAAGCCGATCGCGCTCTTGCTGCTCGAGCGCAACGCCACCGTGACGATCTGCCACTCGCGCACGCGCGACCTGGCAGCGGTCGTTCGTGAGGCGGACGTCGTGGTCGCCGCAGCCGGAACGCCGCTGCTGGTGAAGGGCGACTGGATCCGCCGCGGCGCCGCCGTAGTCGATCTCGGCGTGAACATGGTGGACGGAAAACAGGTAGGGGACGTCGACTTCGACGCAGCGCTGGGCGTCGCGAGTCTGCTGACGCCGTCGCGTGGCGGCGTCGGGCCCATGACGATCACGATGCTGCTGCGCAATACGCTCGCGGCCTACCGCGCCCGAACCGGCATCGCGAAATCGCAATGAGTGCGGGAAAGCGCACGCCGCTCTACGAAGCACACCGCGCGCTCGGTGCGCGCATCGTGCCGTTCGCTGGCTTCGAGATGCCGGTGCAGTACACGTCGATCCTCGAAGAGCACGCGGCGGTGCGCAACGCCGCGGGCCTCTTCGACGTCTCGCACATGGGCGAGATCCATCTGTCGGGGCCGGGCGCGGTGGCGAGCGTCGAGCGACTCGTCAGCTGCCCGGTCGCATCGCTGCAGGTCGGCCGCGTGCGCTACGGACTGCTCTGCAATGAGCAAGGCGGCGTGGTGGACGACGTCACCGTCTACCGCATCGCCGACGACGCTTTGTTCCTTTGCGTGAACGCCTCGAACATCGAGAAGGACTACCGCTGGATCGTGCGCCATGCCCAGCGTGACGCACGCGTCGACGACCGCAGCGACCGCTTCGGCCTGCTCGCGCTGCAAGGTCCTGCAAGCGCGGCGATCCTGTCACGCATCGCAACGCTGCCGACCGCGATGAAGCGCTTCCGCTTCGTCGACGGAAAGGTTGCGGACGCGCCCGCGCTGATCTCGCACACCGGCTACACAGGGTCGGACGGCTTCGAGCTCTACGTCGAGGCACACGACACCGTGCGTGTCTGGAATGCGCTGCTCGAGGCGGGAGAACCGCTGGGCTTGCTGCCCTGCGGCCTCGGTGCGCGCGACACGCTTCGCCTCGAAGCGGCGCTGCCGCTGTACGGACATGAGCTCGACGACACGACCTCCCCGCTCGAGGCCGGTCTGGCGCGTTTCGTGAAACGCGAGGCCGGCGGATTCCTCGGCGCCGAGGCGATCGAGCGCCGCGCGCAGGCTCCCGCAACGCGCGCCCTCGCTGGATTCGTCGTCGAGGATCGCGGCATCGCGCGCGCCTCGTATCCAATCCTGCACAGTGGCGAACGCGTCGGCATCGTGACCTCTGGAGCTCCGTCACCGACCCTCGGAAAGTCGATCGGGCTCGGCTACGTTCCGCCGGCCCTCGCGGTCCCCGGTACCTCGATCGAGATCGGGATCCGCGAGCGAGCGGTGGCAGCGCGCGTCGTCGCGACTCCCTTTCTGTGAACTGACGCTTCGATCTGGTTCGTTTGACCTGAACTCGCCGAAGGAGACCCCGTGGCGGACTACGAGATCCCGGCCGAGCTGCACTACACACGAGAAGACGAATGGTGTCGCGTCGAGGGCGCGCGCGTCGTGATCGGCGTCACCGACTATGCGCAGCAACAACTCGGCGACATCGTATTCGTGGAATTGCCGGCCGTTGGCACCACGATCGAACGCGGCGAGCCGTTCGGTGTGATCGAGTCGGTAAAAGCCGTGTCCGACCTCTACGCACCGGTGACCGGCGAAGTCGTCGAGATCAACGCCGATCTCAGCGACCGTCCCGAGCAGGTGAACGAAGACTGTTATGGCGATGGCTGGCTGATCACGGTGGCGATCAGCGACGACGCGGATCTCTCGGAGCATCTCGACGCGGCGACCTACCGCCGTCACGTCGAGGAACGCGGCCAAGAGTGAGCAGCCCCTCCCCCCGCTACATCCCCCACACCGCCGACGACGTGCGCCAGATGCTCGCCACGATCGGGGTGGCCGACCTCGACGCGTTGTTCGCGAGTGTTCCGGACAAGTTGCGGCTGTCCCGCCGCCTGGCGGTTCCGCAGGCGGTGAGCGAGCAGGAAGTGGCAGCGGAACTCGCCGCGCTCGCTGCGCGAAACGTCAACGCTGGCACCCACGAATGGTTCCTCGGCGCCGGTATCTACTCCCACTACGCGCCCACCGCAGTCGACGCGCTGATCTCGCGCGCCGAGTTCCTGACGGCCTACACGCCCTATCAGCCCGAGATCAGCCAGGGCACGCTGCAGACGATCTTCGAGTGGCAGACGATGGTCTGCGGGCTCACCGGTCTCGAGGTTTCGAATGCTTCGCTCTATGACGGCGCCTCGGCCGCCGCCGAAGCCGTGCTGATGGCGATGCGGCTCACGCGGCGCCGCAAGGTCGTGGTCGCCCATGGCCTCCATCCGCACTACCGCGAAGTGCTCGACACCTACGTGCGTGCACTCGACGTCGCGATCGTCGCGGCGCCGCGTGCCGCCGACGGCCGCACTGCGCCAGTCGATGCGTGGGTCGACGACGAGACCGCTTGCGTCGTCGTGCAGCAGCCGAGTTTTCTCGGGTCCGTTCAAGATCTCGCTGCGATCGGCGCCGCCGCGCGCGCGCGCGGCGCGCTGTTCATCGTGGTCGTGAACGAGGCGCTGTCGATGGGCCTGTTGCGCGCGCCCGGAGACCTCGGTGCGGACATCGTCTGCGGCGAGGCGCAGAGTTTCGGCGTGCCGATGAGCCTCGGCGGCCCCGCGCTCGGCTTCCTCGCGACGCGCGAACGCCACGTGCGCCAGATGCCGGGCCGGCTTTGCGGCGAGACCGTCGATTCGCGCGGCAAGCGCGGCTTCGTGCTGACGCTCTCTACGCGCGAGCAACACATCCGGCGCGAGAAGGCGACGTCGAACATCTGCACCAACCAGGGACTGTGTCTGCTCGTCGCGACCGTCTACCTGTCGCTGCTCGGCCGCGTCGGTCTCGCCAAGCTCGCGCGGCTGAATTTTGCGAAGTCCGAGTACATGAAGCAGCAGATCCGCCAGACGCCGGGACTCGCTCTGCCGCTCGCGGCGCCCACCTTCAATGAGTTCGTCGTCTCGGTGCCGGATGCGGCGGCGGCGCTCGCGCGCGCGCTCGACGCCGGGATCCTAGGCGGCCTCGACCTCGCCCCCTACGCGCCCGAGCTGGGAGCTTCGCTGCTCGTATGCGTGACGGAACTCGCGACCCGCGACGCGATCGATCGGCTCGTCGCAGCGCTGGCAGGGAGGAAGTCGTGAGCCGCGAACGCGGAGCGGACGCCGGCCCCGAACGAATCGGTCACGCGACCTACGGTCTCGCGTGGGAGGAACCGCTGCTATTCGAACGCAGCCGCCCGGGACGCGTCGGCTATTCGATTCCGGAAGCCGACGTGCCGCTGACCGATCCCGAGTCGATCTTCGAAGCGGGCTTCCTGCGCGATGATCTTCCCGCGCTGCCGGAGCTCTCCGAGGTCGACGTGGTTCGGCACTTCACGCGCATCTCCACGTGGAATGCGGCCGTCGATCTCGGTCTCTATCCGCTCGGCTCGTGCACGATGAAATACAACCCGAAGATCAACGAGTGGGCCGCGCGCCTGCCCGGCTTCGCGCGCATCCACCCGCTGCAGCCGGTCGCCACCGCACAGGGCGTTCTCGAACTGTGTTGGCGACTCGAAGGGGCGCTCGCCGAAGTCTCCGGGATGGACCGCGTGAGTCTGCAACCGGCCGCCGGCGCGCAGGGCGAACTCGCCGGGATCATGATGATCCGCGCGTACCACGAGCACCGCGGTGACGAGCGCAACATCGTGCTGGTGCCGGACTCGGCGCACGGCACCAACCCGGCGAGCGCCGCGCTGAACGACTATCGGGTGGTGACGATCCCAAGCGGCCGAGACGGCATCTTGCACCCCGAAGCCGTCGCGAAGGCGATGACGCCCGAGGTCGCGGCGCTGATGATCACCAATCCGAACACGCTCGGACTCTTCGAGACGCACATCGCGGAGATCTGCGACCTCGTGCACGCCCAGGGCGGTCTCGTCTACGGCGACGGGGCGAATCTGAACGCGTTGCTCGGCATCGCGCGACCCGGCGACCTTGGCATCGACGTGATGCATTTCAACTTGCACAAGACCTTCTCGACGCCGCACGGTGGCGGGGGACCCGGCGCGGGGCCCGTCGGCGTGAAGAACCTGCTGGCGCCGTACCTGCCGGTTCCGATGGTGCGCAAGCGCGCCGGCAGCGAAGGCGAAGGATTCGCGCTCGACTACGAGTTCCCGCGCTCGATCGGCCGCCTGCATGCGCATTTCGGCAACGTTGGGATGTTCGTGCGCGCCTGGGCGTATCTGCGATCGCTCGGGCCCGAGGGATTGCGGCTCTGTGCGGAGATGGCGGTGCTGAACGCCAACTACCTGCTCGCGCGGCTTCGCGGCGCCTGGCACGTGCCGATCGACAAGCCGGTGATGCACGAATGCGTACTCTCGGACAAAGACCTCGAACCGTTCGGCGTCACCACGCTCGACGTCGCCAAGCGTCTGATCGACTACGGCTACCACCCGCCCACGGTGTACTTCCCGTTGATCGTGCACGGCGCGATCATGATCGAACCGACCGAGAGCGAGAGCCTCGAAGGTCTCGATCGCTTCGCCGACGCGATGCTCGCGATCGCCGAGGAAGCGCGGACGGACCCCGAGCACGTGCGCACCGCTCCGCACCGCACGCGGCTCGCCCGCCTCGACGAGACGCGCGCGGCCCGCAAACCGGTGTTGCGATGGCAGCCGGAGTCCTGACCGCACGCGCGCTGCTCGTGGTCGCGGTCGCGCTCGGCGTCGCCGCCTGCATCCAGGACGACGGCAGAACCTTCGATCCGGTTCCGGGCCGCCAGCGCATGTCGGCCGACAGCGAACGCGAACTCGGCTGGCAATTCGATCAGAAGCTGCAGCAGGTGCTGCCGATCGTCACCGACCTTGCGGTGCTCGAGTTCCTGAGCGACCTCGGCAACGTGCTGGTCGAGGGCCTCGGCGAGCAACCCTTCGATTACCGCTTCCGCGTGCTCGTGAATCCGGAGCTGAACGCGTTCGCCGTGCCGGGCGGGTACATCTACCTGCACTCGGGCACGCTGCTCACGGCCGGGAGCGTGGAAGAACTAGCGGGCGTGATGGCGCACGAACTCGGGCACGTGAAGGGCCGCCATCAAGCCCGGATGGCGCAGGAGATGGCGATCCCGAGCATCCTCGCTTCGCTCGCAGGGATGGCGGCGGGCGTTGCGACGGGGTCTGCGGGACCCCTCGTCGCGGCGCAAGGTGCCAACGTCGCGCTGCAGCTCCAGTTCACGCGACAGTTCGAGGACGAGGCGGATCGCAGCGGCGCGGTGTTCCTGACACGCGCCGGTTGGCATCCGGACGGCATGGTTCGTTTCTTCGAGCGCATCCTGTTGGAACAAAAGAGCGCTCCGGAGGGCTTCATTCCGCCCTACCTGTACTCGCACCCCGCGGTCGAGTCGCGCATAGAAGTGATCCGCGGGCTCGAGAAGACGCTCGCGCCGACGAAGGCACCGCCACGCCTCGACGATCGCTTCCAGCAGATGCAGGGACGCCTCGCCTACCTCGTCGCGCATCATCGCGGTGAGCTCACGGATGCGCCTTCGTACGACCGCTCGAAAACCGATGCGCTGCTGGAGACCGCAAGCCGCCAGCGCGCGGCGGGCGACACAGGAGACGCGCTCCTGACGCTCGCCGCCGCCGAAGTCCAGGAACCGAAAGATCCGCGCGTCGCGGTCCAGCGCGGCGAGATCCTGGGCGCCGCGGGTCGGCCCGCCGAAGCGGTCGTCGCCTATCGCCGCGCGGTCTACCTCGATGCGAACCCGCCTTCGGTGCTGCTCGCACTTGCGCGCGCGTATCGAGACTCGGGCGACCATCGCAAGGCAGTCTTCTTTGCCGAGCAGGCGGTCTGGCGCTCGGGCGCCAAGGGCACACTGCGTCCGCAGGCCGAGCGCGAACTCGAACGTCTCATCTTCCCGGTGATCGCGGAGTCCGGTTTCGGCGACGGTCCCGCGCAGAGCAGCACCGGCGAGCAGCACGCCGCCCTGCAGCAGACCACCGTGCGCGCGAAGGACGGCGCGCTGCAATGGTGGGCGCGGATCAGTCCGCACCATCTCCCGTGGGGCAGTTACATCAACGTGCGATGGGTGGACCCGAACGGCAACGTCGTGCGCGAAGAGAAGCAGCGCCGCTTCCAGCGAGTCTACCTGTCCGACAGTTACGACTTCGAAGACGCGCCACGCGGCGACTGGAAGCTCGAAGTATGGCTCGCCGACGACATCGTGTTGACGGAGACGATCCGCGTCACCGACTAGCCATCACTCCGACTCCTCGACGCGTTTCTTGGCGATCTCCGCCCAGGCTCCCGCCGGCGCGCACTGCAAGTAGCGGCGCCAGTGTTCGCGGGCGCGGCGATGCACACCGAGTTTTTCGTAGAGCAGCGCGGTCGCGAGATGGCCATCGGTCCGCAGCGGATCCGCGCGCAGCGCCGCCTTGTAGTGCGAGAGCGCCGCCTCGCAGCGATTGTCTTCTTCCAGGATGCCGGCGAGATTCAGGTTCGCCTCGACGTGCGACGCATCGCAGCGAAGCGCTTCCTCGTAGCAGCCGCGCGCAGCGTCGCGCAGATCGCGCTGGTGGTGGATCGCGCCGAGATTGCAGTGCGCGTCGGCGAAATCCGGGTCGGCCGCGAGCGCGCGACGATAGGCCTCGGCCGCTTCGTCGAAGGTCTCGGGCCGCGCATCGAGACGACAGCCGCGTTCGAACCACTCGAGCGCGGTCTCGGGGTTGGGCTCGGCGGCGGCGACATCGGGCGGTCGCAACGCTGCGACATCGTCGGGACGCTCGGGCGAAAGCGCGAAATCGATCACCATCTGGCCCGATGGCTCGTAGAGCGCATCGCCGTAGCGCACGACGACGCGCTCCGAGCCGTCGATCCAGACGCGCAGCTGCGCGACCGGCTGATCCAGCTCGGGGATGCGCTCGCGCACGGCCTCGACGGTGCGGCGGATCCGGCGCAGCGGCACGCCGTGATCGAGCAGCACCAGGATCGCCTTGATGCAGACGAGGTCCCGAAAGCCGAATGCGGGTGCATCGGCGCGTCCCGCGCTCGGGCGCACGAGCGCGTTGCGCTCCCAGTAGCGCAGCCGCGCTGGCGTGATGCCGAAGAAGCGAGCGGCTTCGGGGAGCGAGTACGCAGTCACGCGCGCAGTCTACGCCGGTACGCGCGCAGCGGGAGCACTCGCGCATTCTTTTTCACGCGAAGTGCACGAGGCGCTCGATCCGGATCGACTCGGGTTAGACTGCGAATGGAAGCGTTCGTCGCGCTGGTGCCGGCCCCGGACTTCAAATCCGGTGGAAGCCGTGGCGACACGGCTTCGGCGGGTTCGATTCCCGTCCGCTTCCGCCACGCGAACAGCGAGCCGCAATGGCGTCGGCACTATCCGAGGATCACGTGCAGCTTCACCGCCAGCAGCAGCTTGCCGTGCAGATGTACGCGGCGGCGCAGGAACGCTTCAGGCGCGGAGATCTCGCCGCGGTTCAGCTGTCGCCACGTCGCGACATCGGTGCGTACGCGCAACTGCGCTTCGGCGAGCGGCCCGACGCTTCCGTGCATCACGCCGTCGCGAATCTTTACGGTGTAGACTCCGCCGCCCTCCCCTTCGAGCGTGAACTCGAGATCGATCGGCGCCGCGCCGAGCCGCTCGCGGCGCGCCGGATCGCTCGCGATCGCCTCGGGCGCCCAGCGCGTGAAGAACTCCTCCGGGCTGATGTCGTCGGGCGGCGCGACGCGGTGGGACACGGCAGCTCCTAGTCTCGCGGAACGCCGACCGGCTCGAACGCACCGCGCAGCGCAGCGCCGGTGACGGAATCGGCCGCGCGCGCGATCGCCGCTGGCGAGCCTGCCGCGACCACGCGACCGCCGCCTGGCCCGCCTTCGGGACCGATGTCGATCACCCAATCGGCGCGGCGCACCACATCGAGGTTGTGTTCGACGACGACGACGGAGCTGCCCGCGTCGAGCAACTCATCGAGACAAGCGAGCAGCACCTCGACGTCGGCCGGGTGCAGGCCGGTCGTCGGCTCGTCGAGCACATAGAGCGTGCGCGCGCGCTCCTCGCTGAGTGCGGCCGCGATGCGCAGGCGCTGGCTCTCGCCGCCCGAGAGCGTCGAAAGCGGCTGGCCCAGCGTCAGGTAGCCCAGACCGACGCGCACGTAGGGGCGCAAGCGCAGCCCGACATCGGCCTGTCCAGCAAAAAACGTCGTCGCCTCGTCGAGCGTCATGTCGAGCACCTCGACGATCGAGCGACCCTGGAAGCGAATGCGCAGTGCCTCGGGTCGGTAGCGAGCGCCGTTGCAGTGATCACACGGCACGCGCAGGTCGTCGAGGAAGTGCATCTCGACGACGACTTCGCCGGCGCCCTCGCACGCTTCACAGCGACCGCCCGGACGGTTGAACGAGAACCAGCCCGCGTCGACGCCGAGATCACGCGCCTCACGCGTCGCGGCGAAGCGTTTGCGGATGCCGTCGAATGCCTTCGACAGCGTCGCCGGATTGGAGCGCGGGCTGCGGACCGGCGGCGTCGGCTCGACCATCACGACTTCGCGGATTGCGCCGCGTCCCTCGATCGTGTCGCACTCGCCGCGGTCGGGATCGCCGCTGAGATGTCCCACGAGCACCGAGCGCACCAGACTGGACTTGCCCGCGCCCGAAACGCCCGTCACGCACACCAGCTGCCCGAGCGGAATCTCGACCGTCACGTCCTTCAGGTTGTGTGCGCGCGCGCCCACGATGCGCAGCTTGCCGCGCGCACGCCGCCGCGGGCGGGGCCGCGTCGCGAAGTCGCCACGCAGCACGCGTCCGGTGAGCGATTCGGGGGTGTCGCGCACCGCCGCGACGCTGCCTTCGACGAGCAGCTTGCCGCCGAGTCGACCCGCGCCGGGACCAAGATCGATCACGTGATCCGCCGCCACGATGATCTCCGGCGCGTGCTCGACGACGACCACCGTGTTGCCCTGGTCGCGGATTGCGCGCAACACCGAGAGCAGTTTTGCAACGTCGCGCGCGTGCAATCCGACCGACGGCTCGTCGAGCACGTAGAGGGTGGCGGTGAGGGTGCCGCCGAGGGCCGTCGCGAGCTGGATCCGCTGCGCCTCGCCGCCCGAGAGCGTGCGCACCTGGCGATCGAGCGCGAGGTAGCCGAGACCGACTTCATCGGCGGTGCGGACGCGCGCGCGCAACGCGTCGAGCAGCCGCGCGGCGATGGCGAGTTGCGCGGGCGCCAGCAGCGCGCCAAGCGCGGACTCCGCTGGAGCGCCGGGCACCGCGCCATGCGCCTCGTCCTCGCGAACATGGCCTACCAGCGCGTCGAGCCACGCGCGCAGCTCGGCGATCGTCATGCGCGTGGCATCGCCGATGTGACGGCCGGCGACGAACACCGCGAGCGCGTCGCTGCGCAGCCGCGTGCCGGTGCAACTGGGGCACAGGTCGAAGCGGCGGTAGCGAGCGATCAACACGCGCGCCTGTACCTTGTAGCGCTTCTTCTCCAGGTACTCGAAGAAGCCCCGCACGCCGTACCAATCGCCACCGCTGTCCTCGTCGCCCGCAATGACGAGGGTTCGCTGCGCTTCGTCGAGTTCGCTCCAGGGACGCTGCACCGGAATGCGGAGTCTCTTGCACGCGACGAGCAGATCCTTTTGCAGCGCGCGGCCCATCGGCGTCGTGAACGGAGCGATCGCACCGGCTTCGAGTGAACGCGCGGGATCGGGGATCACGCGTGCGAGGTCGATCGCCGACACGCGACCGAAACCCTGGCAGGTCTCGCAGGCGCCGAGTGGGCTGCCAAACGAGAAGCGCGCCGGCTCGGGCGCGGGAAAGCGACGCCCGCAGCCGTCGCACGCAAAGCCTTCGCGGAAGCGCGCTCGCTCGCCATTCTCGACGACGACGATCACCTCGCCGTCGCTGCGCGTAAACGCCGCCGCCACCGCCTCGACGAGGCGCGCGCGTTCCGCGTCGCCGCGCAGCGCCAACCGGTCGACGAGCACCATCCATTCATCCCGGCGCCGCGCGAACTCGCGGGCCGAGAGGTCGCCGAGATCGGCGACGACGCCGGCAGCGTCGAGCAGACGCGTGTAGCCGTCGACCAGCAGGCGCTCGCGGAGCGCGCTCGATGCGCTGCGTTTGGCGAAGGGAAGCGGCGTGGCGATCGAGACGCGCGCCCCTTCGAAGCGCGCGAGAATGCGCTCGGCCACCGCTTCGGCGTCGCCTGGCAGTGCGCGCACGTCGCAGTCGGGGCAGCGCGTCTCGCCGATCCTCGCGAAGAGCACGCGCAGCAGATCGAGTACTTCGGTCGCGGTACCGACCGTCGAGCGCGCGTTGGTGACGCGGTTGCGCTGTTCGATCGCGATTGCGGGCGGCAGGTGCCCGATCGAATCGACCAGCGGCCGCGGCAATCGCTCGAGAAACTGCCGCGCGTAGGTCGACAGCGAGGCGACGTAACGCCGCTGGCCCTCGGCGTAGAGTGTGTCGAACGCCAGCGTCGACTTGCCCGAGCCCGAGACACCCGTGATCGCGGTCAGTCGGCGCAACGGCACGCTGCACGAGACACCGCGCAGGTTGTGGGAGCGCGCGTTCTCGATCCTGATCGAAGCAGCGGGCTCCGCGGTGATCGAAGCAGCAGGCGCTGTGGGGGTGGAGTCAGCGGGCAAGGCGGGGATTCAAAGCAGCGGATCGGGATCGTCGAAGATCAGGACCACGCTGATGTGATTGCCCGATTCGCTCTGCCCCATGTGGACGATCTCGATACCGGGACGGGTGGCGAGGAACTTGTCGAGGTCCTCCTCCACCTCCTTCGCGAGCCCACGGACGACGAAACTTCGGAGCGTCACGATCGTCCCGCCGCGCGCTCCGCCATGCGATGCGCGGAAGCCGCGTAGCGCGTCAGTCCAGCGGCTGTCGCAGCTTCGGAGGTGTCGCGCCAACGCGCCGCGGAAAGCTCGTCGCCGAGCACGCGCGTGAGTTCGCGCACCAGGAAGAAGTCACCGCCCGCCACCGCCTCTTCGCGGAGCGCCGAAAGGCGATCTTGCGCGCCGGCCTTCTGCAAGAACACGATCGCTTCCCACGCGCGGCCTTCGGCGAGATACGCCTCGGCCAACCGCATCGAGACTTCGGGCGCCACCTCGCGTTCGATCAGATGTCTTCGCTCCAGCGGATTCGGAATCGCCGATTTCGCCATGCTGCTTCCCCCCTCGCCCGGGGGGGGGGGGATTGGGGGGGCCGGCGGGGGGGCCGGCCAACCGCCCGCCCAGCGAGGGCCCC
>JANLTC010000076.1:0-14245 GCA_031362725.1 Deltaproteobacteria bacterium | reverse complement strand
CGGCACTGCAGAAACTCGGTCAGCTCGTTGGCCGACTGTTCGACGAACTTGCGAACCCGCTGGGCGTCACTGCGTCCGAGCTCGATGAATTTTGCACCCGCCAGCATCGCCTCTTCGAGGGTGGCCTCTCGCTGCCAGGCTCCGACCGCCGCGATCGTCAGCGGCTCGCCCGGCAGTTGGATCGTAATACTCGCCAGTGACTGGTACGGAAACGGCGACGGTGTCTGGACGCACACGCCCCCGCTTCCAATGTCTCGTACTCGACACGGAATGCTGTCGTCCTGACCGGCCAGTCGGATCTCCGCTGGCGTGTTGGTCGCGACCCGCGGCGAAGTTCGCGCCTCGAAGGGGCTGCGGTCGTCGGCCGGTCGCTCGACCTGGTAACGCTTGAACAGCTCCATCTTCTCACCCTTCCCCTGCTCGAGTTCCCTCGCGCGTCCCACGCCAGCGCGCCAAACTACCTTTGCAACGACCGATTGGCGCGGGCGTCGCGAATGACCCGAGCACAGCGGAGCCAGGCTCGCCCGACGGGGTCCCGTTCGATGTCTTCCACCGAGGGCGAGGCGTGCACCCGTGCGATGCAGGTGTCGGGATCGAGGTGCGACGACTCCCCGGTATGCGCGCAGATTCCGACGAGATCACCCATCGAGCCGGAGTCGCGGCTGACGCAGGAGCACGGCGCGCCTCGGTAGAAACACCGATCTCCGTACACTTTCCATTGAGGCGCGCATCGTCGAGAAACACAGAAGTGACGTTTGTTTCGTAGCGAATCACGCCGGGGCTATCGGAGGAACGCGCAAGGCCTTGAGCGATGCATCGGATAGCCGCGCGATCTCGGGCCTCGTTACTCCGAGCGATCGTCTGGTTTGTGAACGGGGCGCAGCAGGCCTTCCTGCGCCACCGACGCTACCAGAGCTCCGTTGCGGGCAAAGATGGTGCCGCGCGCAAATCCCCGCGCGCCGGCAGCAGCCGGACTGTCCTGCACGTAGAGCAGCCAGTCGTCGACGCGCAGCGATCGGTGAAACCATACGGCGTGATCAATACTTGCCACCATCACGGGGCCGAGTCTGCCGTTCCGACCGTGTGGCAACACGATGTTGTCGAGCAACGTCAGGTCGGACATGTAGGCGAGCAGCCGCTGGTGCAACGCCGGTTCGTCGCCGAGCGCGCGCGGAACTCGCATCCATACCAGCGAGGGTGCGCGGCTCGGCCCGCCGCCGAAGAATGTCGGCAGCTGCACATGGCGAACGTCGATCGGACGGGGCTGCGCCACCCAGTGGCGATCGGCCTCCGGGATTGCATCGAAATGGTTGCGCACCAGTTGGTCGCGCGTGGCGAGCATCTCGGGGTCCGGCGCCGCCGGCATCTCCATCTGATGCTCGTAGCCGCGCTCCTCGACCTGGAACGAGACCGACATGTTGAAGATCGCCTTGCCGCGCTGGCGCGCGACCACGTGCCGCGTCACGACGGCTTTCCCGTCGCGAATGCGATCGACCGTGAAGACCACCGGCGTGGTCGGATCGCCCGGGCGCAGGAAGTAGCCGTGCAACGAGTGCGCCGGCAGGTCCGATACGGTGCGTGACGCGGCGACGAGCGATTGCGCGGCCACCTGACCGCCGAAGATCCGGCCCGGTCGCGCGCACTCGTTGCGGCCGCGGAAGAGATCGAGGTCGATGTTCTCGAGATCGAGTAGCGCGAGCAGATCGTCGAGGGGATCAGTCACGAGCCGGGCGTAGCACGCGATTTCACGTCAGGCGATGTCCGCGAGCACGTCCTCCCAGGGCGCGCGGTCGAGTTCGGCTTGGAACTCCTCATGCGGCAACGGCTTGGCGAGCAGATAGCCCTGCATCAAGTGACAGCCATGGGTGCGCAGGAACTCGAGCTGCGGGACCGTTTCGACTCCCTCCGCCACCACTTCGAGGCCGAGACCTTGCGCGATCGAGATCAGGCCCGAGGCGATCGTCGCGTCGGTCCGGTCGCGGTGCTCCGCGCCCAGGTTGGTCACGAACGAGCGGTCGAGCTTCAGCCCGACGGCGGGCAGCCACTTGAGTGCGGTCAGCGCGGCATAGCCCGTGCCGAAGTCATCGATCACGATGCCGCAGCCGAGGCGCCGTAACGCCTGTAGCGTCGCGAGCGTTGGACCGCGCTGCTCGAGCACGCTGCTCTCGGTGATCTCGATCTGCAGGCGCTCCGCAGCGAGTCCGGTCTCGCGCAGCGTGCGCGCCACGAAGCCGGCAAAATCGGCGTCGATGAGCTGCTTGCTCGACACGTTCACGCCGACCCGCAGCGGAGCACGTGTCCGCCACAGCATGGCGTCGGCACAGGCTCGAGCGAGCACCCACCTGCCGATCGCAGCAACCATGCCGGTCTCCTCGGCCATTGGCACGAAGGCGCCCGGCGGAATCAAGCCGCGAGTCGGATCGCGCCAGCGCACCAGCGCTTCGGCACCGATCAGCGCGCCGCTCTGCGTGTTTACCTGGGGCTGGTAGTGCAGTACGAAGCGCTCGAGTTCGATCGCCTCGCGCAGCCCGTGTTCGAGATCGAGCCGCTCGGCCACCACGTCGTTCATGCCGACGGCGTAGTAGGAGTAGCCACAGCCGGGCTCCGCCTTGGCGTGGTACATCGCCGTGTCCGCGTTTCGGATCAACACGTCGGTGTCGGTCCCGTCGCGCGGGAAGATCGCAATCCCGATGCTCGCGCTGACGCGATACTCGCGTCCTCCGAGCTCGCACGGCTTTGCGAGCACCTCGCTCAGTTTCTCGGCGACGCGCGCCGGATCATGGTCGCGTTCGACGTCGGGAAGCGCGATCAGGAACTCGTCACCGCCAAAGCGGGCCACGAGATCGCTCTGGCGGAGCGAATGGGTGATTCGATCCGCCACCACCTTCAGCACGTCATCGCCAACCGGGTGGCCGAGCGTGTCGTTGATGCTCTTGAAGCGATCGAGGTCGAGGAACAGCACGGCGAGCTGCTTGCCATGGCGCGTTGCGTAGTGGAGCGTGCGGCGGAGCTGATCGAGGAAGGCGTTTCGATTCGGGAGACCCGTCAGTGCGTCGTGCATCGCGAGGTAGTGCTCGCGAGACCGCGCGGTCGCGAGATCGGTCAGGATGTGGTGACGCTCGACGGCGTGGCGCAGCGTGCGCACGATTGCCTGCTCCTCGGAGACGTGCTTCACCAGGTAGTCTTGCGCGCCGAAGCGGAGCGCCCGGATGGCGAGGTTCTCGTCCCGCTGCGACGCCATCGCGATGATCGGCACGGTCGCGGCAGCGATGCGTGCGCGCGCAAGCGCGGCGAGCCCCTGCCCTTCCTCGAGCGACAAGTCGAGCAGGACGGCGTGGAATCGCTCGTCGCGCAGCCGCCGCAAGCCATCCTCGACACCGCCCGCCTCGGCGACCTCGAACGCGGCTTCGCGCGACGCCTCGAGCAACGCCCGCAGCCACTGCGCGTCCGACGGGTCGTCTTCGACCACGAGGACTCGGATCGGAGCTGCGTCTTGGCATTTGGGCGAATCGGACACGGGCGCTCCGAGCCGGCAGAGGCGAACTCGGAGTCGCCTATCGACCGGACTGCCCGAAGCCTTTTGCCTCGCGAGCGCACCCGACGATCCCGGACGCTCGATTACTCGAGCGATCGCATCCGGCCCTCGCGCACCTCGAGCAGGAAGGGCCGCTTGCGCGCGTCCCCGTCGGCGCCGATCGAGGTGACTCCCGAGACGCCCGGATAGCGCTCGGTGGTCACCAAACCGTTGCGCACGTCAGCAGGCGACTTGGCGCCATTGCGCAGCTGCAAGCCGACGAGATTCGCCGCATCGAAGCCCTGCGCCGCGAAGGGCGTGGGCTCGCGGCCGTACGCCGCGCGATAGCGCGCAACGAAATCCTGGACAAGTGGCGACGAATGGCTCGGATCGAAGCCCGAACTGAAGAACGCACCCTCCACGGTCGGACCCGCAACGCGCGTCAGAGCCGGGTTGTGCCAGCCACTCGGGCCCAGCAGCTTCACGCCGTGCACCTGGCTCGCCGCGAGCTGGAGCGCGATCAGCGCGACTTTGTCGTGCGCGTCGGGGATGAAGATCGCGTCGAAGTCCAACAACGGCGGCGGACCAGCCGAAGCCGGTCCGCTCGGATCGTTCAGCGGTTCGGTTGGCGTCTGCGACGCAGCCGATTGCGGACCGAGCAGTCGGCGGATCGGCGCCGCGAAGTCGGTGGCGGTCGGCGCGTAGCCTGCCACCGAGACCACACGCGCACCGCGCGCCTCGATCGCCTGCCATAGCAATGCTTCGAACTCGCGACCGTACTCGTCCTTCGGATACAGGATCGCCATGCGCCCGATGCCGAGCGCGAGCGCGGCGTGATCGGCAAGGACTTCGGCTTCCATGCGGCGTGTCAGACCAAAACGCACGACCTCGGCCCGGTCGCGCGCGACGCCCTCGTGACGCGTCAGTGCGAGCAGCGGCAGCCCGACTTCCTGCGCCGCGACGCCAGCGGCTTCCACCTCTTCTTTGGTGAGCGGGCCGACGATCGCGCCGACGTCGCCCCGCTGGCCGAGTTCGCGAACGGCGTCGGCCGCCCGTTCCGGGTGCCCTGCGCTGTCGCGCACCAGCACGCGCAATCCGGGCGCGTCCGGACCCGCGCCAAAACTGTCGGCGGCGAGCAGGACGCCGCGCAGCACGTCTTCTGCCGGGGCGGCGAGCGAACCGCTGAGCGGCAACACGACGCCGATACTGCCGGTCGCGTGGGCGGCCGGATTCGCGTCCTCGAGTCCCGCGACCTCGGACAGCGGCGGCGGCGGCGGCGACGAGCGGTCGATCGGCCCGCCGCTTCCCGACTGCAGCAGCGCCTGCAAATGCACCAGCTGCTGCGCCTCGGCGGGTTGGAGCGGCAGGCGCTCGGCCTCGGAGAGCGCATGCGAGGCGCCGCTCCTGTCTCCCGCCCGCAGCGACAGCTCTCCGGCGCGTAGCCACAACTCGGTCGCCGGGATCCGCCGACCGAGTCGCTCCGCCGCACGGATCAGCCCGTCGACCGGCAGCCTGGCGATCACCGCGTCGATCTGGCGGTCGATGCTGGCCACTTCCGCGTCATCGCTCGCCATCGTGCGCAATCGGCCCAGCCACTCGAGCTGCGCGGCGGTGTCGCCGCGTTTCTGCGCGAGACCCGCCAGAAACTGAACTGCGTCGCGACGCTCGGCATCTGCGAGCAGCGACGGCTTCATTCGCTCGGCGACCTTCCACGCCGCCTCGGAGTCACCGCGTGCCGCCAGCAACTTTGCGAGTTCGAGACGCGCCGCGTCCGCGCGGTTCTCCTTCGCGTGCGTGCGCAGCACGTCCCGCAAGCGCTTCTCGGCCTGGGTGGAGTTGCCCGCCTTGGCTTCGAGACGCGCGAGCGGCACCACGGCGTCGTCGGCGAGCGTGCTGTCGGGATGGCGATCGAGAAACGACGCGAGCCGCGCGCGGCCCTGTCTGGAATCCTTGCGGGCGCTGGCGATCGCGGCGTCGTACTCGCGGCGCTCGGCGTCGCTCGGTCCGAGCAAGCGCGGCCGCGGCAGCACGCTGCAAGCGGTGATCGAGAGCGCCAATGCGCACGCGACGCCAACGCGCTTCATTCGCTAGCCGAGGAAGTCGCGCAGCTTGTCGAGAAAGCCCTTGGTCACCGGCGACACTTCGGTGCCACTATCGCGCGCGAACTGTGCGAGCAGATCGCGCTGGCGATCGGTGAGCTTGGTCGGCACCTCCACGAAGATCTGCACGATCTGGTCGCCACGCGTGCGCGAGCCGAGCGACGGCAGGCCCTTGCCGGGCAGCCGAAAGGTCTTGCCGGACTGTGTGCCTTCGGGAACGCGCAGCATCTCCTTGCCATCCAGCGTGGGGACCTCGATCTCGCTGCCCAGAGCGGCCTGCACGAACGGAATCGGCACCTGGCAGTGGAGATCGCCGCCATCGCGCTCGAAGAGCGCGTGTTGGCGCACCGCGACGTCGACGTAGAGATCACCGGGCGGACCGCCTTCGAGCCCCGCCTCGCCTTCCCCGGCGAGTCGCAATCGCGTCCCATGCTCGATGCCGGCGGGAATCTTCACATGCAGCGTCTGCTCGCCCTCGATACGACCAGCGCCGCGGCAAGCCGTGCAGCGGTCCTTCACCACTTCGCCTGCGCCGCCACACGCATCACAGGGACGGCTGATCCGGAAGAAGCCCTGCTGGAACATCAACTGGCCGGCGCCACGGCAGCGTGTACAGGACTCGGGGCGCGTCCCCGCTCGCGCGCCCGAGCCGCTGCAGGTCTCGCACGGCCGCATCTTCGGAATCTCGATCGTCGTTTCCTTGACGTCCAGCAGCTCCTTCAGCTCGACTTCCATCGTGTAGCGAAGATCGGCCCCGCGACGGCCGCGCCCGCGGCGCGGTCGCCCGCCGGCGCCACCGCGGGTGCCGAACAGATCGCCGAAGAGATCGTTCAGCACGTCGCTGAAGCCGCCCATGTCACCGAAGTCGAAACCGGGCTGGCCCGATCCCGCGCCGACGCCCTCGAACCCGAAGCGCTCGTAGGCGCGCCGCTTGTCGGGATCCGACAACACGGCATACGCCTCCGACGCCTCCTTGAACTTGTCCTCGGCGGCGGGATCGTCGGGATTGTGATCCGGGTGGTACTTCAGCGCGAGCGCCCGATAGGCCTTCTTCAGCGAATCGGCGTCAGCCGAACGGTCGACGCCCAGGACTTCGTAGTAGTCGCGCTTCGCCACGGGCGGGAAACCTAGGCGGCGTCGGGGGAGAAGCAAGGCGGACGGGAACCCGAGAGGCGGACGATCGAGCCGAGCCAGCAGCGCATGAGAGACGGGGCGCGAACGATGAGCGTCGCCCTCTGCGCCGCAGCACGACCGGGTGCGCCAGCCGCTAGACCCAGGACGCGGCGATCGTTTCAGCGCGGAGGTCGCCCGGCAGGAGAGAGCATGGAGGGCACGAGAGACGGGGCCGCAGTGCGGTCGCCGCAGTCCATCGCGCCTCCGCTCGTCCTCCTGATCTTCGCCTCGTGATCGTCGGGGCCCTCCGGATGGCGACTCCCGCCGACGGAATCGGTGGAAGCTCCCTGCCGAAAGGCCTGCCCTCGTTCGCGGATCGGCGGCGCGCGCAGCGCGCGGAAGGACACGACCATCGCCTCCGGGAAACCCGCGCTCGATCCTCCAGACTTCCCTGGAGGTCGCGCGCTACGAGCGTGAACCGCGCTCGTGTCGTGCGACTCTCCGCCGATAGGCACGCGGGGGAGGGGAGTCGATGCCGAGGATTTCCCAGTGGCGCGCGATCGTGGGTTTCGTGCCGGGGCTCGGAATACCTGCCGGGCCGTCGTTGCTGCTGCTGACGCCGCCGCGGAGCGATCGCAGCCAGACTCGGCCCTCGGTGCGGCGGAACTTCCCGCTGCGCTGGCGCGCGCGTCCTCCGTGCTCGCATGTCGGGCCGCAGTCGCGCCCGCACTCCCGCCTACTCCGCCTATGCTCGGAGATCGACGCGATGGGTCCGCGCGCTCGTTGTCGCGACCCTCGACCCGCACACCTGCGGTTTCCGAGAAATGCATCACCAGGAGTTGACCCATGACGGTCCACAAGCCGGCTTCCCAATCTACGCAATTCGGAGACCCCACGGACGTTGCGGGCGGGCGTATGAGGCCCGTGCCTCCGCACGTCATCGTATTGTTCGGAGCGGCGGGGGACCTCGCGAGGCGCAAGTTGATCCCGGGCCTGCTGCGCCTGTCCCAAGCGGGTCTGTTGCCTGCGTGTCGAATCGTCGGCACGTCGCTCGAAGCGCTCGATCACGACGGGTTCCGAGAGTTCGCGCGTTCCGCGTGCCACGAGTTCTCGCGGGGGGAGCTGACCGAGGCGCAATGGTCCGCCTTCAGTGCGACGTTGCGATACGTGCCGCAGTCCGCCGGGGCGTCGGGGTTGGCGCGCGAAGTCGAGGCGATGGAGCGTGAGCTCGGCGATGGCGTGCGAAAACTTCACTACCTGAGCGTCCCGCCGCGAGCAGCGCAGTCCGTGGTGGGCATGCTCGGCGAAGCCGGTCTGGCCGCGCGCGCCAGCGTCATCATGGAGAAGCCATTCGGGATCGATCTGGAAAGCGCCAGACAGCTGAACGCCGCGGTGCACGAGGTCTTCGACGAAGAACAAGTGTTTCGGATCGACCACTTCCTCGGCAAGGAGGCGGCGCAGAACATCCTGGCGTTCCGGTTCGCGAACGGGTTGTTCGAGCCGATCTGGAATCGCCAGCACATCTCCCACGTCCAGATCGATGTACCCGAGACGCTTTCGGTCGGCACGCGAGCTGGCTTCTACGAGTCCGCCGGGGCGTTCCGCGACATGGTCGTGACCCATCTGTTCCAGATTCTCGCGTTCGTGGCGATGGAGCCGCCGACCGCGCTCGAACCGCGGGCGATCAACGAGGAAAAGAACAAGGTCTTCCGCTCGATGCTCCCACTCGATCTGAACAACGTGGTTCGCGGGCAGTACGAGGGCTACTGCGGCACCGAGGGCGTCGATCCCGACTCGCAGACCGAGACGTTCATCGCGCTCCGCTGCGAGATCGACAATTGGCGCTGGGCAGGTGTGCCGTTCTACCTCCGCACCGGCAAGCACCTCGCCGAGGGGGCGCGCATCGTCTCGATCGCATTCCTGGAACCGCCGCGCAGCATGTTTCCATTGCACTCCGGTGTAGGTGCGCACGGCCCCGACCACCTCACCTTCGATCTCGCGGAATCCTCCAAGCTGTCACTCTCGTTCTATGGAAAACGGCCCGGACCGGGGATGGTGCTCGACAAGTTGAGTCTGCAGTTCGCGCTCCATGGGACCGAGGCCGAGGCCGACGTGCTCGAGGCGTACGAGCGATTGATTCTGGATGCCATGAGCGGGGACAAGACGTTGTTCACCAACGCGGAGGGGATCGAGCGGCTGTGGGAAGTGGCCGCGCCGCTCCTCGAGGCTCCGCCGGAGGTGCATCTCTACAAACGGGGATCCTGGGGCCCGAAGGCGATGCACAACCTGGTCACACCGTTCGGCTGGCGGCTCCCCTTCGAGAGAGCATGGCGGGAACCACGCTGAGCCGACGCTCGCGTCAGCTCGCAACGCGATTCCTGCCCTCGCTCTTCGCACGGTAGAGCGCCGCGTCCGCCGATTCGACGACGAGGGTCCAGCCTCCTCCCGGCTTGCCATCGCGTTGTGCGCAGGCGACGCCAGCGGAGAGCGTCACGACGCCGTGCTCCGAATCCTCATGGCGCAGGCCCAACTGCGCGACGTTCCCGACTGCTCGCTCGGCCACCACGAGCGCGTCCTGCGCGGCGGACTCGGGCAGTACGAGCAGGATCTCCTCGCCGCCGTAGCGGTGCAGGGAATCGGTGCTGCGGCGGGTCCCGTCGATACTACGAGCGATCTCACGCAGGACCGTGTCGCCAGCCTGATGGCCGTAGCGATCGTTGAAGCGCTTGAAGTGATCGACGTCGAAGAGCACCACCGCATAGGGCCGCCGATAGCGTTCTGCGCGGTCATGCTCCTGATCGAGCGCCGCGGTCATCGCGCGACGATTGCCGATCTCGAGCAGGGCATCCGTCTGGCAGATCTCCTCGAGCCGGCGATTCACATCGACCAGGCTCGCTCGCTGCCGAAGCGAGAACACGGGCGACGGCATTGCATCGCGAGCGCGGAGCGTCGGCATTTCGCGGTGCGACAGGACCTGGCCGAGCGCTCGCACGAGAGCGCGCTCGCTGACGATGCCGACAGGCTGGTCTGCCTCACACAACACGACACACGAGCGCTAGAGGTCGCGCATGCTTGCCGCAAGCGTGTCGAGCGGCGTATCCGGCGCCACCGTCACGACGTCTCGGGTAATCACGCTCTCGCGCGACACGTCCCCCCTCTACACCGCAATGTTCGCGTCCATCGACCGTACCCATCCGTCGCGTTGGAAGTCGCTTGACGGTTGATTTGCGAAGTGGTGGATGCGCCTCGGGGTTTCGTTCGAGCCACCGGCAGCGACCGGTCGCGCAAGTGCGTTCCCCCGATCGCGATCGACGACCCGCACGAAACCCAGCTCCCAGCCGCGGAGCTGACGGGCTACCCGCGCTGAATCGCGTCCAGCTGCCCGGCCGTGTCGCCGATGCAGGGGAGTCGTTTCGTGCGGAATGGAGACTCGGTTGACCGAGGCGATTCAAGACTGCCGGCGGCTGCGCGCGCTGCTAGTCGATACCGATACAGCGGCCAGTGCACGGATCGCGGCCGAGTTGCGCGCGCGAGGCATGCTGGTCGTGACCTGCAGCGATGCCGCCAGCGCACTGCGCAACCTGCACGAGGCCGGCGCCGACGTGGTGTTGCTGGCCACTCCCCTCGGTGACACCGACTGGATCGCCGCGACCGCCGCGCTGAAGGGCGCGATGGCGCCGCCTGCACTGGTGCTACTCGATGGCACCGGTCAGGCCTCGGAACTGGGGCGCGTGCTGCCGGCAGATCGCGCGCCTGACGCGGTCGTGGCGCGCTCGGCTGGCGCCGCGGAATTGCTGTACTGGATGGGCGAGGTGCTGGGCCCGATGGGCGCTGCGGGAGCTTGCTTCCCCGAGATCCTGGTGGCGCTGCGCGCGCGCGGAGAATCCGGCGTCCTGGAAGTGCGCGAGGGCGGCGTGTGCACGCGGATTCTGATGCGAGACGGCGCGCCAATCTCCGCCGAGGGCGGCGGTCTGCGCGAAACGCTCGGGCGCATGTTGCTGCGACGCCGCGCACTGACGGAGGCCGAGTACGTCCGCGTGATCGAGCGGATGACCGAACGCTTGATCGAAAACGAGGGCACGCGCATGGGCGAGGTGCTGGTCGAACTCGGAATGCTGACGCCGCAGGAGGTCGTCGACGCGCTGTCGATCCAGGTCCGCGAGAAAGTCATCCGCTGCTTTCAGTGGCCGCACTTCGAGCACCACTTCGAGCCGCTCGATGCGGCGCCCAACGCTGGGCTCGTCCATACCTGCCCGCCGGTCGACGCGCTGGTGCTCGCGGGCATGCGCGAACATTTCGACGCCCGGCGCATCGAGCCGCTCTTCGCCGCGCACGCCGCGACGCGTGTTCGGCTGCTCCGCGGCGCCGAAGAGACCGCACTCCGCTTCCAGGCAACCCCGGCGGAGCAGCGTCTGCTCCGCGAAATCAAGGGCGAGCGAACGCTCGCCGAGCTTCGCGACGACTCTTGTCTCGACACCGCGCATGCGGCGCCGCTCCTTGCAGCGCTGATCGTTACGCGAGCGCTCGATCTCGCGGTACCCGCGACGCCATCTGGCGTCGTCCGACCGCCGGTCGCAGGGCCGGTGCGTGTGCCTTTGCGGCGAACGAGCCCACACGGCGCGGCGCCGGCGGCGATCCCCGCGCGGCCGCGCCCTGCCAACGCGGTCTCGCTCTCGCGCCTGCGCCGCGAACTGGCCAGGTCCCGCAACGCGCGAACAGCCGTGTCGACCACCCGACCCGCGGACGAACGCAGCGCCCGCATCGAGGCGGAACGCGCGTTTCGGCACGGCATCCAGATGCTCGAGCAGTCCGCGCTCGGCGGCGCGCAGAAGGCGTTCGCGCTCGCGTGCAAGCGGAATGGCGACGAGCCCGAGTACAGGATGCTCGAGGCGTGGGTGCAGGTACTGAGTGAGAAGGACGAGGAGACGCGCAGATCCGCACGCCTCGAGACGGCGACATGGGCGCGACGGGTACTCGAACTCGATCGCGACTCAGTCCGTGCGCAGACGATCCTCGGTGAGCTCGCGATCGCTGCGGGTGATCTCGACGACGCCGAGCGCCACTTCCGTGACGCGCTGCGCCTCGAGCCCGGAGGCCGCGACGCGTTGCGCGGCGCACGTTCGGTCGAGCGCCGCCGCAGCGAGCGGCAGGCCCAGGCGAAACCCACAAAGCCCGAGAAGCCCAAGAAGCGCTAGTGGTGGAGCGCGATCGCCCATGCGGCCGCAAGCGCCGCGAGTGGCCTTGCCGCTGCGATCATCTGGAGTGCGCGCGACGCCGGTGAGCGTACCGGGAGTGCCGACGCCCGCCGACCGCGGGCTACCTCCGCACCGAGACCGAGTCCGCGCGCCCAGAGGTCGACGCACGCGCCCTCGGTGCCGAGCATCCGTTGGCTCTCGCGCTCAAGCCGAGGGTTGCGAGCAAGGTAATTCGCAGACCGAAATCACCAAGCCCCAACAGCAAGTGTCCGGCTTCTCGCACCTTCGGATATCCGGTTCTGGTCACCGTGGCAGCCCTCGCGGACGACATGAACTGCGCGAAAACCGTGACGATGAGCACGCGAGAACGCGACCGGTTGGAGATCCTGGGCCGCGTCGCCGCGCGTGCCTCGGCGAGCGGATCCAGATCGACGGCTGCAATCACGCCTGTTCGAGGACCGCGGATCTCGATGCACGCTGCTCGCGTACGTCGTCGACGCGACGAGTCGCCCGATGGAGCTTCGCGCCGTGGCCTCGGAGTCGCCCTTCGACTGCTTCGCCTCGACCCGGACCTACCTCGAGCAGCACGGCAAGCTGGTCGTCTTCTTCACCGACAAAGCCAGCACCTTCCGCGTAGCGTCCGCCGAGACCAAGAAGCCGGCCGGGATCACGCACTTCGATCGCGTACGCGGGATCAACGCGCGGAGGCCGGCAACGCATGCCCGCCTGGGTTCTTGGCGGACTACAACGAGCGCTTTGCAAGCGAACGCCCGAGCCCGCACGACGCACACCGCTCTGTGCGAGACGACGAGGACCTCGCGCTTCTCTCCACATGGAAAGGGGAGCGCAGGCGCACGAGGAATCTCACGCTGCACTCGCAGCGCGTGATCGTCCTCGCCGAGCCGGGGACCGAGACGTTCCCGCTCGCCGGCGAGCTCCTCCCGTGCCGCGTCTTCTTCGACACGAACCCACTCGTCAATGGCGCTGTGCGGGAGCGCAACGCCGGCCGCGCATCTCATCGCAGAGACGTGTCACCACGAGGCGATCGCGCGCGGCCAGGGGACAGCGCATGACGACCGAGGCTCGTCGATGGCCGTGACGGCCGTGGCCCCATTCCTCTCGGATCTGGATGCATCGCACCGTTGCGGCGCGGCAGCGGGAGACGGGCTGGGGCTCGGTGGAGTCGCCGGCGCCGCGGGCACCTCGATGTGACGCGTCCGAACCGGGGTGCGGCGCGCCGAAACGCAGCCCGAGCAGACGATCAGGCGGGCAACGCCGTTACGTGCCTTCGCGCCCACCGAGCGTCGAGTACAGCGACTCGGTCATCTTGTACGAGAGCGCGGTCAGGTCATCGACGGCTACGGCGATCTCCTCGGTATCCTCGGTGACCAGCGACGCCTTCGCGCGGGCGAGGGCAGCTTCGATGGCGTTGCGCTCGTCGCCGACCACGTGTTCGACGTAGTCGGCGAGCGTCGACTCGGTCGAGTAGACCAGGCCGTCGCCCCGATTGCGGAGCTCGGCGAGTTCGCGGCGCTTGCGATCGACTTCCTTGTTCGATTCTGCATCGTCGCAGAGCTTTCGGATCTGGTTTTCGGACAGGCCACTGCCGGCAGCGACGCGAATCTGCTGGGTCTTGCCGGTACCGAGATCTTTCGCCGAGACGTTGACGACGCCGTCGCTGTCGATGTCGAAGGTGACTTCGACCTGCGGGACACCGCGCGGCGCCGGCGGAATGCCGACCAGCTCGAAGCGACCGAGCGGCTGGTTGTCGGCGGCCATCTCGCGTTCGCCTTGCAGCACATGGACGCGCACGACGTTCTGGTTGTCCTCGGTGGTCGAGAAGACTTGTCCCTTGCGCGTCGGAATCGTGGTGTTGCGCTCGATCATCCGCGTGAAGACGCCGCCCTGCGTTTCGACGCCGAGCGAGAGCGGCGTCACGTCGAGCAACAGTACGTCGGCGACTTCACCCTTCAGCACACCGCCCTGGATCGCGGCGCCCGCGGCGACCACCTCGTCCGGGTTGACGCCTTTGTGCGGCGGTTTCCCGAAGATCTCCTCCACCTTCTCCTGCACGCGCGGCATTCGCGTCATGCCGCCCACCAGTACGACGTGGTCGATCTCGTCGCGCGAGAGGCCCGCGTCGCGCAGCGCTTGTTCGCACGGATCGACGAGCCGTTCGATCAGATCGGCGACGAGCGCTTCGAGGCGTTCGCGCGTGAAGGTGACGTTCAGATGCTTCGGGCCGTTCGCGTCGGCGCCGATGAACGGGAGATTGACCTCGGTCGTCGGCGTGGAGGAGAGTTCGTGCTTGGCGCGCTCGGACG
>JANLTC010000035.1:0-28582 GCA_031362725.1 Deltaproteobacteria bacterium | reverse complement strand
GTCAGGTTATTGGGCATTCGCGCGAGAACGCCACGAATAGTCCCGGCTCCCAATAACCTGACAAAAAATAACCTGACGCCCGGCACCTTCCTACCACTGGCGAGCGGCGGCTTCGGCGCGGAGGAGTTCGGGGGCGCCGAGGAGTTGACGATCGAGGCCGACGCGTTTGAACCAGAGGTGCAGGTCGTACTCGTCGGTGAAGCCGATACCGCCGTGGACTTCGGTGGCGGTGCGAACGATCGTGGTGCCGATCTCTGCGAGATGCGCCTTCGCGTGGAGCGCCAGCAGCGACGCTTCGCCCGGTCGCTCGTCGAACGCATAGGCCGCGTACCACACCAGCGATCGCGCGGGCTCGAGCTCCGCGACCATCTCCGCGCACAAGTGCTTCACGGCCTGGAACGTCGCGATCGGGCGCCCGAACTGCTCGCGCTGTTTCGCGTACGCGACGGCCAGTTCGATCGCGCGTTCACAGGCGCCGAGGATGTCGGCGGCCAGCGCGACGCGACCGGCGGCGAGCACGCGATCGGTGACACCGGGCACGCCATCGCGCCCGCCGATCCACTCCGCGGGCGTGACGTCTTCGAAAACGAGTTCCGCGACGCGCCGCGTGCGATCGATCGTCTTCAGCAGCGTGACGGTGAGCCCCGCGGCGTTGCGCGGGACGAGCGCGATGCGATCGCGATCCGCCGCGACGAGAAAGGCATCGGCGGCGCCGGCGTCGAGCGCGAAGAGCGCCTTGCCGTGCAGGCGTCCGCCTTCTGCGCGCACGCCTGCATCGGCGCGCCGGCTGACCGCTTCCGATGCGGCGACACCGATGATCGCGTCACCCGAAGCGAGGCGCGGAAGCCACGCGCGCTGCTGCGCGGGCGTTCCCGCAGCGAGCGCGACCGGCGCGAGCACGCTGGCAGAGAGGAACGGCGCCGGCGTCGCGCCGTGACCGAGCGACTGCATCGCGATCGCCGCATCGAGCAGCGCGAGACCGCCGCCGCCGTGCGACTCGGGCACGAGGATTCCCGCGACGCCGAGTTCGGCGAGTTGCGCCCACAGCTTCGGATCGTGCGCGGCTTCGCCGTTCATGATCTCCCGCACGCGCGACGGCGGCGCCGCGTCGGCCAGCAAACGGCGCAGCGTTTGTTCGAGCAGCTTCTGTTCGTCGCTGAGCCCGAAGTCCATCCTGATGATCTCCTCGCCGCTCGCCTGCGGCTCGCTACGCGGGACGCGGGATTTGTCCCTCTGGCCATGCCTCGAGATCCATTCTCGGACGCCGCTCGCCTGCGGCTCGCTACGCGGGACGCGGGCTGCCCGCTGGTTTCGGTTCCCTCGGCATCAAGAGGCCGCGCTCGGCGATGATGTTCTTCTGGATCTGCGCAGTGCCGCCGCCGATGATCAGCCCGAGCGAGAACATGTACTGGAACTGCCAGAGCCCGAACGCACGCTCGTGTTTCGATCCGTCGTAGAGCACGCCGAGTTCGCCCATCGCGTCGATCGCGAGCGCCGCAATCTGGTGCGAGAGTTCGCAGCCCCAGAGTTTCGTCACGAGCGCCGCCGAGCCTTCTGATGTGCCGGGTTGCCCGGGCATCTGCTTCTTGAGCCCGCAGGTGAGCATCCGCATCGAGTGGACCTTCGACGCGACGACGCGCGCCTGGAGCTTCACGAGCCGATCGCGCAAGACCGGGTCGTCGATCGCGCGGCGGCCGTCGCAGCTCTCGGCCTTCATCGCGTCGACGAGCCGCGCGAACGCCGACTCGAGCATCCCCGACGACGCCAACATGTTTCGCTCGTGCCGGAGTGTCGTGTTGGCGATCTTCCAGCCTTCGCCGCGCTTGCCGACGACGTTCGCCTGCGGCACGCGGACGTCGGTGAAGAAGACTTCATTGAACTCGGCGCGGCCGGTCATCGTGCCGAGTGGGCGGACTTCGATGCCTGGCGTCGTCATCGGGATCAGCACGTACGAGAGGCCGCCGTGCTTGCTCTCACCGGGTTCGGTGCGGATCAGGCCGAACATCATGTCGGCGAGGTGCGCCGTCGTCGTCCAGATCTTCTGGCCATTGATGACGAAATGATCACCGTCTTCCGTCGCGCGTGTCTGGACGTTGGCGAGATCGCTGCCCGCGTTCGGCTCCGAGTAGCCCTGACACCAGACGACTTCGCCGCGGATCGTCGGGCCGATGAAGCACTCGCGCTGCGCGTCACTGCCGTGTTCGAGTAGCGTCGGCACCAGCATCTCGGGTCCCTGGCCGCCGATGCCGGACGAGACGCCGGCGCGCGCGAACTCCTCGTCGAGGATCACGCGCATCAGGATGTCGGAGTCCGCGCCGAAACCGCCGTAGCGTTTCGGAATCGTGCGCGCGGCGTAGCCGTGTTCGATCAGCAGCTTCTGCCACGCGAGCGACGCTGGGTCGCGGGTGCCTGTGCCGGCGACCATCCCGCCGCGCGGCGCGCGCTCGCGATGGGCGTCGAGGAACGCGCGCAGCGTTGCGCGAAACGACTCGTACTCGGGGGCGAAACTCAGTTCCATGATCGTCCTCGCATCATTCGATGAACCACGGGCTCGACCACGCGACGCCCGCATCTTGCTGGACCACGCGCACGTAGAGGAATTCGCCTGCGTGCAGCGGAGGGACTGCCCAGCTTACCAGCATTTCGCGACGACCCTCGCCGTCGAGCTGCTGCACGACGTCGCGGCCGCGGATCACGTCGACGCGCGCGAGCGGCGAAAGCGCGATCGCCTGGACGGTCAACGCGACGTCGCGACCTTCGCGAGCCGCGTCCGCCAGCTCGGCGGCCGGTACGGCCTCGCCCATGCGATGGCCACCGAGCGAGGCGCGCAGGATGATGCGCGGTCCGTTGGTCGCGTAGCAGCGACGCGCGCGCAGCGCGGCGAGTACGCCTTCACGCGTCGGCTCGCTCCAGATCGCCGCGAGGCCCCCGCTCGGCGCCGCGAGCTGCGGCAGGCCGGGATGCCCATCGTGGCTGTCGCCACTGCCGACGAAGCCGAGTCGGTAGCCGCGCACGAGTTGATCGCGCACCCAGTTGCCGGCGATCGGGCTGTAGATCGGCAACGGCGAGTCGGGCGCTTCGCTGCTGCCGTGCACGGACACGATCTCGGTGATCGGTTCCAGCACCGGGTCGGGCGCGAACGACCAATCCGTCGCGACGGGCCCACCCGCCGAGTGGTGCGCGAAGGTGAGTGCCTGCCTGCCGCGCAGCGTGTCCCAGAGCTGTGTGGGCGTCTGCGTATTCGGATCAACATTCGAGATCAGCGGACCCGGCCCGTCGAAGTAGAGCACGTGGCGGTGGCCGTAGGTCCAGTTCGTCCACTCGAAACCGAGCACCGTGACGAAGCGACCGGGCGCGTGGAACTCCTCGGTCAGCTTTTCGATCTGCATCCAGCGATCGGCGCGCGCGTCTAGGAACGGCGTGCCCCAGTGATCGTGATCGGTGAGTGCCACGACGTCGAGCGCCGCGACGTCACGCGCATAGCGGAAGTAGTCCTCGGGCTCGCCGGTGCCGTCGGACCAGTTTGTGTGGCCGTGCAGGTCGGCGAAGAGCAACCGCGGCGCGTCGGCGAGCGCCAGCATCGGATTGCTCTCGGCTTCGAGCGACGTGCCCTCGCCCGCGCGCTGCAACTTCGCGACGACGCGCTGCACGCCTTCGCCGACGACCGTGACGTCGATCTTCCGGACGCCGCGGTCGGCCGGCTCGAAGCGCACCGATTGCGGCAGACGCAGTCCCGCAGGCGGATCGACGAAGGTGAGCAGCGCCGCATCCGGGATCCACGCATTGCCGCTGCGATCGAGCAGCGCGGCGACGAGCGACACGATATCGCCGGGCCGCGCGGTCGACGGCAGCGTCAGGATGAATTGCGCAACGGGCCCCGGCAGCACCTCGACGGTCGGGGAGTCGGTGACGATTTCGCGGATGCCATCGCCATCGCCGTCGACGTGAAACCAGAATCGCTCGCCGCGCTCGGCGAAGCGGTCGACCTGCGCTTTGCGCGCGCCGGCGCCGTAGACGAAGCGCACGCGCTCGCCTTCGCGCAGCGCGCGCCCGTGGATCGCGATCGGCAGCAGGTACGGATTCTCCATCGGATCCGCGACCAACTCGACGCCGTCCGCGTCGGTCGAGAAAGTGGTGTAGCCCGCGAGATCTTCGGCGGACGTCTGGATCTTCGACCAACCGAAGAACGGCGAAACCTGGAAGTAGATCCGGCCGCCGACTGCGATGCCGAGCGGCCCGGCTTCGTAGACGAATTGGAAGCGGTGGAACTCGCCAACCCGGATCAGCTCGGGATCCCCGACTTCGCGCACCACCAGTGCACGACCCTTCCCGTCGGCGGGATTGCGCACCGATTCGCGATCGACCCGCATCCGCTCGCTGACCTCGGGATGCGAGCCCGGCCGCGTCGCCTGCTGCGAGGTGGTGCGATCCGGCTTTGCGGAGTTCGCTTGCTCGCGATCGCCCGGCCCACACGACAGCGCGAACGCAGCTGCAAGCAGCGCCGCGAGGCCGACGAACGACCAGCGCGATCCGGCAACGGACCCGCGACGCGCATGCGTGAGCACCAAGGTGCTCGGAGGATAGAGGCGCGCCGCGTCTGCAGGAAGACGCGTCTGTTAGCATCGCGCGGCACCGCTCGATGGAGATGCAATGCAGCGCCTGCGACGGTTGATCTCGTGCTCGACGGTCGCGCTGGCGCTGCTCGCGTTCGGATGCAACCGCGAGTCGAACGCACCGCCGCTTCCCAGCCCGGTGGTGGCCACGCTGCGGCCACCGGCTGCGGCGGCAACGGAGCCGGAGCCCCGATCGGATTCCATCGACGCCGGACACGCGGGCGCTTCCGGCGCTGCCGCCCCGGCGGCACCGGACATTCCGTTCTACAGGCAGGCAGTGCCGATCTCGTCGATGACGTCGCCAGAGCGCGGCACGGTCGTGAATCTGCGCAGCGACGATGCGACCGAGCGGGTCTTCGCGTGGTATGGCACCGAGCTACCTGCGCGCGGTTGGGAGCTGGAGAAGCAAAGCGGCGTCGGGGGCACCTACCTCGTCACCGCGCGCAAAGCCGGACACCGGGCGACCGTGCTGATCACGAGCGGCGCGCAAGGTACACAGATCCTGATCACCGTTCTCGAGGACCGCTGAGCCGCGATGCCGAGCCTGCAAGAACCCGAACACGTCGAGCTGCTGCGCGAAACGCTGCGACGCTTCGTCGCGACCGAGATGCCCCGCGATGCGGTACGCCGCTGGGATCGCGAGCACCGCTTCCCGCCCGCGCTGTTCCGCAAACTCGCGGCACTCGGCGTGTGCGGCCTGACGATCGACGAACGCTACGGCGGACAGGGGCGCGACCTCGTCGCCGCGGTCGCGGTGATCGAGGAGTTGACCCGGCGCGGCGCGTTCGCGGCGGGTCCCTTCATCCACTGCGCGTTCTACGGCGGGCTCAACATCTCCGAGAACGGCTCGGAAGCGCAGAAGCGCGAACTGCTGCCGCGGCTCGCGCGCGGCGAGTTGCTGTTCGCGTACGGACTCTCGGAGCCCGACGTCGGCGGCGATCTCGCAAGCGTTCGCACCACCGCGCGCCGCTCGGCCGATGGCGCGAGCGTGATCCTGAACGGTGTGAAGCGCTGGTGCACCGGTGCCGATTGGGCGGACTACCTGTACTGCCTCGTGCAGAGCGACCCCGATGCGAAGCGCCACCGCAATCTCTCGTTCGTGCTGGTGCCGCGCGACGCGAAGGGTCTGTCCGTCCATTCCATGGAGCACATGAACCTCCGCTACACGCTTTCCTGCGACGTCGCGTTCGACGATGTCGCGGTGCCGATCGAGAACGTGGTAGGCGGCGAAGCGGGCTGGAATCGCGGCTGGTCGATGCTCGTCGGCCCGGCGCTCGACGCGGAGAAACTGGAGATCACCGCGGTCGCGTTCGGCATCGCACAGGCCGCGGTCGAAGAAGCCTTCGAGTACGCGCAACAGCGCGTGCAGTTCGGGCGTCCGATCAGCGGACACCAGGCGGTGCGGCATGCGCTCGTCGAAGCGCGCACGAAGCTCGAAGCCTGTCGCCACATGCTGTACCACGCGGCCGGTCTCGCGCAGCAGCGACGTCCGTTCAGCGCCGAGGCATCGATGGCGAAGCTCTTCGTTGCGGACACCGGCGTCGAGATCGCGCTCGCCTGCCAGCGCGTGCTCGGCGCCTACGGCCTTTCCGAAGGCCACGACATGGAGCGCCACGTGCGCGACCTGCTCGGCATGCCGATCGTCGGCGGCTCCTCGAACATGCAGAAGAACAATCTCGCGAAACTATGGGGCCTGGCGGAGTGAGTCCTTCCGCGTTCCTCATGGGGAACTAGCATCGTGCTGGAAGGTCTGATCCAGCACTACGGCTATCTCGCGATCGTCGTCGGGACCTTTCTCGAAGGCGAGACGGTCGTGCTGCTCGGCGGCTTCGCCGCGCACCGCGGCTATCTCGATCTCGCGGGCGTGATGGCGGCCGCGTTCGCCGGTTCGCTGCTGGGCGACACGCTCTACTTCGAGATCGGGCGTCGCGAGGGAATGGCTTTCCTCGCGCGGCGACCCGCGTGGAAGAAAAGCAGCGCGCGCGTTCTTGCGATGGTGCACACCCATCAGACGCTGCTGATCCTCGGCTTCCGATTCCTGTACGGCATCCGCACCGTCACGCCGTTCGCACTCGGCGCGAGCGGGGTTTCGCGCGCCCGCTTCGTGCCGTTGAACGTGGTGAGCGCGGCGCTGTGGGCCAGCGCGTTCGGCGCGCTCGGCTACGCGCTCGGCGATACGCTCGAAGCGGCAATCGGCCACATCGAGCGCTACGAGCGCGCCGTCTTCGCCGCGATCGTGATGGCGGGTCTGGTCCTGTGGTCGTGGCGGCGCTGGCGCGGACGCACAGCGCCCGTCGATCAGGGAACCTTTCCGGTGTAGGGAGGCTTCGAGAGCGAACGCACGAAGGCGACGACGTCCCAGATCTGCGCGTCGCTGAGCACGCCGCCCCACGGCGCCATCATCGGTGACTTGCCGACCGACTGGCCGCCTTCCTTGATCACCTTGAACAGATGTTCGTTCGTGAGCGCGTTCATGTAGCCGCCATCGCTGTGCTTGGCCGGCTTCGGTGTCAACGCCACCGCGGTGGGACCATCGCCATCGCCGCGCGGACCGTGGCAGGCTGCACAGTTCGCGGCGTAGAGCGGCGCTCCCTTCGCGGCGTCGGGCGGGACGGCGGCCGCTGGCGCGGCGGCAGTGGGCGCAGCCGGTGTGGCCGCTGCAGCAGCGGGAGCCGGCGCAGTCGCAGCGGGCGCTGCGCTCGGCGCGGTCGTGGGAGACTTCGACTCCTCCCCCCCGCACGCAACCAACACCAGGCAGCCAGCCAACGTCATCGAAAGCAATCGCGCGCTCATGCGTCGAGACCTCCCCAGCAGAGATATTTCGTTTCCAACCACTCTTCGATGCCCTCGTGCGACCCTTCGCGACCGAGGCCACTTTCCTTGACGCCACCGAACGGGACTTCGGCCGTCGAGATGATCCCGGTGTTGATGCCGACCATCCCGGTCTCCAATGCTTCCGCAACGCGCCAGATGCGCGCGGCGTCGCGAGCGTACAGATACGCCGCGAGACCGAACGGCGTTTCGTTCGCAATGCGCACGGCTTCGGCTTCGTCGCGGAAGCGCGTGATTCCGGCGACCGGCCCGAACGTCTCTTCGCGCGTCATCGCCATGTCGAGCGTGACGCCGGTCAGCAGGGTCGGCTCGAAAAACGTATGACCGAGCCCATGCGGCTGGCCGCCGACGACGATCTGCGCGCCCTGCGACGTCGCATCGGCCACATGGCGCAGCGCCTTTGCGAAGCCAGCCTCGTTGATCAGCGGCCCGATCGCGACCCCTGCCTCGGTGCCGGGTCCGACTTTCATGGCGCGCACGCGCGCGGCGAGCGCGGCGACGAAGCGGTCGTGGATGCCGTCCTGAACGAGGATCCGGTTCGCGCACACACAGGTCTGTCCACTGTTGCGAAACTTCGAGAGCACCGCACCTTCGACGGCGGCGTCGAGATCAGCGTCGTCGAAGACCAGGAACGGCGCGTTGCCGCCGAGTTCGAGGCAGACGCGCTTCACGGTCTTCGCGCACTGCTCCATCAGCAGCTTGCCGACCGCGGTCGAACCGGTGAAGGAGAGACAGCGCACGTCCGGGTTCGCGCTGAGCTCGCCGCCGATCGCCGCGGCGTCGGCGCGATCGCCCGTCACGATGTTCAGAACGCCCGGCGGAAGACCCGCGCGAACGCCGAGTTCCGCGAGCGCCAGCGCAGTGAGCGGCGTTGCCTCGGCCGGCTTCACGACCACACAGCATCCAGCCGCGAGCGCCGGCGCGATCTTGCGCGTGATCATCGCGGCCGGGAAGTTCCACGGCGTGATCGCGGCGCCCACACCGATCGGCGACTTCGTCACCACGACGCGCACGTCGCGGCGGTGCGCGGGAATCGTCTCGCCGTAGACGCGCCGCGCCTCTTCGGCAAACCACTCGAGAAACGACGCCGCGTATGCGACCTCGCCGCGCGACTCCGCGAGCGGCTTGCCCTCTTCGCAGGTGATCAGCATCGAGAGATCGGCACCGTTCTCGACGAGCAGTTCGGCGAAGCGGCGCAGCGGCACCGCGCGTTCGCGGGCGGTGCGCGCGCGCCAGCCGGGCTGTGCGGCGGCGGCTGCAGCAACGGCGCGACGCGTCTCGGTGGCGCCGAGTCGCGGTATGCGCGCGAGTTCGGCGCCGGTCGCGGGATCGCGGACGGCGTAGGTCGCGCCGGAGTCGGCGGAAATCCAGGCGCCGTCGATGTGCGCGTTCGTGCGGAACAGCGTGGGGTCGAGCAGCTTCATCGAGATCTCCGCAGTGCGCGGCCCGCGCAGCGAGCCGAGTATTGCATGGCCGTCGCGCCCGGCTGCCCCGATGCGCAGTGAGATGACCCAGCACGGGGGCATCTCACCGGTTGAAATGCCCCGCCGCGCTGCGCCTGCGGTCGCCGATCGCTGTCGCGGATCGCGACCGGCTGGCGCCACAACGCAGTCGTTTCAACGGGTTGGCGATGCCACGAACTCCGCTCGTCCGTCTCCAATTCACCCGGCACGCCCATTGCTCTTGGAGTGGGGCTCGAACCAACGTCGACCACCCGAACGTCGACCCAGCACCGAAGTGGAGGATCTCGATGCGACAAAAACTACTCAGGGACGCCGCGCTCTCACTGGCACTGCTCGCGGCCCCGGTGATGGCGCGCGCGCAGAGCGCGATCATCTATGGCCAGCTCAGCAACTTCGACATCTCGAACGACACCGGGCAAGTCTGCCACGGCTTCGAGATCGAGATCGGCGGCGTGACGTCCGCCGACGTGCAGGGCGGCTTCTCCGCCGAACGCTATGGGCCGCCGAGCGTGGTGCCCTATGCGGGTGGCGTGCACGTGCGCTGGGAAAGCCCGTACGACTCGAACTCCCAGAGCTTCGCCGAGCGAACGCTCCCCCACACCGTTCCGTGGTTCCCAGGCCAGTGTTACCAGTGGAATCCCGCGACCTACCAGAACTCGGGCTGCGAGCACTTCGGCAGCTGGACGAACGCCAATGCGAGCCACGTGACGTCGCGCTGGCTCTGCGAGGACAACGCGCACCCGGGCGTCCTCGTTCCGAACGACCCGCCGACAGCGGTCCCGTTTGCGAACTACTACGTCGTGCCACCGGTGCAGGCTGGGGCTGGCGATCCGCCGCAGCTGGAGGTCGAGATCGATGCGCCGGAGCCCGCAGAGGCGCCGGAACTCTACGGCGACGCGCAGTGGATGCGCGTGTACGTGATCGAGTTGCCGCGCGAAGTGGCGCTCGAGGAGTTGGTCGCCGACAACCCGGCAGTGGTCCCGATGGACGCGGCCCAGCTCGAGAGTGACTGGGACATCATCCAGGCGGAGCCCGCGTGTGGCGGCGGTGGTGGGGGCGGCGGCGGCTGCCAACACCAGGGCCGCGGCCAGAAGCACGGCTCGGGGAACATCGAGCCGACGACCCGCTCGATCGTGCGACGCATCGAACTCTACGCGTTCACCGGCGACTACGATCCGGATACGCACGAGGCGCTGTGCGTCGACCCGAGCTGCAGCGTGCCGTCCGCAGGCGAAGTCGGGGAACTGATCAGCACACAGATGACGGCCGCGAACGTCCAGTCGAACTCGGTCGACGTGACGAAGACCGGTAGCGGAACCGTCGACTCCAACGACGCGTTCATCCACTGCGGAAACAAATGTGTGGCGTCGTACGACGAGGGCACGCAGGTGACACTGACGGCCAATCCGGCGAGCCACGCGGTGTTTACCGGCTGGCTCGGTGCCTGCTCGGGAGGCGCGCCGACCTGCACCGTCCCCGCGAACGGTCACGTGAAGGTCTACGCGACCTTCGTCGCGACCGGCGGTGGAACCGGGAGCTGCGGCCTGCTCGGCATCGAAGGACTGCTGCCATTCGCATGGGTCGCGCTGCGCCGGTTCCGCCAGCGCAGTTGATCGATCCAGCGCATCGCTTGCAACGAGAAAGCGGCCCTTCGTCCGTGAGGACGAAGGGCCGCCGTGTCGTCGGAGCGAGGCTGCGGAGCGCGGGCTAGAAGCCCATGTCCCCACCGTCCATGCCGCCCATTCCGCCCATGCCACCCGGCATGCCGCCACCGCCGCCGCCGCCAGCCTTCTTCGGCTCGGGCTTCTCGGCGATCATCGCCTCGGTGGTGAGCAGCAGCGCGCTCACGCTCGCTGCGTTCTGCAGCGCGGTGCGCACGACCTTGGTCGGGTCGATCACGCCTGCCTTCACGAGGTCTTCGTACTCTTCGGTTGCCGCGTTGAACCCGAAGGCTCCCTTGCCGGCCTTGACCCGTTCGATCACGATCGAGGCTTCGACACCGGCGTTCTGCGAGATCATCCGCAGCGGTTCTTCGACCGCGCGGCGGATGATGTTCACGCCAGCCCGCTGCTCCTCGGGGAGCGACTCGGCGAGACCGTCGAGTGCGGAGAGCGCGCGGATCAGCGCGACGCCGCCACCAGGGACGACGCCCTCTTCCACGGCCGCGCGCGTCGCGTGCAGTGCATCCTCGACGCGTGCCTTCTTCTCCTTCATCTCGGTCTCGGTCGCAGCGCCGACCTTCACCACCGCAACGCCACCGACGAGCTTCGCGAGCCGCTCCTGGAGCTTCTCGCGGTCGTAGTCGCTGGTGGTCTCTTCGACCTGCTTGCGGATCTCGGAGACGCGGCCCTCGATCTCCTTCTTGGTGCCCGCGCCGTCGATGACCGTCGTGTTGTCCTTGTCGATCGTCACCTTCTTCGCGCGGCCGAGGTCCTTCAGCGTCACGTTCTCGAGCTTGAGGCCGAGTTCCTCGGCGATCACCTGGCCACCGGTCAGGATCGCGAGATCCTGCAGCATCGCCTTGCGGCGATCGCCGAAGCCGGGCGCCTTCACCGCGGCCGCCTGCAGCGTGCCGCGGATCTTGTTCACGACGAGCGTCGCGAGCGCCTCGCCCTCGATGTCTTCCGCGACGATCAGCAGCGGCTTGCCCTGGCGGGCAACCTGCTCGAGCAGCGGCAGCATGTCCTTCATGTTCGAGATCTTCTTCTCGACGATCAGGATCACCGGCTCTTCGAGCACGGTCTCCATGCGGTTCGGATCGGTGACGAAGTAGGGCGAGAGGTAGCCGCGATCGAACTGCATGCCCTCGACCACTTCGAGCGTCGAGTCCATCGACTTCGCTTCCTCGATCGTGATCACGCCTTCCTTGCCGACCTTCTCCATCGCCTCGGCGATCATCTTGCCGATCTGCTCGTCGCCATTGGCGGAGACGATGCCGACCTGCGCGATCTCATCGCTGTTGCGCGTGGGCTTCGAGAGCTTCTTCAGCTCGTCGGTGATCGCGCCGACGGCCTTGTCGATGCCGCGCTTCAGCTCCATCGGGTTGACGCCCGCCGCGACGAGCTTGCTGCCCTCGCGGAAGATCGCCTGCGCGAGCACGGTGGCGGTGGTGGTGCCATCGCCGGCGGTGTCGGAGGTCTTCGACGCGACCTCGCGCACCATCTGGGCGCCCATGTTCTCGAACTTGTCCTCGAGCTCGATCTCCTTCGCAACCGTGACACCGTCCTTGGTCACGGTCGGGGAGCCCCAGCTCTTCTCGATGATGACGTTGCGACCCTTCGGGCCGAGCGTCACGCGCACCGCGTTGGCGAGCGCGTTCACGCCCGCGAGGATCTTCGCGCGGGCGTCCTGGTGGTAGCGGATTTCTTTGGCTGACATGTGTGTTCTCCGTCCTAGCTGATGATGCCGAGGACGTCGTCCTCGCGGATGATGATCTGCTCTTCGCCGTCGATCTTGACGTCGGTGCCGGCGTACTTCGTGAACAGGATCTTGTCGCCTGCTTTCACTTCGAGCGGACGAACCGTGCCGTCCTCGAGGATCTTGCCGGTGCCGACGGCGATGACCCTGCCTTCCTGGGGCTTCTCTTTCGCGGTGTCGGGAATGATGATCCCGCCCTTGGTCTTCGATTCCCCCTCGATGCGCTGAACGAGGATTCGGTCGTGGAGAGGTCGAATTTTCATGCGGTCGCTGTCTCCGTCACGCGGGTTCCGCCGTGGCGGGTCCCGCTTGGTGATCGTGCTTGGTGACCAATGTGGATGGCTGTTTGTAATCTTCGCGGTCCGAGTCGCCAGGGATCCGCTCCGATTCGGGGACGTGCGGCCCGGCCCCGTGCGGGGGCTGTAGTAAGCACCTGGCTCCCGCCCGTCAAGGCGAGCAGGGCCAGGACCTCGCTCTTTCGGAACCCTTCTCGAGCAAAAAAGTGCCGACCCCGCCCCCACAGCGGCATTGCGCGCTCTCGGGAATCTTGGAAGATCCCGCGCGCGACGGACATGGATGCGCGGGAGCAGTCCCCCCGCGCCGCGTCTCGTCCCGGGAGAACGCGTGATCGTGATGGGGTCCTGGGTCTGATGCGGTCCTGGATCCGCGCCGCGGGCGCGCTTGCGACTGCTCTCGCGATGGCGGTCGCCGTCGCGGCGCCGGACGCGGCCGCACAAGGCGCCGCCAAGAAGAAGCCGAAGCCCTCCTTTTCCTTCGAGGACGTCGCCAAGCGCGCCGAGAAACTCGCGCGCTCGCAGTACAAGGATCCGCGCGGTCAGGTGCCCGACTGGCTGCTCCAGATCAGCTACGACCAATGGCGCGACATCCGCTTCAAGCCCGAGGCGTCGATGTGGCGCGGCAAGAACTCGAATTTCGAAGTGCAGTTCTTCCACGCCGGTCTCTTCTACGACCGCACCGTGAAGATCCACGAAGTGGATGCCGAGGGCACGCGCGACTTCCCATTCAACCCGAATCAGTTCGACTACGGCAAGAACGACTTCGCGAGCCGCGTGCCACAGGACCTCGGCTACGCCGGCTTCCGCGTCCACTATCCGATCAAGCAGGCCGGCTACAAGGACGAAGTGATCGTCTTCGTCGGCGCCAGCTACTTCCGCGCGATCGGCAAGCAGCACGTCTATGGCCTTTCGGCGCGCGCGCTGGCGGTCGACACCGCGCTGCCGTCGGGCGAGGAATTCCCGTTCTTCAAGGAATACTGGTTGGTCCGCCCGGCGCCCGGCGCGCGCGAACTCGAGATCTATGCACTCCTCGACAGTCAACGCGTCACGGGCGCGTATCATTTAACGATCTACCCCGGCGATCAGACACTGGTCGACGTCGAGAGCCGCGTCTTCTTGCGCAAGAAGGTCGGCAAGATCGGCATCGCTCCGCTCACCAGCATGTTCTTCAGCGGCGAGAACGCAACGCAACGCGTCGACGACTATCGGCCCGAAGTGCACGACTCCGACGGCCTGCTGCTGGAAGCCGGCACGGGCGAATGGACTTGGCGACCGTTGCGCAATCCGCGAACGCTCGAGGGCAACTCGTTCTCGATGGTCAATCCGCGCGGCTTCGGGTTGATCCAGCGAGACCGCGATTTCGAGCACTATCAGGATCTCGAAACCCGGATGGAGACGCGACCGAGCGTGTGGATCGCGCCGAAGGGTGACTGGGGCGCTGGCAGTATCGAACTGGTGCAGATCCCTACCCAGGCCGACATCCACGACAACATCGACGCGTATTGGATTCCCGCGCAGCCCGCCGAGCCCGCGACGCCGCTCGACTTCGCCTACCGGATGACGTGGTATGGCGACGAAGCCACGCGCCCGCCGGCAGGCCGCGTGATCGCGACCCGCCGCGACCGCGGCACCGTCGAGGACGGCTACCGCTTCGTGATCGATTTCCAGAGTCGCCAACTCGAAGCGCTGTCGGCCGAGACCGTGCTGCAAGGGGTCGTCACGGTGGGCGAAGGCGAACTGATCGAGCAGCAGGTCGTCAAGAATCCCGTCAATGGGGAGTGGCGGCTCACGTTCCAGGTGCGACCGAAGGGCGGCAATCCGGTCGAGATGCGCGCCTTCCTGAAGAAAGGCGAAGAAGCGCTGACCGAGACCTGGTCCTACGTTCTCGAACGATGAGCAACCCGATGGAGGGCGCCGCCCCGGCAGGCGCGATCGCTGGTCCGCGGCCCCCCGCGGCGGAAGGGGGCGCGACGTCGCTGCTTCCCGGTCAGGTCGAGGTCGCCCGGACGCGACTGCTCGAGGACTGGCGCAGCGCCGCTGAGCGCGCGCGGGCCTATCTCGCCGCCGCCGGCTTCGCTCGGGCCGAGCAAACGGCGCTCGCAGAACGAGCAGCGCTGCTCGCCGCGACCTCGCCGGAGTCGGGCGATCCGCGCGACGCCCTCGGCGCGACCCTGTCGAAAATGCGCCAGCTGCTGCTCGACGGGATCCCGCGCAGCGCCACCAAGCTCAGCAGCGAGGACGAGTTCCTGGCGTGGCGCCTCGCCGCCGCGTTCGCCGGCGGCGCATCCGACGTGTCTCCCAATGGTGTCGCAGCCGCGCTGCCGATGCGACGGCGACTGGCGTCGATGCCGCCGCTCGCGCGCGCCTCGATGTCGCCCAACCGCTTCGTGTGGCGCGGGTTGCGCCGCTCGATCGTACCTGCCGAGGCGCCCGAGTCGATCGGCCCGCACGCGCCCCGACTACCGGGGCAGGCGCGCGGCAGCGGACCGGTTCGCCGACGGCCGTGGACATGGACGGCAAGGCGCCGTCGCACGCTGCTGGGAATCCTGGTCTGGATCCCCAGCATCGTCGCCGCCGGCTTCATGCTCGACGTGCTCCCGCAGCAGGGCAACAACCCGCTCGAGATCGCGATCGCGATCTGCTTCGGCGCGCTGTTCTCGTGGATCTCGATCGGCTTCTGGACGGCGATGTTCGGCTTCTTCCTGCTGGCGTTCCGCCGCGACAAGTTCGCGATCACGCGCACCGTCGATGCGGCAACCGCGAAGCTCGGCTCCGAAGTGCTGACGGCGATCGCAATGCCGATCTGCGAGGAACCGGTCGACCGCGTCTTCGCCGGGCTGCGCGCGATCCATCGCTCGCTGGAACGCGAATCGCTGCGAAGTTCCGGCGGCGAGGGCGGCGTCGCGCCGTTCCACTTCTTCGTGCTGTCGGACACCAAGGATCCCGGCAAGGCGATGGAGGAAGAAGCGGCCTGGTTCGCGTGGTGCCGCGAGACCAACGGCTTCGGCCGCATCTTCTATCGGCGCCGTCGCGTCCGCATCGAGCGCAAGAGCGGCAACGTCGCCGACTTCTGCCGCCGTTGGGGCCGCGCCTATCGCTACATGATCATGCTCGACGCCGACTCGGTGATGTCGGGCGAGGCGCTGCACCGGCTAACCGCGCTGATGGAAGCCAACCCCGGCGTCGGCATGATCCAGACCGCGCCGACCGCCGTGAATGGACGCTCGCTCTTCGGGCGCGTCCAGCAATTCACCAGCCGCCTCTACGGCAAGGTGTTTGCGGCGGGGCTGCACTACTGGCAGCTCGGCGAGGGCCAGTACTGGGGCCACAACACGATCATCCGCGTCGCGCCCTTCATGGAACACTGTGCGTTGCCGCGCTTGCCGGGCGAGCCGCCGCTCGGCGGTGAGATCCTCTCGCACGATTTCGTCGAAGCGGCGTTGATGGGCCGTGCCGGGTGGGCACTTTGGCTCGCCTACGACCTGCCCGGCAGCTGGGAAGAGACGCCGTCCTCGCTGCTCGAAGAGATGAAGCGCGACCGCCGTTGGTGTCAGGGGAACATCCAGCATCTGCGCTTGATGCCGACCGAAGGGCTCTATGGCGCGCACCGCGCGCTGTTCCTGAACGGTGTGCTGTCGTACGTCTCTGCGCTGCTCTGGTTCTGCTTCCTGTTGCTCTCGACCGCCGAGGGAATCTGGGAAGCGGTGCGCGAGCCGGTCTACTTCCCGGAAGGCCGCAGCCTGTTCCCCGATTGGCCGGTGTGGCGACCCGACTGGGCGTTTTCGCTCGCCGCGGTGACGGCCGCGATCCTGTTCTTGCCGAAGATCCTGTCGATCTTGCTGGTGGTGGTGCGCGGCGAAGCGAAACTGTTCGGTGGCACGGGGAAACTGCTGGGCAGCGCATTCTTCGAAACCTTGATGTCGACGCTCTTCGCGCCGATCCGGATGGTCTTCCACACGCGTTTCGTGCTGACGAATCTGTTCGGCCACACCGTCGTCTGGCACTCGCAGGTACGCGGCGAGGCGGAGACCAGCTGGCGCGAAGCGATTGCGCACCACGGCGTCGACACGATCGTCGCGTGCGTGTGGGCGGGCGCGGTGTTCTGGCTGAACCCCCGCTACTTCTGGTGGCTCACGCCCGTGGTGTGCGCGCTGATCCTGTCGGTGCCGCTCTCGGTGTGGTCGAGCCGCGCTTCGGCGGGGCAGCGAGCGAGTCGACGCGGCCTGTTCCGGACGCCCGAGGAGATCGCGCCGCCCGCCGAACTCATCGAGGTGGCGCACACCGTCGCCGCGCACGAGAGCGCGGCAGCGGCGGCTCCCGCCTGGCGCCGCGACGGCTTCGCCCGCGCCGTCGTCGATCCGCAGCAGAACGCGGTGCACTGCGCGCTGATCGGCAGCGGTCGTTCGTTCGCGCCGGCGTTGCGCAGCGTGCATGCCGCGCTGGTCGCGCGCGCGCTCGCCGAGGGACCGGGGTCGCTCGACGCGGCGGAGCGACGCCGCCTGCTGCGCGATCCCGAGGCGATGCTCGCGCTGCACGGCGCGGTCTGGCAGATCGCGGACCGGGAGCGCGCGGAGCGCTGGGGATTCAGCTCGCCTTGAAGCCGATCACGACGCCCGGCTTGGCCTCGGCCTCGGGCTCGCCCACCGCGATGCGCGCGCCCGCGACGCCCTTCTCGATCAGCTGCTGCCGGACGCGGTCGGCGCGCGCTCTCGCGAGCGCGGCGAGTCGCTCGCCCGGCACTGACACCGCGGCGACGTAGCGCTCGAAGAGCGCCTGATCTTCGGACTCGAGCTCGACTGCCTCTCCGCTGGCCCGCTTCGAGAGCGCCTGGCCGATGCGACGACGCGCAAGGAAGCTCGCGTCTTCCAGCTCGGGCAACCCTTCTCCCGACTTCCAGCGCTCGACCAGGATCTGCTGCGCAACGACGGGGCGATCCTCCGGTCCAACGCGACCGCGCAGCGCGAGCCCCATCGTCGGCCGCTCGCTGAGCATCTGCGCGAGACCGTCGAGCCGGCCCTGCTGATCGCCATCGAGATCCGGACCGCCCGCGACGCTCGGCAGCGGTTCGATCGAGAAGCCGCCAGCACCGCCGGCATCGTCGCCGCCAAAGAGCGCGCCGATCATCTTCAGCGGCGCCGTGATCGCGCCGATCAGCGCGGCTTTCAGCGCGCTCGCGATCACCGCGCCCATCGCGATCGTCGCGCCCTTCTCGTCCATCGCGACGGGGATGTGCAGCGCGATGTCGCCGTGCGGGTCGCGCAACAGCGCGAGCGCGAGGTCGATCGGAACGCCGAAGCTGCGCTCGAACGACTCCGGGTCGCGCATCGAAACGCCGAACTTGTTCAGCACGAGATGGTTGTCGATCTCCATCTTCGCGCCGCGCATCTTCAGCTTCGTCTCGACCGACGCGGTGCCCTGCTCCACCGTGACGCCCGCAGCGGCGCTCGCGTAGGGATTGAAGACCGGCAGTTCGAGTTGCTTCAGCTTCAGCGTGAAGTCGCCGACGTTGCCGGGCTCGAGATCGCCGCGCACATCGAGTTGCGCGCTCTTCGGAAGTGTTGCGTGCAAGCGAATTCCCTTTGCGGCGGTCGCGGGGAAACGCACGTCGCTCGCAGCGAACGCGAGATTGCGGATCGTCGTGCGCGCGACGGGCTTCACGGTCTTGTCGAGCGCCTCGACCTCGCCGTTCGTCAGCTGCAGCGTTGCGATCACGAGATCGCGCGGCGCCGCGGGCGCCGCGCCCGCCTCCTTCTTCGCCGCCGGCTTCGCCGCAACCGCCTTGCCCGGCTTCTCGACCGGCTTGCCACCCACCGTCGCACCGCCCGAGAGGTTGATGCCGAGCAGCGCATCGAGCTGCGGCGACGGCCGCGTGTAGCGGATCTTCGGCGCGCTGAGCTTCACGCTGTCGAGCACCGCCTTCGTGGTGCCGAGCGGTTTGCCGGGCTGTGGGATCGGCGCGTAGACGTCGCGCATCACGACTTCGAGCTGCTGCCAGCCGAGTGTCACCTCGGTGCCCTTCGGATCGGAGACCGCGAGCGCGTCGAAGCTGAGGCGCCCCGAGACGCGCGTCGCGGCGCGACCCTTGGCGCCGGTGGGATCGGCGTCGAGCTGGAGGTCGCCACTCGACTTCGCGGCGCGCAGCCACGACGAGAACTGTGGCACCGAGACGAGCAGCAGGCGCGGAATCGGCAGTCCATTCCATTCGAACTTTCCGGTGTAGGATGGTGGCAGGATCCCGACGTCGCCCGCGACGTGGATGCTGCCCTCGCCGATCTGCAGTTTCAGATCCATCGGGAAGCGCTTGCCCTCGTCGGCCGTGATGTCGGACGCCTGCAGCGCGATCGTGACGTCGAGCGGACCCTGGTCGGTGATCCACGTGAAGGTTGCGCGCTGGATGTCGACCTTGGCGACGCGATAGCCGGCCTTTGGCGCGGCGGCCGGCGGCGCGGCAGACGCAGTCGGAGGAGCACCCGCCGGCGCGGGCTCCGGCGCGGCGACGGCGGTTCCAGGGGCCGCGGTGGCCGGCGGCGGCGAAGCGGGTGTCTCCGTCTCGGCGAGCACGAGATCCCGGCGCACGCGCAACACGGGGCCGCCGATGTTCACGCCCCCGAGCGCGAACTCGCTGCCTTGCGCCGTCACCTCGGTGAGTCCGAATTCCTCGAGCGAAAACGCGAGCAGATTTTCGCCGCCCTTCGGATCGAGCACGAGCACGCTCGGCGTCAGGAGTTCGAAGTGGTCGAGCGCGATCTTCCAGGCCGGCGGCGCGTCCGCCGCGGGCGGCTCGGGCACCGACTCCGTGGCTGGCGGCGCGAGTGGTTGCGCGTTTCGCAACGGGTCGATCTTGCCGTCCGCGCCGGGCGTGATGCGCACCGACGGCGCGTCGATCCGCAGCGCGCTCAGATGCACGGTGCGGTCGCGGAGATCCTTCCAGGTGAGTCGCGTCTCGATGCGACCGACATGCACCATCGCGGTCGTCGGATCCAAAGGCGGCGGCTCGAGTGCGGCGTCGTTCGGCGCAACGCCATCGGGCAGTGCCGCGAGGCTCACTCCCTCGAGCACGATCAAGCCGTCGAGCAGCGCGAAGTCGACGTTGTCGATCCGCGCGGGCAGCCCGAGGTAGTAACGCGAGCCCCATGCCGTGCCGCGCTCCACCGCAAACGGCAGCAGCGCACGAACCCCGGCAACCAACCCGACCAGGACCACCAGCAACACCCAAGGCCAGCGCCGCCGCCGCCGTCGCGGTCTCGGTTCGCCGCCGTCCTGCTGCTCCACCGTCAAGTCTTCACCCATCCCACACCTCCCCCGCCAGTCTAGGTTGCCTCGGGGACATTGGTTGACTCGTTTGCGTCGAGGACCGTCCCCAACGCGACGAGGGTGAGGGTCAGCAGCGTGATGGGGAAGGCCGGTGCGGGGGCGTACCGACGAGCGCGAGCAGCGTCCCGCCGGCCGGTCCCTGCACGTGGGGAAGCAGCAGCATCACGGCCGGGACGTTCGACACCAGATTCGACAAGGCGACCGTCGCCGCAACCGCCAACCCCTTCGCCGTTTGCCACGCATCGAACGCAACCGTCGCGTCGTCCCCGTCGATCATCGCCTCGCTCGCGACCATCGGTGCACTCCAGCTGCGACGCTGCTGCGCCGCGATGACGACCCACACCACGACGAGCCCGAGTGCGGTCGGCGGCGCTGCGTGCGCAAAGTAGCCGTTGAACGAAAGTGCGAGCGTCTGGCCGATCAGCATCTTCTGCGGGTTGCCGATCAACGTCGCCGCCGCGCCTACGTTTGCGGCGCACGCAAGGCCCAGCAGAAACGGAACCGGATCGAGTCGCCGCCGTCTGCAGGCGTCGATCCAGACCGGAGCCATCGCGAGACAGACCGCGTCGTTGGTGAAGATCGCCGACAGGACGCCGGTCACCGCGACCAGCAACGCGAGCAATGCGGGAGGCGAGACGTCGGTCGTGGCGATGGCCCGCGAGTAGCGCGATCGCGCCGAATCGCGTGCATGCTACGTCGCTGCGCCGCGGCTGCAGCGTGCTTGCGCTGGCAACGCACACGTGTTGCGCGCTACTCGTCGGCACGACACGCGACCTCGCGCGTTCGAGTCTCCACCCGACCATCGGCCCAGTCGATAGGCGTTGGGTGTGCTGGGACGCGGCGCCGCGAGACGTGACCCCAAGTCGCTGGGGCGGACACTCACCCGGTGGATGTGCTGCTTCGGCCACACCGCGAGGCTGGACGTCGTGACCGGGCGGGGTCGCGCGGCGTAGCGGAGAACGAGATGGCGAACGGGTCCCTGCATCACGATCGGCACCCGCATCGAAGATGCAGCCGGGCGCGTTGCACATCGATTGCGCTCCCGCTGCTGCTCGGCCTCGCGGCGGGGCCGCACGCTGCGGCCCAGTCGATTCCCGTGGCCCAGGCGATCGGTTCGGTGTCGGCCACGCCGCTCTACCCAGACCCCGACGGTTGCGCGAAGCCGGATCCGGCGCGTGAGCATGCCTTCCTCGTGAAACGCGTGATCGCTCCGAAGAAAGAGGCGTGGCAGGATGCGCACGGCGGTCAGATCGCGGCGAAGCCGGACGTGAAGGCGCGCCTGTCGGGCTGGCCCGCTCAACTGCTCGTCGATCGCACGACGCTACCGGCCGGCGATGACGATTTCCTGCGCCGCCTCGCACGCGACACCTGGCGTGGGCTCGACGCGCTGACCGATCGCGACCACGCAATTCCGGTCGATCACGTGCGCTTCTGCGGCGGCTCGCTCGAAGCGAGCCGGGTGAAGATCGGCGACTACACGAGCGGCACCAACATCGGCTTGTATCTGATGGCGGTGGTCGGCGCGGTCGATCTCGAGCTGACTTCGCGCGACCAGGCGGTGGCGACGGCGCGTCGCGTGCTCGAAACGCTGCGCAGCCTCGAAAACTACCAGGGCTTCTTCTTCAACTACTACGACACCACCAGTCTCGAGCGCACCAGCGACTTCGTCTCGTTCGTCGATTCGGCGTGGATGACGACGGGCCTCGTCGTAGTCCGCCAGACGTTTCCCGAACTCTGGAACGAGGCTTCGGAACTGATCGACCGACAGGACTACGCCCTCTTCTACGACGCGAAGACCAAGCTGATGTCGCATGGCGTCACGCTCGTCGAGGGCAAAGCCGTGCGCTCGAAGTTCCACTACGGGATGCTCTACACCGAGGCGCGGCTCGGCAATCTGATTGCGATCGGCCGCGGCGCCGCGACCGAGGACACCTGGTTCGCGATGCACCGAACGCTGCCGCCGAGCACCGATTGGCAGACCCAGAAGCCGCGCGGCCGCGAGAAGACCGTGCGCGGTCACAACTTCTACGCCGGCACCTACGGCTGGCGCGACCTTCGCTACGTGCCGTCCTGGGGCGGGAGCCTCTTCGAGGCGCTGATGCCAGTGCTCGCACTCGACGAGCACGCGTTCGCGCCGCGCAGCCTCGGCCGCAATGACGAGATCCACGTCGAGATCCAGCGGCGCTACGCGGAGCAGCTCGGTCAGCCGGTGTGGGGCATGTCGCCCAGTTCTTCGCCCAACTCGATCGACTACCGCGAGTTCGGCGCCGCCCCGCTCGGCACCGTCGGCTACGGCGCTGGCGTCGTGACGCCGCACGCCTCCGCGCTGGCCCTCGCCGTCGCACCCGCCGTTGCGACCGCCAACCTGCGCGCGATCGCTTCGCGATACGATACCTATGGAGAGTTCGGTCTCTACGACGCAGTCGACCCGGCAAGCGGAGCGGTTGCCCATTCCTATCTCAGTCTCGACCAGGCGATGAGCTTCGTCGCGCTCGCCAATCACTTGAAGGATGGTTGCGTGCAGAAGCGCTTCGCCGCCGACCCGATCGCCCGCGCCGTGCTACCGATGATCGGCGACGAAGACTTCTCAGACTGATTGCCTCCCGCGTAGCGAGCCCGCGGCGAGCGGCGAGGATCATCAGGCCGTTCCCGCGTAGCGAGCCTACGGCGAGCGGCGAGGATCATGAGTTGGCGCGTGTTGAGTTCGAGTCGGTCGAGAAAATCTATGACGGTGGTACGCAGGCGCTTTTCGCAACTTCGCTCTGCGTCGCGGATGGCGAACTGCTGGTGCTCGTCGGACCGTCGGGATGCGGGAAGTCCACGCTGCTGCGGCTACTCGCGGGTCTCGAGGCGCCGACACGCGGTGTGATCCGGATCGACGGGCGCGTCGTCAACGACGAGTCGCCGCAATCGCGCAACGTCGCGATGGTGTTCCAGGACTACGCCCTCTACCCGCACATGACGGTCCGCGAGAATCTCGCGTTCCCGCTGCGGATGAAGCGGATCGCACGCGCGGACGTCGCCAGCCGTGTCGCGAAGACCGCCGACCTGCTCGAACTCGGCGCGCTGCTCGATCGACTGCCGCGCCAGCTCTCGGGCGGCCAGCGCCAACGCGTCGCGATGGGGCGTGCGCTGGTGCGCGAGCCGGCCGCGTTCCTGCTCGACGAGCCGCTCTCGAACCTCGACGCGAAGCTGCGCGGCCAGGTGCGCGCCGAGATCGAGTCGCTGCAGCGCCGCACCGGCGCAACGATGCTCTACGTGACGCACGACCAGGTCGAAGCGATGACGCTCGGAGATCGCGTCGCGGTGCTGCACGAAGGGCGGCTGCAGCAGGTCGCAACGCCGCGCGGGCTCTACGAGCAACCCGCGAACGTGTTCGTCGCGGGCTTCGTCGGCTCACCGCCGATGAACCTCGTCGCGGCACGCGTCGCGAGCGACGCGAATGGCCGGCCCGCGCTTGCCGTCGCGGGCACGCGACTGGCACTCGAAGCGCCGCTGCTCGCTGCCGCCGCGAAGCACGCAGGCGCGACACTGACGGTCGGCATTCGCCCGGAGTCGCTCGCGCTCGCCGCACCCGGCGCCGACGCTTCGCTACCCGCCCGCGTCGAATACGTCGAGTTGCTCGGTCATGAAACGCTCGTACACCTGCGCATCGCCGACGACATCCACTGGATCGCGCGCACGCCGGGAATGGCCGGGTTTGCGCGCGACGAGGCGGTCGGTGTCTCCATCGCTCAGAACGCGTTTCACCTGTTCGCGCCGGATGGTACACGGATCGGAAGCGTTCAGTAGTCGAGGCGGATCGTTGCCGGGAGCGCACGCACGGTGACGGAGTCGCGGTCCCACAGCGGCGCGGGGCGACCATCGACGTGCGCGGCACGCAGCGGTGTAGCTGGTGAGTGCAAGACGATCCCTTGCGGCGGCACTTCGGTCCCCGCTTCGATCGTGACGAGGAGCGATCGCTCGCCGGCAGCCTCGATGCGATAACTCAGCGCTCCGCGAACGGTGTGCAAGCGCGCGATCGCAACGCCCTGCGGCGCGCGTGCCCATTCGAGCGGAACGCCGGCCGCGAGCACCAGCGCGCCGTCGTCGCGCTCGAAGGCGAAGAGCGCCAGCACCGCGCGCACGAAACCGGCGGCGATCCAGCCGTGCGGCATGTCGCCGATGAACTTCGGCGCCTTCGCGTCGCGCCAGACGATCTCGCCCCATCCGTTCCAACCGGGCGGGCGCTGGTCGCCGAGGATTTCGCGCAGCACGAAGAGCGCGTCGAGAGGCCGACCGAGATGAACGAGCGCTTCCGCATTGCGCAGTTCGTAGGGCGTGTAGGCATCCCATTCCTTCGCGCCGCTGCGGCGAGCGCGGAAGTCGGCCATGTACTCGTCGTAGGTTCGAGCGAGCGCTGCGGCCGGCAGCAGCGCGCGCTCGCCGCCCGGCGCGATCGCGATCGACGTGGCGCTCGGATCGAAGTCGCCGAGATCGGCGGAGGCGGGGATCGTCGTCAGCTCGCAGTGTCGCATCGTGGCAACGATCGACGCGCGCAGGTCCTCGCGGAAGGCGTCGCGCAGCGCGGCGAAGCGCGCCGCTTCGCTGTGTTCGCCGAGCGCAGTCGCGGCGACGACGGCTTGCTTCAGACCGAGCAGTGCCCAGTAGTCGTCCCAGTAGGAATGCACGGGATGCTTCCAGTATCCCTCGTGCGAGATCGACTCGGGCAGCAGGCCGTAGAAGCGGCGCTTCTCGGGCGTGCGCCACGCGTCGCTGAGCCGCTCGCTCCGCAGCTTCTCGATGAATCCCACGGCGCGCACCACGTTTGGCCACGACTCGCGCAGCAGCGCGACATCGCGCGCGTGGCGATGGAGCGACACGATCGCGTAGATCAGCTCGCCGGGGCTGTCGTGCTCGGGAACCGGGTCGGCGCCGCGCGCGTCGATGCAGCACGGCACGCGGCCGTCGGGTTGCTGGTGCGACGCGAACCATTTCACGAACGCTCGCGGCGCGTCGTCGATCCCCACCGCGAGCAGCGCGTCGTCCATCAGCGCTCCGTCGCGGATCCACGCGCGATCGTAGGTGCGCGTTCCAGGCTGCAGCGCGTCGCCGGAGCGCGCGACGAGCAGGTGCGCAATCGCGCTGCGCAGCGCCACGGCGAGGTTCCCGGCCTCGGGCGGAAGTCGCAGCGCGGTGCGCGACAGCCGCTCGCGCCAGATCGCATCGGTGGCGGCGAGTGCCGACGCCGCGTGCGCGCTCGCATCGCGCGCCGTCGCCAGCGTCGCGACGAAGTTCGCCGGCGCGTGAAACGGAACGGCGACTACGACCTCGCGACTCGCGCCCGGCGCGAGTTCGAACGCATAGCGAAACGCGCCCGACTCGAGGAATCCCGCGTCGAAGCCGTCCGGTTCGGTGAGTGACGCGACCACGGTCGCTCCGTTCACCCACGCGACGCGCCCGTCCCGGCGCAGCTCGCGGATCGGGCTCGGGCCGCCGGCGCCGTTCAGATCCTGCCACGGCGGATTCACCTGGAACGGGCGCAGCGCCAGCAGCAGTGCGACACGCCTCTGCGACGCACCGTCGTTTGCGAGTCGATAGGTTGCGTAGAGAACCGAATCGCCGGGCGTGCCCGCAGCGAAGACGGTCTCGGTCATCGCGACGCCGTCCGTGCGCCACGTGACGATCGGGATCGGCAGATCGCCGTCACGAAGCGATTGCTCGATTGCAGCGTCGCTCCACGAGACGAGTCGATCGTCGATGCGCAGGAACGGCTCGAGCGAAAACGTGCGCTCGCCGACTTCGATCATGCCCTCTTCGTTGACGAGCGCCTTGACGGTGTCGCCGGGGACGCCGACCGCCGTCCAGTAGGTCTGCTCCTTCGACTCGTACTTCGGAAGCGAGCCGCGCCCGGTGGGCTGCGGTGTCGCGCCCGCACAGGCAACGAGCAGCGCGACCAGCGCGGCGACGAACAGCCGCGTCACTCGCGAAGCCCGCTCGTGACGATGCCCTGCATGTAGTAGCGCTGCAGCGCGGCGAAGAGCACGACCACCGGCGCGATCGTCAGCACCGCGCCGGCCATCATCAACTCGACGTCCTGCACGTGCTCGCCGAGCAGGTTCGCGTGCGCGACCGGCAGCGTGTAGAGGCGATCGTCGGTGAGTACCACGAGCGGCCACAGGAAGTCGTTCCAGGTGCCGAGGAAGGTGAAGATCCCGAGCGTCACCAGGATCGGACGGAGCAGCGGCAAAACGATCGACACGAAGATGCGCAGTTCGCCGGCGCCATCGATGCGCGCGGCGTCGAGCAGGCTCTGCGGGATCCCGAGCGCGTATTGCCGCACCAGGAAGATCCCGAACACGCTGGCGATGCCCGGGATCACGACGCCCGCGTAGGTGTTGACGAGGCCGAGCTGCTTCAGCAGCAGGAACAGCGGCAGCATGCCGAGCTGGCCGGGGATCACCAGCGTCGCGACGAGGCCGCGGAAGATCCGGTCGCGGCCCGCGAAGCGCAGCTTTGCGAACGCGTAGCCGGCGAGCGCGTTCACCAGCACCGAGATCATGGTCACGGTCGCAGCGAGGCCTGCGCTGTTCGCAAGCGTGCGGGCCAGATCGAGGCGCGTGAACAGCGCTTCGTAGTGGGCGAGCGTCCCCTCCCCTGCGCGCAGATTGGCGAGCAGGTTGCTCGAGCCGCCCTCCGGCATGAACGACGCCGCGACCATCCACGCGAGCGGCAACAGCGTCAGCACCGCCGCCGCCACGAGCGTCGCGTGCAGCAGCAGCGATCGCAGCAGCCGCACTAGGAGGCGCCGCCATCGAGCGGGCGGAGCTTCCACTGCAGCGCCGTGCCGGCGAGCAGGATCGCGAAGAGCACGAAGGCGATCGCAGCGGCGTAGCCCATGTTCCAGAAACGGAAGCCTTCCTGGAACATCAGCAGCACGACCGACAGCGTGCGATTCGACGGCCCGCCCTGCGTCATCACGTAGGGCTCGGCGAAGAGCTGGAAGCCGCCGATCATCGTCATCACGCCGACGAAGAGCGCAGTCGGCGCCAGCATCGGCAGCGTCACGTAGCGGAACTGGCGCCAGGGCCCCGCGCCATCGAGACTCGACGCTTCGTAGAGTCGCTCCGGGATCGCCTGCAAGCCGGCGACGAAGATCACCATGTTGAAACCGAAGTTCTTCCAGATCGACATCAAGATGATCGACGGCATCGCCCACAGCGGATCGCCGAGCCAGTCGATCGGCGCGACACCGAACGCCGTGAGCAGGTGATTGAAGAGGCCGACGCGCGGGTGGTAGAGATATCGCCACACGACCGCGATCGCGACTAGCGTCGTCACCACCGGCAGGAATAGCGCGGTGCGGAACAGCGGCCGAAAGCGCGCGAGTCGCGCATTCACCAGCAACGCCGCCGCGAGCGACGCCGCGACCGAGAGCGGCCCGCCGACGGCGACGTAGTAGAGCGTATTGCGCAGCGCCTGCCAGAACAGCGGCTCCGCGAGCAGCGCCTTGTAGTTCGCGATGCCGACGAAGCGCAGCCTGCGCCGATCCGCGACCGCGTAGATGTCGAAGTCGGTGAACGAGAGCAGCAGCGATGCGAAGACCGGCACGAACAGGAACAGCGCGATCGCGGCGAGCGCGGGCGCGACGAAGAGCCACGCGAGAGGGTCGCGTCTTTGCATCGCCATGCTATTCGGCCGCCGGCCGGGCGGCCGGGAGCAGCGAACGGCGCTTCGCCAGGATCGCATCGACCTCGGCATCGAGGGCGACGAGCGCCGCATCCACTTCGATTTCGCCGCGCACCACCGACTCGGCGCTCCGCGAGATCTTCGCGGCGATGCGCTCCCACTCGGGAACCTTCGGCACTGCGCGCACCGATTCGAGCTGCGTACGAAACGCTTGCGCGCGGCCATCGCCTGCCAGCAGCGGGTCTTCCCACGCGGATCGCTGCGGCGGCAGATCACCCGACACGCGGTAGAACTCGACCTGCCGCGCGGGATCGGCGAGCCACTCGACCAGCTGCCATGCCGCTTGCTTGCGCGGCGAGTCCTTCGCGATCGCGAGCGACGCGCCACCGGCGAGCGACACGCCGGGCTGCTCTGCATCGACACCGGGCAGCGGCGCGGTCGCCCACGCCTCGGCCAGCGCCGGCGGCATTCGCGCGCTGAACTCGCCGAGATTCCATGGACCGGAGAGATAGAAGCAGAACCAGCCTTCGGCGAAGTCGCGATAGACGCTCGCCGTCGCACCGGCGCCAGCGCGCGCGGCGAAGCCGCGATCGAAGAGATCGAGATAGAACGCGAACGCGCGGCGGAACGCGGCGCTCTCGAAGTTCCCGTAGCGATCGCCGTCGCGCAGCAGCTCGGCGCCCTGCGAGAGCGCGAGCACGACGGGCACTTCCCACTCCGAGAGCGGCACGAAGATCGCGTGATGATCCGCGCCCGCGCTCTGCTTCAGCCGCTGCATCGCGGCGCTCCACTCGGCCCAGGTGCGCGGCGCCACTGCTACGCCCGCGCGCGCGAGCAAGTCGCTGCGGTAGAAGAGCAGCCGCGTGTCGACGTACCAGGGCAACGCCACGAGCGCACCATCGATCTGGTTCGCGTCCCAGACACCGGCGAAATACGCGTCCTCCGCCACCGTTTGCGAACGCGCGACGTAGTCACCGAG
>JANLTC010000023.1:0-2870 GCA_031362725.1 Deltaproteobacteria bacterium | reverse complement strand
CGAGCGCACCGAAGGCGCTCACCAGCTTGCGAAAGCTGCGGCAACGCCGGTACGCACTCTGCAAGTCCAGATGCGCAGTCATGGCGGGCTGATCGACGGTGGAAGAATAGCTCGCGCCGGGCCGCATGCGTCGTTCCAGCTCGCCCTTGGCATCGCGGGGCGCTTCCGGATCGGCGTGCGATGCCGCGTCGGGCAGAACGCCGCCGCGACCACGCAATGCTTCGATGCTCGCGAGAAACCATGCCTCGTATTCGCGGTTCGCCATGACCACCGCGCAGGGTATCTCGCCCGCCGCTTCGCGCGCCCATTGTTCGAGGGTTGGCACCAACTTCGCAGGACAATCGTCGTCGGCGTCGAACAGAATGAGTATCCCCGCGCAATGCTCGCGCAGCGCCGCGACGCGCACCGCGATCTGTAGGGAATCTTGCTTCACCAAGTACGTGCGCGGTCTTCGGTGCGGCCTGCCGACTTCAAGGCCCCACGCCTGCGCTTCGTCTCGCAATCGGCGCAGCAACAAGGGAACTGCGGATTCGTCGCCTTGTCCTTCCACGATCGGCTGGATGATCACGGGAAGACCTCGAACAGATCTCCTTGCGCGAGTTTCTCCTCGTGATCGAACAAGGATGCGGGATCGAGCGCGTTCGAGCGCAGTAGCTCGCCCGCGCCCATCAGATGCTCGTGCAGCGCCTTGCGCGTCGCATCGGAGACCGGCGCGACCCGCGTCGCCCCTTCTGCCCACTCGACGATGCGTAGATGGCAATCCGTGATCCACTTTGCATCGAGCACATCGGGACTGTGCGTGGTGATGACGACCTGCATGTGTTTTGATGCATGACGCAGCAGGTCGAGAACCGATTCCAGCGCGCCAGGATGTATCGTCGCCTCCGGTTCCTCCACCACGATGAGCGAGGGCACCGGCCGCTGGAACACCGCTGCCAGCAGTCCGATCGCCCGCAGGGTGCCATCCGACATGCTGAAGCCCTCGAATTTCAGACGCTTCTTCTCGCCCCATTCCTGGGTGAACTCGAGGGACAAGTTCTTGCCGTGCTTCTTCACCTGTACTCGTTTCGTGTTAGGAACGATGCTTCCCAGAATCTCCGAGATGCGCTGGAAATCGTCTTTCGACTGGCGCTCGATTTCTTTGAGCACGCTGGTCACGTTGCCCCCGTCGGACTTGAGGCTCGTGCCGCTGTCGGGATCCTGCATCTCGCGTAGCTTGCTCGGTTCGATGGAATACACGCGCATGGCGGTGAGGGTACGCAGAACCGGTGCGAACTTCGCCTCCCCGCCAACCAGCGGCAGGCTAAGCGAGGCAGGGTCGAGCAAGGGTTTCATGCCACCGACGTTGGATGTGAACTCCGTGCCCACCCGATCGAACCACGAGCGCGCACCGCGCTCGTCGCTAACCGAACACTGCTCGCGCACCACGGAGAAACCGTAGTTCGGCAACGCCTTCACCTCGAACGCGTAGAAGCCGGACGCGACATTCCCATTAATGCGCCCGAAATCCACACGTAAACCAAGGTTCGGTGGATAGCTCCGGCCGGAGGATCGGTTGCGTATGGTCGAGATGCCGCCGGCCTTGTCGAACACCGCCTGGAGCGGCGAAGCCATTGCCTCGGCAAGGAAGGAGAACACACTGACGAGATTGCTCTTGCCCGATCCATTGCGCCCGACGAAGATCGTCGGGTTGTCGAAGGTGATGCGCTCTGAGGGAATACTGAGAAAGCGCTTCAACACCAGTTGCCTGATCGCAGGTTCCATCCTGGTCATCTTGGCACGCCCAGCAGCATCGCGTCGATCAATCGCTTCTCTTCGCTGCCCTTTGGAAAGAGCGCGGAGAAGGCGTTGGCGAGGCGCAGGAAGTCGGGGCCGCGCTCCTGCTCGGCCTTGAGCAGCGCGCGCAGCGCGTTGGTGCGGCCACCGGCCTGGAGCAACATCGCCGCGTGCACGCGGTCGAGGGTCGTGGCCTCGCGGGCAGAGGCCAGACTCTCGTCCGAGACCTCGACGCCTGTGCCGCGGCCGCGACGCCGTCCGCGGACCTTCGGGGGGGTCACCTCCAGATCGGGGAAGAGCATTCCCTGGAGCGGATTGGTGCCGAGCGCCGCCTCCTGTTCGAGCCGCGCGGCCACGGCCTGCGCGCCGTCCTCGCCGAAGAGCTGTTTCGCGCGCTCGGCGATCGGCAGCAGGCGCACGATGCCCTTCTTCGACTCGATGACGCGGCCTTCCCACTTAGGCAGGTCGATGCCGAGCGGCTGCGCGAAGCGGCGCACGACGTCGAAAACGAGCGTGAAGCCCTTTGCCTTTCCGCGCGAGGAGATCTCTTCGTCGTCGTCCTCTTCTAGCTCTTCTCCCTCTCCCTCTGAAAGAGGGTCGGGCTGAGGGTCGCCGTCCGTGCTCTGTAGCGTCCACAGGAAGAGCGCCGTGAGCCGTGCGTCCTCCTCGACGGCGCCGGCGGCGCCGTTGCGGGCTTTAGCCTCAGCGGTGCCGAGCACCTGGGCGAGGGCGCTTCGGCCCACGACCTCCCAGACCTTCTCCAGGTACTCGGCGAGGGCGACCTCGTGTCCGGCTGCGGTCTCGACCTTGGCGTGGCGGCTGAAGATCTCGAGTGCCGGGCCGATGCAGGCGAAGACGAGGTCGGCGCCGCGGACACCCTCGCGTTGCAGGCGTTCCATCCAATCGCCGACGCGGGTCGGCAGCTCGCGCAGGACGTCGGCCCAGTCGCCTACCCCCGCGTCGTCGGGGCGGGGGCGGCAGATGAGGTGGACGCTGGTGGCGAGGGCGGCGGATTCGCGGGCGCGCAGCCGCGACCCCATCTCGGTCGCGATGGGCCACGACCCAGTAATGGTCCAACCGCCGCGGATCATGCC
>JANLTC010000400.1:0-6019 GCA_031362725.1 Deltaproteobacteria bacterium | reverse complement strand
CACGAACGCGCACTTCACCGTCCGCCTGCTCGACGGAGACACCCGAAGGGATCTCGATTGCTTTGCGTCCGATGCGCGACATCTCACCAGACCTCGCAGAGCAGTTCGCCGCCGATGCTGGCCTCGCGGGCCGCGCGGTCGGAGAGAATGCCTTTCGAAGTGGAGATCACCGCGACACCAAGGCCCTCCCGTACGCGCGGGATCTCGTCGTGGCCCACGTAGACGCGCCGACCGGGTCGCGAAACGCGCTTCAGGCCATCGACCAGCGGCTGACCGTCGTCGTCGTAGCGAACGCCGAGAACCAACGTCGCGCGACCCTCGCGGGCCTCGACGTGGACATTCTCGAGGAAGCCCGCTTCGACGAGCACCCGCGCGATCGCGAGCTTGGTATTCGATGCCGGCAGGGCGAGTTCCGGGTGCTTCGCCATTCCGGCGTTGCGGATCCGCGCCAGCATGTCGGCGATGGGGTCCGTCATCATTGGTTGCGATCTCCTGTCCGCGCCAAGTGCCCCAACGGGCCCGGCGCTTCGAGCCGTGCGATCAGGTCCGGAAGGGCATGCCGAGATGAGCGAGCAGCGCCTTGCCCTCGGCATCGTTCCGCGCGCTGGTGCACACCGTTACGTTGAGTCCCGAGATCTTCTCGACCTGGTCGTAGTTCACTTCGGGGAAGATGATCTGTTCGCGCACGCCGAGCGTGTAGTTGCCGCGTCCGTCGAACGCCTTCGGCGAGACGCCCTTGAAGTCGCGCACACGCGGCAGCGCGACGCTGACGAGCCGATCGAAGAACTCCCACATGCGGTCGCCGCGCAGTGTCACCATCGCGCCGATGCTCTGGCCCTCGCGAAGCTTGAAGTTCGCGATCGACTTGCGTGCCTTCCGGACCAGCGGCTTCTGGCCGGCGATCGCGGTCAGTTCCTCGGTCGCCTTCTCGAGCAGCTTCTGGTTCTGGGTCGCCTCGCCGACGCCCATGTTGAGCACGATCTTCTCGAGGCGCGGCACCTGCATCGGATTCTTGTAGCCGAACTCCTCGGAGAGCTTGGCGGTGATTTCGCTGCGATAACGCTCGAGCAATCGCGGTCGCATCACAGCACCTCCGGGGCCAGCGAGATGATCTTCATGAAGCGCTTGGCGCGCAGCTCGCGTGCGACCGGACCGAAGATGCGCGTTCCCACCGGCTCGCGCTGGTTGTCGATCAGCACGGCGGCGTTGTCGTCGAACTTGATGTAGGAGCCATCCGGTCGTCCCACGCCCTTCGCGGTGCGGACGACGACGGCCTTGCGCACTTCGCCCTTCTTCACGCGCCCGTTCGGGATCGCATCCTTCACCGACACGACGATGATGTCGCCGATCGAGGCATAGCGGCGGCGCGTACCTCCGAGCACCCGGATGCAAAGCACCTTGCGGGCGCCCGAGTTGTCCGCCACCTCCAGCACTGATTCCTGCTGGATCATGCTCGGTCTCCCGCCCCGACATTGCGGAGCGTCAGCTGTCGTGCGCTCTGACTCATCTAGACGCCCTTCGACTTGCTGAGCGTCGCTTGCAGCTTCCAACGCTTGAGCTTCGAAAGCGGGCGGTGCTCGATGATGCGCACCGTGTCCCCGATCTGACAGACGTTGTCCTCGTCGTGGGCCATGAACCGCGAATAGCGGCGTACGTACTTTCCGTAGTGCGGATCACGGACCAGTCGCTCGACGCGAACGACGATGGTCTTGTCCATCTTGTCGCTCACGACGGTTCCGTCCACGATCCGGCGATTGCCTCGCTCACTCATCGAATCGCTCCAACTTCTCGACTCGGGCGGCCAGGCGCTGCGCGCCCTGCTTTCTGTCGCAAGATCGTCTCCAGCCGCGCAATGTCCCGTCGCAACGAGCGGAGCTTGGCGGTGTTCTCCAGCTGACCGGTCGCGAAGCGCACACGCGCCCCGAAGTATTCGCCGCGCATCGCCTTCGCCTTTGCCTCGAGTTCGTCCGCGGTCAACTCGCGCAGTTCGGTTGCCTTCACGCGCCCTCCTCTCGGGCCACGAAGCGCGTCGGAAGCGCCAGTTTGTGCGCCGCGAGTTTCAGCGCCGCCACGGCGACTTCGCGCGGAACGCCTTCCATCTCGTAGAGGATGCGGCCGCGGCGCACGACGGCGACCCAATCCTCCACATTGCCCTTGCCCTTGCCCATGCGGGTTTCGGCCGGCTTCTTCGTGATCGGCTTGTCCGGGAAGATGCGGATCCAGATCTTCCCGCCGCGCTTCACGTGGCGCGTCATCGCAATGCGCGCGGCTTCGATCTGACGCGCGGTGATCCTGCCGGACGCCAGCACCTGGAGCCCGAAGTCGCCGAACGCGACGGTGGCGCCGCGCTGCGCAAGGCCGCGGATGCGCCCCTTCATCTGCTTGCGGTATTTGACCTTCTTCGGCTGCAGCATCGACTAACGCGCCTCTTCCACGGACAGCCGGTCGGCGAGCGTGCCCTTCTTGAGATCGCGATCGGCGACCTCGCCCTTGAAGATCCAGCACTTCACGCCGATCAGGCCGTAGGTCGTCTTCGCCTCGGCGAGCCCATACTCGATGTTGGCGCGCAGCGTGTGCAGCGGCACACGCCCTTCGCGGTACCACTCGCGGCGACCCATCTCGGCGCCACCGAGGCGTCCCGATGCCTGGATGCGCACGCCCTGGGCGCCGAACTTCATCGTCGCCGTCACGGCCTTCTTCATCGCGCGACGGAACGCGACACGGCGTTCGAGCTGCATCGCGACGTTCTCGGCGACGAGCTGCGCGTCGAGTTCTGCCTTGCGGATTTCCTTGACGTTGATGAAGACGTCGCCAGCGGTGTAGACCGCCAGCTCCTTGCGGAGCGAGTCGACTTCGGCGCCACGCTTGCCGATCAAGATGCCGGGGCGGGCCGTGTGGATGTTGACCACCACCTTCTCGCCGGTGCGCTCGATCACCACCTTCGAGATGCCGGCGTGGAACAGCTTCTTCTTGATGAAGCGCCGGATCTTCACGTCCTCGAGCAACTGGGGCGCATAGCGCCGCTCCGAGAACCAATTCGACTGCCACCCATAGAGGGTGCCGAGCCGGAAGCCGTAGGGATGAACCTTCTGTCCCATCGTCGAGGACTCCTTATGACCCGAAGGGCCAGGCGCTCCGCGCCACGCGGTCAGCGCTCGGCCAACACCACCGTGACGTGGTGAGAACGCTTTTGAACCCAATAAGCGCGCCCCTGCGCGCGCGGACTGATGCGCCACTGACTCGGACCTTCGTCGACCAGCAGCGTGTGAACGACGAGGCTGTCGACGTCGATCCCGGCCTTCTCGCGTTCGTTCTTCTGCTCGGCGTTGGCGAGTGCAGATCGCAACAACTTGGCGAGCGGTCGCGCCGCGCGCTTGTCCGAGAACGTCAGCGTGACGAGCGCGTCTTCGACGCCCTTGCCGCGAATCTGGTCCGCGACCAGCCGCACCTTGCGGGCGCTGCCGCTCATTCCGCTCAGTTTGGCTCGCACTTCCATCTCAGCCCTTCTTCACCTTTTTGTCCGCGGAGTGCCCGGTGAACTTTCGGGTCGGAGAGAACTCGCCGAGGCGATGCCCAACCATGTTCTCCGTCACGTACACGGGCACGAAGAGCTTTCCGTTGTGAACCTGGAACGTCATGCCGAGCATGTCCGGCGTGATCATCGACCGCCGCGACCAGGTCCGGACGGCTTGCTTCGCACCGGTGCGCGCCATCTTCTCGACCTTGCGCTGGAGGCTCGGGTCGACGAAGGGGCCCTTCTTGAGGGATCGAGCCATCTACCGCCCCTTTCCGCGTCGCTTGACGATGTACTTGTCGGTGCGCCGGTTCTGTCGCGTCTTGTGGCCCTTGGTCGGAACACCCCACGGCGTACAGGGATGGCGACCGCCCGACGACTTGCCCTCGCCGCCGCCCATCGGATGGTCGACCGGGTTCATCGCGACCCCGCGAACGCTCGGCTTCCGACCGAGCCAGCGCGAGCGACCTGCCTTGCCGAGCTTCACGTTCTCGTGTTCGATGTTGCCGACCTGACCAATCGTGGCCATGCAAGCCACCTGCACGTAGCGCTGCTCACCGCTCGGCATGCGCAGCGTGGCCAGCTTGCCCTCGCGCGCCATCAGCTGAGCGCCGACGCCCGCCGAGCGGACCAGCTGTCCGCCCTTGCCGGGTTTCAGCTCGACGTTGTGCACTACGGTACCGAGGGGAATCTTCGCCAGCGGCATCGCATTGCCGGGCCGGATCTCGGCGTCCTCTCCCGCCATCACGGAGTCGCCGACGCCAAGGCCGACGGGAGCCAGGATGTAGCGCTTCTCGCCGTTGGCGTAGTGGAGCAGTGCGATGCGCGCCGACCGGTTCGGGTCGTACTCGACCGCCGCGACCTTGGCCGGGATCGCCAGCTTGTCGCGTCGGAAGTCGATGCGACGGTACAGCCGCTTGTGTCCGCCGCCGCGATGCCACGACGTGATGTGTCCGGTGTTGTTGCGCCCACCCGACGCCTTGCGCGCGCCCTCGATGAGGCCGCGCTCGGGACGCTTGGCCGTCACCTCGGCAAACGCCGACACGCTCATCTGGCGCCGCCCGGGTGAGGTCGGCTTGTAGACTCTAACCGGCATCAGACTCCCTCGAAGAATTCAATCGACTGGCCCTCGGCCAGCCGGACGATGGCCTTCTTCCACTCGGGCCGACGACCGAGGAAACGGCCGACCCGGCGCGACTTGCGGTGCATCCGCATCGTGCGGACGTCGGCGACGCGCACCGAGAACAGCTGCTCGACCGCGCGGCGCACGTCGTGCTTCGACGCGTGCGGGTCGACCGCGAAGGTCACCTCGTTGTGCAGCTCGCGCCCGAGCGTGCTCTTCTCCGTCACTAGCGGGCGCATGATCACGGACTCGACTCTCATGACTCGTTCTCCGTTGCCGAGAGGCGTGCATGAATCGCGTCCAGTGCACCGCGCGTCAGCAACAGTTTCTTGCGGCGCAGGATGTCGTAGGTGTTGAGGCCGGCAACCAGCAGCACGCTCGCCCAGGGCAGGTTGCGCAGCGCGCGCTCGACTGCCGGGTTCGCCTTTTCCAGCACCACCAGCACATTCTGATCCGCGCCGAGGCCGAGGCCGGTCAGCACGGCGACCGCGGTCTTCGTCTTGCCATCCGCCACGTCGAGCGAATCGGCGACCAGCAGCGCGCCCTCGCGCTGGCGCAGCGACAGCGCAGAGCACAACGCGGCGCGTCGCACCTTCTTGGGAAGCGAATGGGTGTAGTCGCGCGGAACCGGACCGAAGACCACACCGCCACCCGACCATTGCGGCGCGCGGATCGTGCCTTGCCGCGCACGGCCGGTGCCCTTTTGCTTCCACGGCTTGATACCACCACCCGAAACGGCAGCGCGGTTCTTGGTCGAGTGCGTACCGGCACGCCGCGCGGCGAGCTGGCGACGCACCTCGGCATGGAACAGGTGCGGCTTCACGGGCGCTTCGAAGATCGCCGGGTCGAGTTCGACGTTCCCCTTCGCTCCGATGAGTGCTTGGGTGGCCATGACTAGAGCTTGATCTCCACGTCTACGCCCGCGGCCAACTCGAGCTTCATCAGCGCGTCGACCGTTTGCGGCGTCGGGTCCAGGATGTCGATCAGCCGCTTGTGCGTGCGGATCTCGAACTGCTCGCGCGCCTTCTTGTCGATGTGCGGACCGCGGAGCACGGTGAACTTGTTGATCGAGGTGGGAAGCGGGATGGGCCCGGCCACCCGCGCACCGGTGCGCATGGCGGTGTCGACGATCTCCCCGGCGCTCAGGTCGAGAAGCTTGAAGTCGTACGCCTTCATGCGGATTCGGATTTTCTGCGAGGGTGTCTCGGCCATGGTTTGCCTCTCGGGGTCTTCGCCCGAATTACTCGATGATTTCCGCGACGACGCCGGCGCCGACGGTGCGGCCGCCTTCGCGAATCGCAAAGCGCAGTTCCTTGTCCATCGCGATCGGCGTGATCAGCGTCACCACCATCTCGATGTTGTCGCCGGGCATCACCATCTCC
>JANLTC010000391.1:0-9168 GCA_031362725.1 Deltaproteobacteria bacterium | reverse complement strand
GGGATAACAGGCTGATCTCCCCCAAGAGTTCACATCGACGGGGAGGTTTGGCACCTCGATGTCGGCTCGTCACATCCTGGGGCTGGAGCAGGTCCCAAGGGTTCGGCTGTTCGCCGATTAAAGTGGCACGCGAGCTGGGTTTAGAACGTCGTGAGACAGTTCGGTCCCTATCCGCTGTGGGCGCAGGAGATTTGAGGGGAGCTGTCCCTAGTACGAGAGGACCGGGACGGAGGCACCTCTGGTGTACCGGTTGTTCCGCCAGGAGCATCGCCGGGTAGCCAAGTGCCGATGGGATAACCGCTGAAAGCATCTAAGTGGGAAGCCCACCCCAAGATGAGATCTCCCTGGGACTTCGGTCCCCTAAAGGGCCGTTCAAGACTAGGACGTGATAGGCCGGAGGTGGAAGCGCAGTAATGCGTGGAGCTGACCGGTACTAATCGCCCGTGAGGCTTGACCATGTGTCCATGGAGATGCGCTCGACGTGATGCGTTGGAGACACTCTGACGACTCGCAAGAGATTCTGACGAGATTGGATCGCTGTTCGATTGTCCAAGCGCGCCGGCGCAGTTGGTCAATAGGTTTTTCCCACTCTCCAGAGAGCGGGGGCCACACCCGTTCCCATTCCGAACACGGAAGTTAAGCCCCGCTTCGGCGATGGTACTGCCGATTTCATCGGTGGGAGAGTAGCGCGAGAGTGGGATCTCTCTGGACGGCGCCGTTCCTCGTACGAGAGGAGCGGCGCCGTTTTCGCATCTAGTCGTGCGAAGTCGCTCCTTCTCAACGAGAACCCTCGCCTCGCTGCTGCGTCCCGAGCGACAGCAGGTACCCCGCGAGTTCACGTCGGTCCGCGGGCAGAAGCGGAAAGAGCGGCATCGGTGGTTGCGGTGCCGCTAGATAGGCCGCAAGGCTGTCGATGTCGTAACGCCGTCCAAGGTTTGCGATTGCGACGGGAACTACTCCCGCGTCGGCGCGTCCCTGCTCATGGCACCGGAAACACGCGTGCGCCTCGTAGAGCGCTCGTCCCCTCACGGTTGCATTTGCTCGCTCCGTGGGATCCAGCGCGAGTGTGTCGGCTGATTGGACCTTCGCTGGCTCCGGCGCTGGAGCTGACTCCGCGGGCTCGACGCCGCTCCCCACCCACGAGATGCGATAGATCGCACCCGCGAAGTCGTCGGAGACGTAGAAGGCGCCGTCGGGACCCTCCGCGACGTCCACCGGGCGACCGATCACGCCGTCGTCGCGCAGGAAGCCGGTCGCGAAGTCGCGCTCTTCGATGCGACCGCTCGGCCCCCAATGCAACGAGACGACCTTGTAGCCGTCCTTCGTGCGGCGGTTCCACGAACCGTGCAGCGCGACCAGTGCCGCTCCGCGGAGCGACTCCGGGGCGCGCTCGCCCCGTATGAACGAGATCCCGAGCGGCGCATTGTGAGCATGAAATGAGTGAGCCGGCGGAATCGACGTCGCGATCTCGCGCTCGTGCCCCGCGCCGAGATCGGGGTCGGGCATTCTGTCGCCATAGGCGAATGGCCAGCCATAGAAGCCGCGCTCGACGATTCGATTCAGCTCGCAAGGCGGAACGTCATCTCCGAGTAGATCGCGGCCGTTGTCGGTGGCGTAGAGGTCACCGCTCGGGAGCTGCCAGTCGAAGCCCACGCTGTTTCGCAGTCCCGTTGCGACTACTTCCTCCCCGCTGCCGTCGGGCTGGAATCGCAGTAGCGCCGCTCGGCGCCGGTCCTTTTCTTCACACGCGTTGCAGCTGGAGCCGACCGAGACGTACAGCAATCCGTCCGGTCCGAAGCGCAGCGTGCGTGTCCAGTGGTTTCCGCCATCCGGCAGGTCACTGACGACGCGTTCGAGCGGTCCACCAACACTACGCGCGTTCGTGTCGTAGCGAACCCGACTGATCGTGCTTCCCTCCGCCACGTAGAGCCAGCCTTGATGGAAGTCGAGGCCGTGCGGGCGATCGAGACCTTCAAGGATCGTTCGCATCCCGTCGGCGCGGCCGTCGTGGTTGGCGTCGGGCTCGAGCAGCAGCACACGACCACTGCGTGGCGCGCTCACGAGCAGGTCGCCGTTCGGCGCGAACCGCAACATGCGCGCATTCGGGATGCCCGTGGCGTAGAGAGAGAGGGAGAAACCGTCGGGCACCGTGATCAAGCGACGCAGCTCGCCCAGTGGGGCTGCCTCGGTTCCGCGCCCCAGGAGTAGGTGACCGATTGGGGCGTTTACCGCATATCTCTCGGGCAGAAGACGCAATCCGATCCGGCAGCACGCGAGTGTTCCCGCTACGAGCACTCCCGCGATGGCGGCGATCATGGCGAAGCGGCGGAACACGTGCGCAGGCTAGGGGCGACCGTGCCATGCCGCACGATTCTGCAAGAAACCCCCTTGGGGTGCCTTGACGACGGCGCGTCCGTCGCGCAAGGTGCCGGCTCACAAACGACCCAGTTCGACGAGGAAAATGCATGGCTCTCGGGATTCGCAAGGGCGACTTGGTTCGCGTGACGAAAGGGGCCGACAGCGGCAAGACAGGTCGTGTACTGGCCGTCGATCCCGCACTCGGTCGGGTGCGAGTCGAGAAGGTTCGTGTCCAGAAGCACCACTTGAAGGCGGGTCGACGCGGCTCTCGCGCTGGCGGCATCATGGAGCACGAAGGCTTCATCGACGCGTCCAACATTCAGCTGGTCGATGCGAAGGGCAAGTCCAGTCGGATCCGCGTCGAGACCCAGGAAGGGCGCCGCGTGCGCGTCTTTATCTCGACCGGCGAGCGCGTGCCCGAACCTGCGGCGAACTGAGCGAGGATCCAATGGCAAAGCGAGGCACGCGCGAAATCATCAAGCTCGAGTCGAGCGCGGGCACCGGGCACTTCTACACAACGATGAAGAACCGCCAGAACACGCCGAACAAGCTCGAAATCAAGAAGTACGATCCGATCGTGCGCAAGCACGTGGTCTACAAAGAGACCAAGCTTCGCTGACGGTCGCTGCGGCCCGGTGGTCGCGCCAACAACGAGGAGACCGACTGGCCGGTGCGCCAGGCGGCAGCAGAGGGGACTCGGACAGATGACCTGGGTGATCACGAAGCTCTGCCGGGATTGCGTTGACCAGAGCTGTGTAGAGGTTTGCCCCGTCGACTGTATCTACGAATACAAGGGCGACGACCGCGGCACCTTCCCGAATCAACTCTTCATCGATCCCGAAGAGTGCATCAACTGCGGCGTGTGCGAGCCTGAGTGCCCCTGGGAAGCGATCTTCGAGGACGAACAGGTTCCCGAGATCTTCCAGCCGGACATCGACGCGAATGCCAAGATCGTCGACTTCAAGGACAAGTTCGAAGTGCCGGAAGTCATCGAGAAGCCCAAGCCGACGCCCGAGCAGGTCGGCGAGAACAAGAAGAAGTGGGGCTACGGCGGCTAGTCGCCCCCTTCGCGTGATTCACTCGGACTGCCCCGCGCGGTCGAATGCCGCGCCCATCACGTCGGTTGGTCCCTCGCGGCCCGTCCATAACCGGATCTGTTCGGCGGCTTGATGGATCAGCCACCACTTGCCTTCGATGCCGCGTGCGCCGCGCGACTCCGCGTCGCGCAAAAGGCGGGTGCGCGGCGGGTCGTAGACGGCGTCGAGCACCACCGAATTCTTCGCGATCGCGGTAGGCATCACCGGGGATACGTCCTCGCGCAGCCCTACGGTCGTCGTGTTGACGAGGATCTCGCAGGGCAGGCCTGCAAGCGCGTCCAGTCCGCCGGCGCCGCTCGCGCCGAGTTCGACAGCGAGGCGCTCGGCCCGCTCGCGATCGCGATTCAGGATCCATACACGCGCACCGCGCTCGAGCAGGCCGAATACGGCGGCCCGTGCCGCGCCGCCCGCGCCGAGTACGATCGCGTCGCGCCCGGAAATCGTCGTCTCGCGCTCGAGCGCGCGTACGACGCCGAGCCAGTCCGTATTTGCTCCGATCAGCCGTTCGCCGTCTCGCGTCACCGTGTTGACCGCGCCAATGCACCGCGCGGTCGCGTCGATCGCATCGAGATGCGGAATGACGGTTTCCTTGTGCGGGATCGACACCGCGAGCTGGCGGAAACCGAGAGCACGCACCCCGGCGAGCGCCGGCTGGAGCCTGTCCGGCGACACGTCGAGTGCGACATAGACGGCGTCGATGCCGAGAGCCGAGAATGCGGCGTTGTGCATCGCCGGTGAGCGCGTATGGCCGGCCGGGTGGAGAATGACGCCGCAGAGCTGTGTGCGCGGACCGATCGCGGAGGCCACGTGCTTCCTTGCATTCGAATCGAGAATTGGCGAAGTATGCCACTCGTACCGGAAACAGGCTCCGGGACGGCGGTGAAAGGAGCATCTACGTGGCCATTCGCAAGGCCGGCAAGACGCGCAGGGTCGGGACTTCGTCGGACATCGCAGCGCGGAGCGGTGCGAAGCCGCGCGTCGCGATCTTGATGGGTTCTTCGTCGGACTGGGAAACGATGAAGCCGGCAGCGGAAGTGCTCGAGCAACTCGGTGTCGCGAGCGACGTGCGCGTGATCTCGGCGCACCGAACGCCAGCGCGGCATCATGCCTACGTGACGAAGGCCGAGTCGAACGGGATCGACGTGATCATTGCCGGAGCGGGGAGTGCAGCCCATCTCGCTGGCGTCACCGCCGCGCTCACGCTGCTACCCGTGCTCGGCGTTCCGATCGACTCCTCGCCGCTGCGCGGCCTCGACGCGCTACTCGCAACGGTGCAGATGCCGGGCGGCATCCCGGTCGGTACGCTCGCGATCGGCAAGGCTGGTGCGAAGAACGCGGGACTGCTCGCGGCGGCGATCCTCGCACGCAAGGATCCGGCCGTGCGCGCTGCGCTCGCGCAGTTCCGCAAGCGTCAGACGGCATCGGTTCCGGAACGACCCTGAGCGTCAGTCCTCGAATCGGCCGCCGAGTTCGCGCGCGCGCGCGAGCGCGGCCTTCAAGTCTTCCCAAACCAGGCGCCGGTTCTCCTGCGTGTATTGGCGCAGCACGAACGCCGGATGAAAGGTCGGCATCACTGCCGTGCCCTGATACTCCTGCCAGGTCCCGCGCACACGGGTGATCGAGATGTCGCGACCGAGCAGAAGGCTAGTCGCCGGTTTGCCGAGCGCGATGATCACCTTTGGCCGCACGGCGTCGATCTGGCCGTCGAGGAACGCGCGACAGGCGTGAACCTCGTCGGCGAGCGGCGTGCGATTGCTCGGTGGTCGACACTTTACGATGTTGCAGATGTAGACGCTGCGCCGCGCGATGCCGAGACCGCGTTCGATCATCGTGGTCAGCAACTCGCCGGCACGTCCGACGAAGGGGATACCCTGGAGATCCTCCTGCTCGCCCGGGCCTTCGCCGATGAACAGAAGATCTGCGTCGGGGTTGCCGGCACCGAACACGATCTGGGTGCGACCGTCCGCGAGACGACAGCGTTTGCAGTCGCCGAGCGTGGTACGTACCGACTCGAGTGTGGGCCGTTCTTCGGACGGAGACGGCAGTTCCAACGCCTCGCCTGCCGGCTGCTGCGGAGAAGCCACCGCTTTGGGTGAAGTCGACGCCGCGCTCGCCGTTTCGCGCACGGACTCGAGATCGATCCTCGGCCGGTCCGGATGCGGACTCGGAGCGTTTCGCTCGAAGGTCTCGACGCCTTCGTCGAGCCACTCCCGCACGAGATCGCGGGCCGCGGCGACGGCACCCTGGAGATCGGCGGCTAGCGACCGGTCCATCGCGGCTCCCGCTTGTCGAAGAATGCGCGGATGCCTTCCTCCGCGTCTTCGGTGCTGGCCGTGAGCACGATCATCTCCCGCAAGTAGCGGAGCGCTGCGCCGTATTCCATCTCGGACATCGTGTAGATCGCCTCCTTGCCGAGGCGCAGCGCGGCTGGGGACAGCGACGCGAGCTTGGCGGCGAGTTCGTCGATCTCCGCATCGAGGCGCGCATCGGGAACGACACGCGTGGCGAGGCCGAGCCGGAGCGCCTCGTCGGCGCCGACGCGTCGCCCGGTGAGCACGAGGTCCAGTACGACCTTGCGGCTGCCGGTCGCGCGCAGGATCGGCGCCGACACCACCATCGGCAGCAGTCCGATGCCGATCTCGGGCAGACCAAACACCGCGCTCTCGGCGGCGATCGTGAAGTCCGCCGCGACGGCCAGTCCGCAACCGCCGGCGAGCGCAAACCCCTGCACGCGCGCGATCACCGGGACGCCGAGGTCGTGCATCGCGCGAATCACGCGCGCGACGCCGTCGAAGTGGCTTCGGCGATCCTCGAGCGTCTCGTGGGTGAGCAGCTCCCGCAGGTCGGCACCTGCACTGAATGCCTCGTTGCCCGCGCCGCGCAGGACCACGACGCGCGCGTCTGGCCGGCCGGCGACTGCGTGCAGTGCGGTTTCGAGTTCGTCGAGCGTACTTCGATCGAGCGCGTTGCGTTGCTCTGCGCGGTCGATCGTGAGTGTATGAATGCCGCGGCCGTCGGTGTCGACGCGGATCTTCGCCATGACCGTCAGCCGGCCGACCCAAGAATCGGACGCGGCGCGGAGAGTCGAAGTCCGTCGACCTGCACGCGTCTAGCCGCGGCCATCGACGAGCGCGAAACCGCGCTCCAGAGAGCCGACCCACGACGCGCTAGGCACTTCTTGCTTGGCCGACGGCTCGGCGCCGCGCGTTGCGCTGGGAACGATCGTCCCATGCTTCTGCGCTTCGATCTTCTTCTCGACTTCGAACTCGAAACCGGGATCGTTGACATTGTCATGGCAGCTGCCGCAGATCTGGAGGATCACGCAGCTGCCGCACTTGTCTGTGAGGGAGACGATCGTTCCGATGCGCGGCGCATCGGGCTTCACGTGATCGCCACCTGGACCGTGGCACGACTCGCATCCGACGCGCGCCAGGTCCGCGTGGTCTGCTGGCCTGCCGTCTTTCGGGAAGCCGCCGGGCCGACCCATCGCCGTGGTGTGGCAAGCCAGGCAATCGGGTTTCTGGGCCGCGCCTTTCTTCTCGAGCGACGCCAACGCGTTCGCGTGCGGCTGCTTCGACCAGGTCTCGAACTCCTTCGCGTGGCACGACTGACAAGCCTGCGAGCCCACGTAGGCGGCCGTCGTCGGCAGCATCTCCCGACGCGTCGCGCTGCGCTCCGCGAGGAGTTTCTGCTTTTCCGCGAGCGGCAGCGCCGCGAAACTCGCGTTCGAGCGGTGCGACACCCTCGGTAGGAACTCCGCGTACTGGAAGCCGAGCGAATGCTTCTGGTCGTGGCAGCTGAGACATACCGGTTCGTAGTTCTCTGCGGTGACGAAGTCCTTCGAGAGATGCGGTCCGCCGCGGCCGTGACAGCTCTCGCAGCCGACGTTCTCGAGGTGCTTCGTCGGCGGCGAGATCGCGTAGCCGCCCGGCTTCTGGAAACCGACGACGTGACAGCCGACGCAGTCCGGCTTCGCGGCTGCCGAGTGACGGACCAGCGTGTCGAACGCGCTGGCATGCTGGGTGAGCATCCACGTCGCGTTTTCCTTCTCGTGACAGACGGCGCAGGCCTCGCTGCCGCTATAGCCGCTTGCGTGCAACAACATCGGCACGGGCTGCCCGGCAAGCTTTGCGAGCCACATCCGCATCAGCGCCGGATCGCGGTCGTCGCGCCAGCCCTGCACGCGCGTCACCACGGCACCTTGCGCGTCGATCACGAAGATATCGGGGACGCCTGCGACCACGCCGTACGCGGTACGCACCGCAAAGTCGTTGTCGACGAGCACCGGGAAGAAGTCGAGTCCGTCCTTCTTCAGGGTCTCCTCTACGGCGGCCGCCGTGCCGCCGACCGAGATCCCAATCACTGCGGGGCGGCTGGCTTCCGGCAGTTTTGCCAGTTCAGCCTTCAAGAACTCGAGCGCGTGATGGCAGTGCGGACAGGTATACAAGAAGAAGATCAACACGAGCGGCTTGCCTCGCAGCGACGTCATATCGATGCGCCCGCCGCCTTCGATCTTCTCGGCGGAGAACGCGGGCGCGAGCGATCGCGTGCCCAGCGTCGGCTCGAGGGAGGTCCCGCTGCCGGCCGGCAGCCGCAGCGACTCGCGCAGCTGGGTCTCTACGATCGCAACCGCATCCGGGACATCGCCGGGCGCGACACCACCCTGCGCGAAAACCACGTACCCGTCGGCGTCGACGCCGAGCAGCGCTACCGGTGCGCGAAGCTGGACCTTGGCGGCGACGCGGCCCGAGGCGTCGTCGACGATTGGGAAATCGAGGTGGTGCTGCTTTGCAAAATCACGCGCGCGCGAGCCGCCCTCGCCGAGCGCGACGCCGACGATTGCGAAGTTGTTGGCCGCGCTCTCGCCTGCGACATGTGCGACCGCGTCGGCTGCGGGCCCCGCCTCCGGCATGTCGGAGTTGAAGAAAAAGACCAACGCGCGCTTGCCGAGCAGATCGCGTGCGGCGAAGGGCTTTCCGTCCAGTGTGACGCCGTCGAACGACGGCAACGGAGGTTCGCGGCGCGGCGGCGCCGCAGCGGACGGCGCCTGCGCGGGTGCTGCGACCTGCTCCGGCGCCGCTGCGGCTGCGGGCTTCGCCGTAGCGCTCGTCGTTGCGGTCTCACCCTCGCTACAAGCGAGCGGAATCGCAAACGCGAGAACGATGAGGATTCGAATCGTCGTACGGGATCGCGGCACGGGGCCGGAGACTAGCCAGATCGACGCGCTTCGCACCGCGTTTCGCGTCGATCAGCGCTTCCCGCGAAGTTGCGCCAGCAGATCCTTGAAGACGCCGTTTTCGGGCTCGAAGGTGAGCGCGGTGCGCAGATTCCGTTCCGCAGAGATCTTGTCGCCGCGCGCGAGGTCGCCCTGCGCGACCACGAAGTAGCGGCGCCCATTCGGCGTCTTGCCGAGCCGCGCATCGCGGCTCTGTCGCCCGGCTTCGGCTTCGGCCTGCACGAGCGGCATCCGGACGCGCGCCGAGTCGCCTCGGATCTGTTGGTCGTAGACCTGGCGACGGCGCTGATCGCGCAGCACCGAATAGGCTTCTGCAACGCGCTTGGCGATTCGGCCCAGCACGGGGCGCAGTTCATCGTCGATCGCGCGATGACCATCTGGGTGGAAGCGTCGCGTGGCGCGGTGATAGGCCGCGCGAATCTCCGAGGCCGACACATCCGGAGCGATCTCGAGCACGCTGTAGTAGTCGAGTTCGTC
>JANLTC010000375.1:0-12268 GCA_031362725.1 Deltaproteobacteria bacterium | reverse complement strand
GAGTGCGAGCGCGAAGAGCACGAGCGCCAGTGGTGGCAGACGGCGCTGCAACAGCAGCGCGCCGAGGCCGAGCGCCAGTGCAACACCGCTCCAAAGCTCGCAGAGCCAGGCGACCGACTCGACATTCGCCGGATGCAGCAGGAAGAACGCGCCGCCGAGCGCGGCGGCGACGAAGGGCAGCGAGGCCTGCGCGAGCAGCATCGCCAGCAGTCCGCTGGCGACGACGTGCGCGATTGCGTTGGTGACGTGGTAGGCGCGGTTCGTCGCCAGGACGTCCGATTCGTCGTAGAAGAAGCGCCACTCGAGACCATGCAGGATCGGGCGCAGCGGGGCGTAGTTGTTGAGCGCGAGCGTGGCCTGGCTGCGCGGGTCGAACAGGTCCGGCAGCGACGCGGCCCTGAGCTCGCGCACCCAGGGATTCATCAGGTAGAGGTAGTCGTCGGAGATCGGGCCGCCCGCAAACGACGGCGCGTAGACGGCGAAGGCCAGGCCGAAGTAGACGCCGAAGAGGACGAGCCATCGGGAGACGGGTGCGTCGCTCTTCAATCGGTCGCTCCTCGCCGCAGCGGGCGGCAGTCTACCCGGGCAGGGCGGGGTATGCTGCCGCCGCGAGTAGCCTGCAACAAGGGACGGGTCCGATCATCGCGCCGTGCGCTGCAAAGGACCACGCCCGCATCGAGCGATTGCAACGGCTCGGCGCGCTCGCCGTGTGCGTCGGCACGCTGGTCGCGCTCGGCCATCGCTGCGCGTGTGCGCCCGACGTCGCGTTCCTGTTTGCAGCGGGCGACGCAGCGTGGATCACCGATCCGCGCCCCGTCGACGCGATGGTGCAGCAGTACAAGGAGCCGCGGGTTCCGGTCGCGACCTTTACGCGGCGCTTCACCCTCGGCGAGCCGCCCGCGACCGCACGACTCCACATCGAAGCCGGGCGCACCCACCGCGTCCGCGTCGACGGCGTCGCGGTGTCGAGCTCTCCCGACCCGGATCCTGCATGGCGCGCCGGGCGCGACGTCGACATCGCTGCGCAACTTCGCGCGGGCGAGAACGAGATCGAGATCGAGGTGTGGAATCCGCGCGGACCCCCGCTGCTGCGCGCGCACCTCGCGTTGGGTGGCAAGATCGCTCTGGCAACGGACGCGTCGTGGCGTGTCTCGCGCGACGGTGCTGCCTCGATGCCTGCCGTTGCGCCGGACGACACGCGGCTCCATCCGAGTGCGGGGGCGAGTCCGCGACCCGCTGCAGCATGGCGATCGCGGTGGCCGATCGTGCTCGGTCTCTTCGCGCTGGCGCTGGTCGTCTCGTTTGGCGCGAAGCGCTGGTTCGCGCGCCAACGGGCGCGACTTCCCGCAATCGCGCTGGCCCTCGTGCACGTCGGGTGGTGCGCGCTGTTCGCGATCAAATTCGTGTCGCTACCGGTGACGACGGGCTTCGATGCCACCAACCATCTCGCGTATGTCTCGTTGCTGCGCCACGAACAGCGCGTGCCGAGGCCCGACGAGGGCTGGTCGACCTATCACCCACCGCTGTACTACGCCGCGGTCGCGGGACTCCAGCAGCTGTTCGGCGCGACGCCTGCGGGCGAGCGCGTCGCGACCAAGCTGCCGTCGTTCGCCGCGGGACTCGGCACGGTGTGGGTGAGCTTCGGACTCGCGCGCGCGCTGCTGCCGATGCGGCCGGAGCTGGTCGCGGTGGCAGTGCTGTTCGCCGGCGTGCTGCCGCTCGACGTCTACACCTCCGCCTACGTTTCCAACGAGCCGCTGCACGGATTCCTGTTCGGTCTCTCGCTGCTGCTCTGCGTGCGGGCGCTGTTGCGCGGGCGCGTGCGGCTCCGCGATGCTGCGCTCGTCGGCGTTGGCGTCGGGCTCGCGCTACTCGCGAAGGTGACGGCGCTGCTGCTCGCTGCGGTGGCTGGATTCTTCCTGATCGCTCGCAACACCGTCGCGGAGGGCGTGCGGCCGGCGCGCATCGCAGGGCTCGCCGCGGCCTACGTCGCGCCGATCGCAGCGATCAGCGGTTGGTTCTATGCGCGCAACGTGCAGCTCTACGGTACGCCGATCGCCGGCAACTGGAACCTTCCGGGGATGCTCTGGTGGTCGCAGCCCGGCTTCCACACGCCGGCGTACTACCTCGGCTTCGGCGAGTCGCTGCGCCACCCGGTGCTCGCTGGATTCCACTCCTTCGCCGACGCGATCTACTCGAGCTTCTGGGGCGACGGCTGGATCGCGGGGCGCGCGAGCGCCGTGTTTCCCACCGATGCCTGGAATTGGGACCTGGTCGCGATCGGCTACTGGCTCGCGCTGCCGGCGACGGCCGTACTGGGCTGGGGCCTCGCACGCTGCCTCGGGCTGGCCTTCGCACCCGAGGAGGGCGCGCGCCGCGCAGCGTGGTCGTTGCTGCTCACGCTCGAGGCGGCCGTCGCGTTCGCGATGATCGCGCTCACGCTCGAGCTGCCGTACTTCGGGCAGGCGAAGGCGCCCTATCTGCTCGGGCTCGTTGCACCCCTCGCGGTTGCGTTCGCGCTCGGCGTCGATGCGTGCGATCGCGCCCTCGAGGGGCTTGGCGGCGAGAGCGCGGCGCGCGTCGGCCGCGCGCTCTGGCTCGCGATCGGGGCCGTATTCTGGCTCTCGATGGCGGCTTGATGTCGCAACGGCGTGATCCCGTCGGCGTCGGCGAGCGGCGCACCGTGCGCCAGCAGCTGCGCGCCCTGTTGCTGCGCCAGGAACTCGACTTCGAGACGCTGCGCGCGCTGCTCGGGCTCTCGGTGCGCGATCTCGAGAGCGAGCTGCTGCACGTCGCGCACAGTGCGCGCGGTCGTGGCGATCAGTTGGTCGTGTCGCCGCCACGCTGCCTCGGCTGCGACTTCGCGTTTCGCGACCGCGAGGCGCGTCATCTGCATGCGCCGGGTCGCTGCCCGGAGTGTCGCAGTGAGCGGATCAGCCAGCCGTCGTTCCGCATCCTTGCGCGAGACGAGTCGTGACGGCGTTGGATCCTGTCGAGCAGGCGGCGTACCGTCGCGAGATGAAACCTTTCGCGGAGCGGGGAACCGCCTGGCAGCTCACGGCGGCAGGCGTTGCGCTCGTTGCGCTCGCCACGCGCGTCCACAACGCCGTCGCGTATCCGCCGCTGCTCGACTTCGACGGGCCGGGCCACGCGGAGAACGTGTTGGCGCTGCATCGCGGCCAGTTGCCCGACGCGCTCGCCTGGGCCGGCTTTCATCCTCCGCTGTATCACGCGCTCGGCGCGCTGCTGTGGACGCTGCTGCCGACTTCGATTCCGGTGCATGTGACGCTGCGGCTGATCTCCGGGGCGTTCGGGGCGGGCGCGGTGCTGCTCGCGTGGCGGGGTCTGCGCCGCTTCGTCGCTCCCGCGGACGCTGCGGTTGCGGCCACGCTCGCGATCGCGGCGCCGGTCGCGACGATCGCGGGAAGCATGATCGGCAACGAGACCACCTGCGCGTTCTTCATCACCGCAGCGTTGCTGCACCTCGTCTCGATTCCGGCGGATCCGCGCGCACTCGCTCGCCACGCGATGGTGACGGCGATCCCATTGGCGTTCGCGGCGCTCACGAAGTCCACCGCGCTCGTCGCGATCGCCGCGAGCGGATTGCTCTATGCGACACGTATTCGCGTTGATGCAGGGCGTGCGCTGGTCGCTGCGGCGCTGGTCGTGGGGATCCCGACGGCGGCGCTCGCGCCGCATGCCGTGCGTTTGCTGCGCGCGGGCGGCGGTTCGATGCTCTCCGTGGTATCGGGTGCGGCCCTTTCGCGCGACGCGCGCGACGAAATGGCGGCGCAGCCGCCCGGCGTGCGGCGCTTTTCCGACTATGTGTTCGTGCCCGCGAGCACCTTCACCGAGCCGGTCTACAGTGCGCCGGGTCTGGTGCGCTCGGTCCCCGGTCTGCTGTGGGCGAGCATGTGGGCCGACGGCCATGCGCAGTTCCTGCCCGCGTCCCAGCCGCGTGTCGTGTCGGCGGCGGCGCTCACTTCGATGGCAGGCGCGATCCCGGCGCTGCTCGCGTTGCTCGGCCTCGTGCGTGTTCTAGGCGATCGGCGCGCCTACGCCGCTGCGGCGGGTCCGTTGCTGTTTCTCGCGTTGCTCGCCGTGTCGCTGCTCCGCTACACCTGGGTGATTCCTGCATTCTCCGCCGTGAAGGCGAGCTACCTGCTCTCCGCGCTCTTCCCCGCAACGCTGCTGCTGGCGCTCGGAATCGGCGGCCTCGCACCGCGCTGGCGCGCGCCCGCGCGTGCAGCGCTGCTTGCGACTTCGCTCGGCATGACGCTCGTGTTCTGGTACGGCTGGTGGATCTGAAGATGCGCTTGCTTGCAGCGCTTTCCGTCGTCGCCATTGTCGGGTGTGGCGCTGCACCCGACGCTCCGCAGGACGTCGTCGCGCTGTACTTCCAAAGTCTCGGTCGCGATCCGATCCGTTCCGCTGCGCTCGTCACGCCGGCGTTCCACGAGAGTCATGGCCTGCGCATCAAGAGCGCCTGGACCGAGGCGGCGAGCGAGGCGCAGCCGTTCCGACTCTCGAGCGCGGAGCTGGCGTGGCTGGGGGTGCAGCGGCGCCCCGAGTTCTTCGCGTACGCGCCGCGGCTCGCGGTGGGCGTCACCGAAGTGCTTCGCCCCGACGCGCAGCACGCGGTCGTCACGGCGCGCGTTGCGGGCCCCGGCGCGCCGCCGTTCACGCAGCGCTTCTTCCTGCTGCGCTCGGAGCGCGGCGCGGCGTGGCAGATCGATCGTATTCAGCAGGAAGGCGTAGTTCCGACAGGCAAGACTGCGGCGTTCGTGGCGAGTCCTTCGCGAGCGGACGCCGGCGCCGCGCGGGGGGAAGATCGTTGAGGCGAGGGGTATGACGCAGCCGAGTTCCAGTTCGCATCGGTTGGCGCTCGACGGGCTGCGCGGCGGGGCAGCGGCGCTCATCGTCGTCTATCACTGCTTCAACGCGGTGGCGATCCCGCCCGAGGTTCGGCACGCGCTCTTCGAGGGCGTGTTCGCACCGCTCCTGAACGGGATGGGCGCCGTGCAGGTGTTCTTCGTGCTGAGCGGCTGGGCGCTCGCCAGCTCCCTCAGGCGGGGCCGCGGAGTGATCGACTGGCCGGTGTTCTACACGAAGCGTGTGTTCCGCATCCACCCGCCCTACGTCTTCGGAATGCTCCTCGCCTGGTGCGCCAGCTTTTTCTACGTCCGCAACTTCGGTCCCGAACGCGGGCTCACCCACGTGACGTGGCAGATGGCGCAGGTGCATCTCGCGCCCGCTGAGCTGTTCGTCGCGTCGTTGTTTCCGGGCAGCGCCGGAGGGCAGCTCGCGGTCGGGTGGACGCTGCGCGTCGAGATGATCTTCTCGGGGTTGCTGCCGCTGCTCGCCGTCGCGGCGCGCTGGTGGCGCGGCATCCCGCTCATCGTCGTGTCATTGGCGACGCTCGCTCTTCCCTACGCGTACAATGATCTGTGGTACGCCGCCAATTTCGCCGCCGGTGTGGTGCTGTTCCAGGAGCGCGACGCCGTCCGGCGCGCGCTGCGCCGCACGCCGAGGGCCCTTCAGGTCGTATGGCCCGCGCTCGCGGTGTTGATCCTGTCCGCGCCGAACCTGCTCGGCTGGAGCCGCATGGCCGGCGGCGTGTTGCTCACCGGCTACAACTTTCGCGACGTGCTCGTGATGGTCCCCGGCGCGGCGCTCCTGGTGGCCTGCGCCGATGCGCTGCCCGGCGTCGAGCGGGTGATGTCTTTGCGGGTGCTGGTCTTCCTCGGGCGCATCTCGTTCTCGCTCTACCTGCTGCACCTACCGATTCTGAACCTGCTGGCGCCGCGCATCGTTTCGCCGCAAGTACCCTGGAGCGGATTCGCGCTGCTCGTCGCTCTGGTTGCGGTGGTCGTGCCGGCGTCGATCGCGTGTCATCGCTGGATCGAGGTTCCTTCGATCGCGCTCGGCAATCGCGTCTGTCGCCGCTTTGCCGCGCGACTTGGATCCCCGCCGCTCGAGTCACACGCGGCCGACGCATCGTGATTCCCGGCTCCGTCGCCGGCGAGCGTCGGCATTCGCGCGGAGCCGCTACCCTGCGCGGCTCGTGACGGACGGAGGCAGGCAGGCGATGCGGATCCTGATCATTGGCGGTGGCGTGGCGGGGCTGGCGACGGCGCTCTCGCTGTCGCGCGCCGGACATGGCGTGCAGGTACTCGAACGCGACGCGACGCCACTCCCGGCGAGTCCCGTCGAGGCCTTCGAGAGCTGGCAGCGCAACGGGGCGCCCCAGGTCTGGCACTCGCACGCGTTTCTCGCCCGGCTGCGGAACGGATTGCTCGCGCGCGCACCCGATGTGCTCGAAGCGCTGCACGCCCACGGCGCGACGGACCTGCGGTTCCGCGACTATCTGCCGCCGACACTGATCGACCGCACGCCCGCGCCGGGCGACGACGAACTGACGCTTTTCGCGTGTCGCCGCATCACCTTCGAGTGGGTGCTGCGGCACCGCGTACTCGCGAGCCCCGATGTTTCGTGGTTGGGCGGCGCTGCGGTGGAGGGTCTCGTCGCCGAACGCGACGCCGCGACCGGAGTGCCGCGCGTCACGGGTGTTCGCGCGACGATCGACGGCCAGCCGCATACGCTTCGGGCGGATCTCGTCGTCGACGCCAGCGGTCGTCGCTCGCGACTGCCGCGCTGGCTCGCCGACCTCGGCACGCTCGAAGTCGAGACCGAGGAAGAGGCGTGCGGGATCTTCTACTGCTCGCGGTTCTACCGCTTGCGGCCGGGCGCCACCGCACCCGAAGGGCAGGGCGTGGTCGGCGCCGATCTCGGCTACATGAAGTTCGGCATCTTTCCCGGTGATTCGGGGATCTTCTCGATCACGCTCGCGGCGTCGCTCGATGACGATCCGCTGCGCGCGATCCTGCACGAGGGTCCGTTCGAAGCCGCCGCGCGCGCGCTGCCGGCGACACGGGAATGGATCGAGCCGGCGCGCTCCGAGCCGGTGACCGATGTGCGCGCGATGGCGAAGCTGGTGAACCGGCGCCGCCGCTTCGTGCGCGACGGCGAACCGCTCGCACTCGGCGTCGTTGCGATCGGTGATGCCGCAATCTGCTCGAACCCGCTCTATGGCCGTGGCTGCGCGCTGGCGTTCGTCCACGCGTGGGCGTTCGAGGACGCGCTGCGCGATCACGCAGGCGACTTGCGCGGCCTCGCGCTCGAACTCGATCTCGCGACGCGTCGCGAGATCGAGCCGTGGTATCGGGCGGCGCGCGATCAGGACCGCGAGTCGCGGGAAGTCGCGGCGGCACAGGCGCGCGGCGAGGCGCAGGGCGCTGCGACCGGGGCGCAACCCGGGCAGGTCGTCGATCCCAAGGAGTTCCTGCGCTCGGTGTTCCGCGATGGATTGATCCCTGCACTGCGCAGCGACATCAAGGTGGTTCGCGCGTTCATGCGCACCTTCAATCTGCTCGATGCGCCGGACGCCTTCATGAAGGACGCGGACGTGATCGGCCGCGTGCTCGCTGCCTGGCGCGAGCGGGAGCAGCGCGCCCCGCTCGAGCTGCCGGGTCCCCAGCGCTCCGAGATGGTCGAGCTGCTTCAACGAGCCGCCTAGCAGCCTGCTAGTCCCGCGTAGCGAGCCAGCGGCGAGCGGCGAGGATCATCAAGATCAGGCTGGCAGTTTTGCGGCTCGCTCCCTAGTTTGTGCCGCCGGCGAATCCATCCCCGAAGGGATTCGGAATCGTCGAGCACCTCAATCCGCGCCCCTGCTGGCGCGCATGATCCGACTCCCGGGAGACCCTGCCGATGATGATCTTCATTTCCGCCGTCGCCTCGCTGGTGGCACTCGGCTACGCGATGGTCCTCTACATGGGCGTTCGCTCGGCGCCGGCCACGGATCCGCGCGCCCTCGAGATCTCGGCAGCGATCGCCGAAGGCGCGGGCGCCTTCCTGAACCGGCAGTACCGCACCGTCGCGATGGTCGGCGTGCCCATCGCGGTCTTCCTGCTGATTGCTTTTGGCGGCTGGATGGCGCTCGGTTTCGTCGTCGGCGCCGTGGCGAGCGCCGCGGCCGGCATCATGGGCATGCGCGTCTCGGTGCAGGCGAACGTGCGCGTCGCCGAAGCTGCGAAGTTGGGCTTCCGCCCCGCCTTCGATCTCGCCTTCAAGGGCGGCGCGGTGACGGGTCTGATGGTCGTCGGCGCGGGACTCTTTTCGCTCGCGCTCTTTGCGCAGCTGCTGATTCCGGAAGAGTTCAAACAGCTCGGCCCCGTCCAGCTGCAGGCGCTGATCGGCCTCGGCTTCGGCGGCTCGCTGATCTCGGTGTTTGCGCGCCTCGGCGGCGGCATCTTCACGAAGGGCGCCGACGTCGGCGCCGATCTCGTCGGCAAGGTCGAAGCGAACATTCCCGAAGACGATCCGCGCAACCCGGCGGTGATCGCCGACAACGTGGGCGACAACGTCGGTGACTGCGCCGGCATGGCCGCCGATCTCTTCGAGACCTACACGGTCACCGCGGTCGCCGCGATGCTGATCGCACACCTGACGTTCCCCGACAGCAAGGCGATGTTCCTGTATCCGCTGGTGATCGGTGCGGTCTCGGTCTTCGGCAGCATCCTGTCGCTGCGCTTCGTGACGATCGACGAGCCGGCCAGCGGCCAGCGCCCCGCGGTGATGCGCGCGATGTACACCGGTCTCGGCGTCGCCACCGTGTCGCTGTTGGTGCTGCTCCTCGTCGTGCACCTGTTCATCGACCTGCCCGAGACGACCGCCTCGGGCGTTGCGATCTCGAAGTTCGGGCTCTGGCTCTGCGCTGCCATCGGCGGGATCGTGACCGCGGCGATGATGTGGATCACCGACGTCTACACCGGGGACGGTTCGCGCTTCGTGAAGCGCATCGCCGACGCGTCCGTCGGCGGCCATGCCACCAACATCATCAGCGGTCTCGCGGTCGGCATGCAGGCCACCGTGGCGCCGGTGCTGGTGATCGTCACCGCGATGCTTGCCTGCTACGGCCTCGCGGGCCTCTTCGGCGTCGCGACCGCCGCGATGTCGATGCTCTCGCTCGCCGGCATCGTGGTCGCGATCGACGCCTACGGCCCGATCACCGACAACGCGGGCGGCATCGCCGAGATGGCGAAGATGGGCGACGCGGTGCGCCAGGTCACCGATCCGCTCGATGCGTTCGGCAACACCACCAAGGCCGTCACCAAGGGCTACGCGATCGCGTCGGCGGGCCTCGCCGCCGTCGTGCTCTTCGCCACCTACATCGAAGATCTGCGCGCTGCAGGCGTCGCGACCAGCTTCGATCTGTCCAACACGTCCGTGCTCGCCGGTCTCTTCATCGGCGCGATGGTTCCGTTCCTCTTCGCGTCGCTCGCGATGGAAGCGGTGGGCGTCGCCGGCCAGAAGGTCGTCGAGGAGGTCCGCCGGCAGTTCCGCGAGATCCCGGGCCTGATGGAAGGAACGGGGAAGCCGGACTACCGCACTTGTGTCGACATCGTGACCGCCAGCGCGCTGCGTCTGATGATTGCGCCCGCATTGATTCCGGTGGTCGTGCCGCTGCTCGTCGGCTTCCTGCTCGGCGCGCAGGCGCTCGGCGGGCTGCTGATCGGTTCGATCGTGTCGGGTCTCTGTGTGGGTCTCTCGATGACCACGGGCGGCGCCGCATGGGACAACGCCAAGAAGCACATCGAGTCGGGTGCCCACGGTGGCAAGGGTTCGGACGCGCACAAGGCATCGGTCACCGGCGACACGGTCGGCGATCCGTACAAGGACACGGCCGGGCCGGCGATCAACCCGATGCTGAAGCTCATCAACATCGTCGCGCTGATCATCATCCCGTTCCTCGCGTAGACGAGGTTCAAGGTCGGCCGACCCGAGTGAGGAGTTCTTGAAGCCCGAGCGCAGCGAGGGCGGCAATACGGCTCGCGGGCTCGCCGGAGGCGAGCCCGATCGTCATCCGCGCGACGGACTCCTGCGCGAACTCTCGCTGCTCGACGCGACGTTCCTGGTCGTCGCGTCGGTGATCGGTTCGGGGATCTTCCTCACGCCGGGTCGCATCGCGGATCTGCTGCCGAACGCAGGCTTCTTCCTGGCGGTCTGGGTGGCGGGCGGATTGCTGTCGCTCGCTGGCGCGCTCGCGAATGCCGAACTCGGTGCGATGTTTCCGCATGCGGGCGGCGACTACGTCTACCTGCGTGAGGCGTTCCACCCCGTTGCGGGATTCCTGGTCGGTTGGCTGTCGTTCTTCGTGATCCAGGCCGGCACCGTCGCGACGCTCGCGACCGGCTTTTCGGCCGGTCTCGCCGAGTTGATGCCGCTGTCGCAGTCGGAGCAGGTCGCGATCGCCGTCGCGCTGGTGCTCGCCACCTCGCTGCTCAATTACTACGGCGTCCGCCACGGCGCGCGTGCGAACAACGTCACGAGCTTCTTGAAGATCGGCGCGCTCGCGCTGTTCGTGGTGGCGGGCGTCGCGACCGGACGCGGCGACGTCGCGCGTCTGGCCGCATCGGACGCGGGCAGCAGCGCGATCGGATTCTCCGCGTTCGGGCTCGCGCTGTCGCCGGTGCTGTTTTCGTATCTCGGCTGGAACGCCTCGGTCTATGTGGCGAGCGAGATCCGCGATCCGGCGCGCAACGTGCCGCGTTCGCTCTTCGTCGGGCTGGCGTTCGTGATCGCGATCTATCTCGCGGTGAACGCGCTGTATCTCTACGCGATGCCGCTCGCCGAATTGCGTCACGCGGCCAACGCCGGCGAGGGAACGGCCGCGGCGCTCTTCGGGCCGTTGAGTGGCACGCTGGTCGCGGGGTTGGTGCTGATCTCGATCCTCGGCACGCTCAACGCGACGATCCTGACGACGCCGCGCATCGCCTACGCGATGGCGATCGACGGGCTCTTCTTCGCCGGGGTCGATCGCGTGCACGCCACCTACAAGACGCCCGCGATGGCGATCGCCGTGCTCGCGGCCGCGTCGCTGCTGCTGATCGTCTTGCTGCGCAGTTTTCCGAGCGTGCTCGACTACACGACCTTCGCGATCCTGCTCGCGACGATCGGCGACATCGCCGCGCTCTACGCGCTGCGCTGGAAGGCGCCGGATCGGCCCCGCCCGTATCGCGCCTGGGGCTACCCACTGGTGCCCGCGCTGTACATCCTCGCCAACGCCGCGATCGCCGTGAACATGCTGATCTACCGCCCGCGCGAGTGCGGCATCGGCCTCGCGACGCTCGCGCTCGGGCTGCCGTTCTACTGGTGGTTCACGCGGCGCGCCGCGCCCACAGCTGGCTGAGGCCGAGAAGCGCGAGCGCGGCGCCGGCGATGCCCAGCGTCGCGCCGAAGTGCAGGGGCGCGTAGCGAAGTGTCACGCGCTCGGTTCCAGCCGGGACTGCGACCGCGAGAAAGCGGACCTGCGCCGGAACGACGCGCAGCGCGGCGCCGCGCTGTGAAACCGCCGACCAGCCCGAATCGTGACTGACGCGCAGCACCAGCCAGCCATCGCGCGCGCGTGCGGCGCTGGGAATCTCGAGGTCGATCTGATTCGGGTTCGGCCACTGGGCTTCCGCGGCGAGGCCCGGTTCCGGCCGCGCTTGCGGGGCGCGCGAGTCGCCTTTCGACTCGATCACGATCGTTTCGATCGGCAACTCGAGAGACGCGTGCAGCGACGCGACCGCGGCGTCGAGATCGCCGACCTGCATCACCGCACCATCCGCGTACCATGCCGCGCACGGCGACGCTTGCGTGAGTCGATAGACGAAGATCCGATCGTCACGTTCCCAGATTTTTTGAACGCGCGCGGCGAGTGGCGTGCCGTCGTAGCGCTGTGTCGTCCAGAGCCACTGCGCGCAGGTGCGTTCGAGCCCGGCGAGCGTCGCGGCGCGGGCGAGATCTTCGCGCAGCAGATTCATCGGAATCGGGATCTCCATCACTTCGAGCGCGTAGCGGTCGTAGCGCGACGGAACCGGGAAGGAGTAGGCGCGCACGTCCTCGACGCCGAACACGGCCGGCAGATTCGGCGGCGTCGTCCGCTCGAACGCGACGCGCGCGTGCCGATCGTTGCGGATCGCGCCCGGTAGCATTGCCACCGCGCGGGCTGGATCGGCCCAGCCGATCGGCACCTGCGGATGGATGCCGCGGTAGACGGGCGCGACGTCGGCGAGCCACAAGAGCGGCACCCCTGCGATCGCGAGATGGCGCTGCCTGGGGGTGGCAGCGCAGAAGCCCGCCGCTACCAGCGCCGCCGCCGAAGCGAGCGCGATCCACGCGCGCAGCTCCCAGTGGTCCGCGAGCGCCAGAGCCACCAGCAACGCGG
>JANLTC010000366.1:0-16807 GCA_031362725.1 Deltaproteobacteria bacterium | reverse complement strand
TCCTCCTGCGGCGCGCGGGCACGCTATCGCATCGCGTTCGATCCGCGTTGCGCGCGCGTCCGCGGCCGCCAGCCGTAGCGGCCGAGGTCGATGCGGCCCTGCGCCTCGAAGCGCACGCCTTCGCGTTCGAGCAGCGCGCGCTGCAGCGCGTCGTAGCCCGGCGTCGCGCGTGGGCTCACGCGGCCCTGCGCATTGACGACGCGTTGCCAGGGAACGCGCGTGCCGTCGGGTAGCGCAGCCATCGCGTAGCCGACCAGGCGCGCGTGCGATGCGAGGCCCGCGAGCCGCGCTACTTGGCCGTAGCTCGCAACGCGCCCGCGCGGGATGCGCCGCACCACCGCGTGGATGCGCGCGTGGACACCCTCGGGTTTCTTGCCGGCCACGAGCGGAAGCTAGCGAGACGCGCTCGCCGTAACCTCGATGCATGCGCCAGACCGGCATGATCCTGCAGCCGACCTATCGCGTGGACCGCGGTCGCCCGATCGTGCAGCTCTACGGGCGGCTGATGACGCAGACGGCTGTGCAGGGCGGCGCGGGCGGCGATTTCGGTCCCGCATTCCTCGTCGAGGACGACCGCTTCCGGCCGTACTGTTTCGTGCTGCGCGACGCCGAGTCGCGTCTCGGCCGCGAGCGAGGCCTGCGCATCGAGCCATGCGGGCTCTTCGACCTGCGCGGACGCGAGGTGCTGCGCGTCGAGACGACCCTGCCCGGCGACGTCGCGCGGCTGCGCGAGCGGCTCGGCAGCGACGTCACGTTCGAAGCCGACATCCGCTTCCCGTACCGCTACCTGATCGACCTCGGCATCAAGAGCGGCATCGCGATCGAAGGCGACGCCGACGAGCAGCCGAACGGTCTGCTCCATTTCCGCAATCCGACGCTCGCGCCGGCGGCGGTCGAGCCAACGCTGCGCTTCCTGTCGCTCGATCTCGAGACGACGCCCGATGCAAGCGAGATCCTGTCGTTCGCGCTCGTCGGCGATGGCGTGAGCGAGGTCCATCTCGTCTCCGCGACTCATGACCTGGAGGGCCAGGCGCTTCGCGCGCTGCTGACGCTGCCCGGCGTGCATGCGCATCGCGACGAAGCGGGACTGCTGCGCGCGCTCGTCAAACGCTTCGTTGCGCTCGATCCCGACGTGCTGCTCGGCTGGAACGTCGTCGACTTCGACCTGCGCGTGCTCGCCGCGCGCGGCGCCGCCCTCGGGATCGCCATGGATCTCGGTCGCGCGCCCGGTGCAATCGCGTTCCAGGAAGACCGCGGCTTCACGCGCCAGACGCGTGCCTCGATCCCGGGCCGCATGGCGATCGACGGCATTGCGCTGGTGCGCGACGCGCTGAAGCTGCCCGATTACCGCCTCGAGACCGTCGCGCAGGCGGTGCTCGGTCGCGGCAAGCTGCTCGACCACGATGCACCCGACGCCGCGCTGGAGATCCAGCGGCTGCATCGCGAGGATCCGGCAGCGCTCTGCGCGTACAACCGCGAGGACGCGAAGCTCGTGCTCGAGATCCTCGAGCATGAGGGGCTGCTCGACCTGTGCATCGAGCGCAGCCTGCTTTCCGGGATGCAGCTCGATCGTGTCGGCGCGTCGATCGCGTCCTTCGATCTTTTGTACCTGCCGGAGCTGCGCCGGCGCGGCTTCGTTGCGCCGAACGTCGATTCGTCACGCGCCAGCGCGGGCGTTTCGGGCGGCGCGCTGCTCGAACCGGCTCCGGGCTTTCACCACAACGTCGCAGTCTTCGATTTCAAGAGCCTGTATCCGAGCCTGATCCGCACCTTCGATCTCGATCCGCTCGCGCATGCGCTGGCGAGCGGTGCGATCGACGCAGGGCGCGGGTCGGAAGACGTTCTCGAAGCGCCCAACGGCGCGCGCTTCGCACGCAGCGGCGGAATCTTGCCCGGTGTCGTCGAGCGTTTCTGGGCAGCACGCGCTGCGGCCCGCGAACGCGGCGACCCGCACGCCGCGCAGGCGATCAAGATCATGCAGAACGCGCTCTTCGGCGTGCTCGGCGCCACCGCGTGCCGTTTCTTCGACGCCGACATCGCGAACGCCATCACCCGCTTCGGCCAGCAAACGCTGCACTGGACGCGCGATGCCTTTGCGGAGCAGGGCGTGCGCGTACTCTACGGCGACACCGACTCGGTGTTCGTCGAGGTCGCGAGCCGCGACGAGGCGGAGTCGTTGCGCCAGCGCGCGGAAACCCGCATCGCACAGCGGATCGAGCGCGAGTACCGGGTGCCCTCGCGGCTGGAACTCGAGTTCGAGTGCTTCTACGACGGCTTTTTCATGCCGCGCCTGCGCGGCGGCCGCGGCGCTTCGCACAAGCGCTACGCGGGGTGGGACGCAGGGTGCGCAGCGCCTGGCCCTGTGGGTCCTAGGGACGGGAGGCTCGTCGTCGTCGGGCTCGAATCGGTGCGACGCGACTGGCCGGCGATCGCGGCGCGGCTCCAGCAGGGAATGCTCGAGCGCGCTTTCACCGGGCAGCCGGTGGCGCCGTTCGTGCGCGGGGTCGTCGAGCAGGTACTGGCCGGCGCGTGCGACGACGAACTCGTCTATGCGAAGCGCGTGCGCAAGGCGTCGCTCGATCGCTATACCGCGACGACACCGCCGCATGTCCAGGCCGCGCGCAAGCTCGCCGTGCAGGGCATTCGCGTCGGTCCGGTCGTGCGCTACGTCGTCACCGCGACGGGACCCGAGCCGGTGGTGTCGGGGCGCGCGCTGCCGGCCGCGATCGACCGGCGCCACTACGTCGACCGCGTGCTCGCGCCGATAGCCGACGCGATCCTGATCGAGCGCGGCGAGAGCTTCGATGCGGCGCTCGGTCGGGCAAAGCCGCAGCAGCTGTCATTGCTCTAGCCGAGGCGATCGCCATCGAGGCGTGGCCGCGATTCGCCGAAGAGCATCCTGCTCGCTGGTGAGCGCGGGAGCGATGCGTGCGATTCGCGTTGCGAACATGGTGTGTCGCGATCGTCGTGGTCGGATCGGGCGCTGCGAAGCCGGCGTTCGCGGCATTGCCGGAAACCGGTTGTCCCGGTTCGTGGGTCGGCTCGGGCGACGCCACCTTCTACGACGCATTCCACCAGGCGAACGCCTGCGCGTTGCCGCTCTTGCCAGACCAGTACGTCGTCGCCGTTGCGGATCTGGCATTCGACGGATCTGCCGTGTGCGGGCGCTGCCTGCGCATCACGGGCCCGCTCGGATCGATCGTCGCGCGCATCACGGATTACTGCGTGGGGCCGGGCTGTCGCGATCTCGATCTCAGCCCCAATGCGTTCGCTGCGATCGGCGATCCGATCGCCGGGATCATCCCCGTCGACTGGGAATCGGTTTCGTGCGACGTCGCCGGTCCCCTCGCGTTCTACTTCGATCCGGGGAGCAATGACTTCTACGCGAAGATCCAGGTCCGCAACCACAGCTATGGCGTCGCCGCGATGGCGCTCGCAGAGTTGGGACAGCCGTTCGTGGCGCTCGATCGAAGCAGCGACAACGCCTTCGAGTTCTTCCCGGTCGGTGGTGCGATCGCGGATCCGCTGTCTCTTCGCGTGACCGACCTGCACGGCGCGATCGTGGAGTCGAGTGACATCCCATTCACGCCGGGCAGTTCGGTGGATGGCGCGGCGCAATTCCCGTTCTGCCCGGAGCCGGCGTCGGCGCTCGGACTCCTCGCCGCCGCGGCCACGCTGCGGGCGCTCACGGCACTTCGCAACCGGCGTGGGAAATGATTTTCCCCGCGTTCGGAAACTAGACCGCTCAACTCACGATGACCCTCTCCAGAACTCGCGCTTCTTTGCCTGCGAAGTCAGTGACTTGCGCGACCGCCCGAATCCCTCGATGCGGCACCGTTCTTGCTCTGCCTTCTCTCAGCTGGTTTTACCTTTGGGAGGGAAGTCCATGAAGCTGCGTCTATTGCTCTCTGGGATCGTCGCCATCGCGTCGCTCTCTACGTCCGTGGTCGTGACTGCCGCTCCGATCGATCCGCCGTCTGTGACGATCAACGGGTGGTCGCCGAGCCTTGCGGCTCTCGGTTGTACCTCAGCGGGAACCGATGGGCAGTCGAGCTGCTCCGGCACGAACCTCGCGGGTCCGACGGACTACGAGCTGACTTCGTGGAACCTCTTTCTAGATCCCGATCCGACCGTGGTCGGTTTCCTCGCGATCCAGAACAACGCGCTGGTCGCCCAGACCTTCAGCTTCACGTTCCTGCTCCCGATCGTGGCGCAGGGTCCGCAGATCCAGGTGACCGGCTCGATCAGCGGCAGCCTGACGGACGCGAACGGAAACGGCGCCTCGCTCGTTTCGGTTCCGCCGTCGATGTACCAGGCCCAGGTCGACGGCTTGACCGTGCAGACCTTGCTGAACCATCCCCAAGCTTTCGCGGCGGGCGCGTTTGGCTCGACGCCTTGGGGCCCGGGTAGCTTTGGTCCCACCACGCTGAACCAGACCGCGAACGCGACGATCGCGATCAAGGTCGACTTCACGCTCTCGCCTGGCGACCTCGCGTCGTTCACCTCGGTGTTCAACGTGATCGCCGTGCCGGAGCCGGCCACGCTCGCGATGCTGAGCAGTGGCCTCGTGGGTCTCGTGGCCTTCGGGCGGCGGTACCCGCGCTCGTAGCGATGCTTTGTGCTGTCTGTCTCGACGAATGAGGGCCCGGCCTGACGGCCGGGTCCTTTTCGTTTCTAGTGATCGCTGCCGGACATCGGTGCGGGCGCGCGCCCTGGTTCTGCCACGCCGCGCACCGCGAGCAGCGCGAACGCGCAGGCGACGAGTCCCGCCGCATCGACGAGCGCGATGCCGAGCGCTGGCGACCGGCCACCCTGCGCGACGCGGGCGACGAGATCGCCGCCGAGCCCCGTGCCGAGCGCGATCGCGAGCGCGTTGGCGATCTGCATGGTCGCGGAGACCTCGCCTTCACGACCGGCTGGCGCCGCCTCGAGGATCGCGAGCGTCGCGGTCGAATACGCGATGCCGATCCCGAGACCTGCGAGCGCCCAGGCGAGGACCGAGAGAGCGGCCGGTAGATACGGCGACAGAATGGCTGTGGCGCCGGCGGCCCCCGCGAACAGCAAGAGAAGTCCGCTGCGGAGCAGCCGGCCACGCGATGTGCGCGTCGTGGCCCGCGCCTGGACCCACGAACCCGCCGTCCATGCGAGCGTGCCGGCGGTGAGCGCCGCCGCGACCCACGTCATGCTCGCGCCGCGCACTTCGGTGAGCGCCAGCGGCAGGAACGCTTCGATCGCGAAGAACGCGAAGTTCATCAGCGCGAGCACCGCGATCGCCGCGGGCAGACCCGCGCGCGCGCGGAGCGTTCCGGGCGGCAACAGTCGCAACAATGCGTAGAGCGCCGTCGTTGCACCCCCGAGCGCGAGCCCGGCCGCGACGAGTGGCTGTTCGTTGCGCGAACCGAGCAGCGTCAGTCCGACGCCGAGCGCGAGCAGCGACGCGTCGCGCACGCGGGTCGAGTGCGGCGCACGCTGTTGCCCGGACGCCGGACCGAGCCCGCGCAGCCCGCGCAGCGCGATTGCACCGGCGAAGAGCGTCGCAGGCGCGAGCCCGAGGAATACGAAGCGCCAGCTCGCCTGTCGCGCGATACCCGCCGCGAGCGCTGGCCCGAACAGTCCCGGCAGCACCCACGCGCTCGCCAGCAGCGCCAGCATGCGGGGCTGCTCGGCCGCGGGGTAGGCGCGCGCAACCGCGACGTACGCGACCGACCAGAGCGCCCCTGCGCCGCCGCCTTGCAGCACGCGCCCGGCAACCAGCACCTCCATCGAATTCGCGAAGCCGGCGATCGCGAGCCCGGCTGCGAACGCGAGTACGCCCGCAATGAAGGGCAGCGCGGGTCCGCGCCGATCGGCTGCCTCACCGGCGAGCGGGATGCCGACCAGATTCGCGAGCATGAAGCCGGTGAACGCCCAGCCGTACCACTCGAGGCCGCCGATCTCGCGTACCGTCGCGGGCAGGATCGTCGCGACGGCGAGCGCCTCGAAAGCCGCCATCGACACGGTGAGCAGCAGCCCGATCGTGAGCGCGCTCAAGGCGGCGCCGAGCCCGGGCGTGCGAAGGGGACGGGAATTCGAGCTGCGGGCAACGCGCCCTCCGGAAGACGAGCAGGGAGTGCCGAGACGACCGCGCCAATCATAGTGGCGCATGCGGCGACCGCCGCGCGGTGGCGCGCGCGCCGCGCAGGTGCGAGGCTCGGCCCGCTTCATGGCCGAAACCCACCCTTTGCTAGAGCTGCAGCGTCTCGACTCGGAGGCCGACGCATTGCGCGCGCGGCGCGACGCGCTGCCGGAGCGCGCGCTGCTCCGCGACGGCGACGTCGAGATCGCGATGCTCGCGAGCCAGCGCGGCGACGCGAACGAACGCGAACTCGCGCTCGGACGCGACGAACACCGCGTCGAAACGCAAGTGACCGACGCCCGGGCGAAGGCACAGGAGATCGAGGCGACGCTCTACTCGGGCAAGGTCAAGGTGGTGAACGAGCTGAAGGCGCTGCAAGCAGAACTGCGTTCGTTCCAGCAACGCCAGCGCGAACACGAAGAAGCCGAACTCGCGCTGATGGAGCAGCAGGAGCAGCTCGCGGCGGAGATTGCAGCCCTCGATGCGCGCAACGCAACGCTCGCGAGCGAGTCGAGCGCGCTGCGCGCGGCGCTCGGCGCCGCAGAGGCGGAGATCGACGCCGCGCTCGCACGGCTTGCGGGCGCGCGCGCTGGCGTGGTCGCAGGGCTCGCCGCCCCGGCGCTCGCGACCTATGAAAAGTTGCGCGCGATGCCCCGCTTGAAGGGGCGCGTCGTCGCGCAGATCGAGGGCGAGATGTGCAACGGCTGCTTTGGCGCGGTCCCGATCGCGTTTGCGAGCCGCTTTTCGCAAGAAGCCGCCGACACGACGACCGAGTGTCCGCGCTGCGGTCGGCTGATCCTGCACTGACTCCGAGCGGGGACGGTGGTTGCCCAACTTGCGGCGCGGATGGCCTTCACCTCGTCGGCGAGTTCAGTTCGCGACGCAAGTCATGCGACCAACGTCCCCGTCTGAGACGCGGCTCGCAGTGCGGCGAGTAGTTCCTCGCCGTAACGACTCGCCTTTGCCGGCCCGATCCCGTGGGCCTGTTCCAGCTCCGCGAGATCGCGTGGCCGCTTGCGCGCGATGTCACGCAGCGTGCGATCGCTTGCGACGACGTAGGGCGGAACGCTCTCCGCGCGGGCCTTCTCCAGCCGCCAGCGACGCAGGCTCTCGAAGAGCGCGCGGGCGGCCTCGTCGAGCGACTCGTCGATCTGCGGAGCGCTGCGCTTCGTGCTGCGCGAACCCGGCGACGCGGCGTTCGCGCCGCGCGGAAAACGCTGCTCGGGCGGCAATAGCAGCAGCGCCGGTCGCTCGCCGCGCATCACCGCTGCGCCCTCGGGTGTCAGCAGCGCGACCGGGCGGTCGCCGCCCTCGAAGTCGATCCAGCCGGGCGTGACACAGCGCCGGAGCAGCCGTGTCAGCCAGTCCTCGCTGCGTTCCTTCAGCGCACCGAAGGTACGGGTCTCGTGAAGCCCCGCGCGCAGCAGCCGCGGATCCGCCGCGCCGAGCAGCAGCTGAACGGCCGCCGTCAGCCCGTAACGACCATGGATCCGCGCGACCGCCGAGAGCGCCTTGCGCACGATCAGCGTCGTCTCCTCCGCGCCGGCCCCATCGATGCCGGCAGCGAGGCGTTGGCAGACGTCGCAACGACCGCAGCCGGCGAGCGTTTCCTCCTCGTCGCCGAAGTAGCGCAGGATCGCGTCGTGCCGGCAGCTACCGCTCTCGGCGTAGCGCAGCAGTTCGAGGAACAGGTTCCACTTGTGGCGCACCGTCTCCGGGTCGGGCGCGACGCCATCGGTGGGCATCTCGAGCAGACGCCGGCGCAGCGGGACGTCGTTCGGCGCGACGAGCAGCAGGCCGATCGCGTCGCGACCATCGCGGCCCGCGCGACCCACTTCCTGGTAGTACGCCTCGATCGAGCCGGGCGGCGCGAAGTGCAACACCGCGCGAACGTCGGCGCGATCGATGCCCATGCCGAAGGCGTTGGTGGCGACGACGACCTCGACGGCGCCGGAAGAGAAGCCGAGCTGCGCTGCATCGCGCGCGGCTGGATCGAGGCCCGCGTGATACACCGTTGCATGCCATCCTGCCTTCGCGAGGCGCGCGCCCTCCTGCTCGGCGGTGCGCCGCGTCGGTGTATAGATGATCGCGGCGCCGCGCTGGCTACCTGGCATGCCGAGCGCTTCGACCAGCGCGCCGTCGATCGCGCGCTCGCGGTCCGATTGTTTCGCCACGTCGAGCGCGCGCAGCGACAGGTTCGGCCGCGCGAAGCCGCGCAGCAGCTGGGGCGTGTCGCTCGGCAGCGCGAGGCGCGCGACGATCTCGTCGCGCACGATCGGCGTCGCGGTGGCGGTGCAGGCGAGCACGCGCGCCGTCGGTAGCTCCGCCAGCAGCGCGCCGATCTGCATGTATTCGGGCCGGAAGTCGTGACCCCATTCGCTGATGCAGTGCGCCTCGTCGATCGCGATCAGCGGGCAGGTGAGATCGCGCAGCAGCGAGCGGAAAGCCGGCGTCGCGAGTCGTTCGGGCGCGACGTACATCAGCTTGCAGTCGCCGTCGGCGACGCTGCGCATCCGGCGCCGGATCTCGGCGGCGTCGAGGGTGCCCGCGAGATAGGTCGCCGGGATTCCGCGCGCATCGAGCGCGGCGACCTGGTCGTGCATCAGCGCGATCAGCGGAGAGACGACGAGCGTCGTGCCGGGCAACAGACACGCGGGCAGCTGATAGACGAGGCTCTTGCCGCCGCCGGTCGGCGCGACCAGCAGCAGCCGGCCCGCGTCGAGCAGCGTCTCGATCGCTTCGCGCTGGCCGGGCCGGAACGATTCGAGTCCGAGCCGCGCAAGCCCCGTCTCGAGCGACGCGAGCGGCGCGACGTGCGCATCAAACGACATCAGCGAGCCTCGTCGGAACCGAAAGTCGGAGGGGGTCGCGGCAATCTAGCCCAGCTTGCTGATATCGTGGGCGGATTCGATCCCGGAGGACAGCATGAGCCAGCCGAATTCCCTGCCGCAGCGGACGCGCGTCTACCAGAACCACCATCTCGACGGCACGCGCTGGGACGCGATCGCATTGCGGCCCCGCGACATCGTCATCAGCACCGCCTACAAGGCGGGAACGACGTGGACGCAGACGATCGTCGGCCACTTGATCTTCTGGGGACGCACGTTTCCCGAGGTGCTGTTGAAGGAGTCGCCGTGGGTGGACTTCCGGGTCCTCCCGCTCGACGAAGTCAAGGCAACGCTCGACGCGCAACGGCATCGCCGCTTCATCAAGACACACCTGCCGCTCGACGGCCTGCCGTACCACGCAGACATGCAATACATCATGGTCGGGCGCGACCCGCGCGACGTGTTCATGTCGCTCTGGAATCACTACCGGAACTACACGCCGACGGCGCTCGCGATCTTCAACGACTTGCCCGGTCGCGTCGGCGGCGAGTTCCCTCCGTGTCCAGACGACATCCACGAACTCTGGAACACCTGGATCTCGCGGGGCTGGTTCGAATGGGAACACGACGGCTGGCCGTGGTTCTCGGTGTTGCACCATGCGCAGAGCTACTGGAACTACCGCCATCTGCCCAATCTGCTCTTCGTGCACTACGCCGACCTCAAGGCCGATCTCGAAGGCGAGATCCGCCGCATCGCAGGCTTCCTCGGCATCGAGCACGACGACGAAGCCTTCCGCGGCATCACTGAAGCGGTGCGTCTCCAGAACGTGCAGAAGAACGCCGACCGCATCGTCGGCGACATGGGGATATTCTTCGAAGGCGGCGCAAAGACGTTCCTCTACAAGGGCACCAACGGCCGCTGGAAGGACGTACTCAGCGAAGCCGAACTCGTGCAGTACCGCGCCGCGATGGAGAAGTCGCTCACACCGGAATGCGCGCACTGGATGGAGCAGGGCGGGCCGGTGCGCTGAACGCTACTCGGACTCGGGTCTCGTGCGGTAGTCGCCGAACGGCTTGTCGGGTTCGTCGAACGCCGCCTTCAAGCCGCCGGTCAGCATCAACTCCACCGCGTGCCGCATGCCGACCAGCCACGGGTGGAACTGCATGTCGGGCGGACTCATCAGTCGCACCGGCGGGTAACCGATTTGTGCGTCGTCGGCGGCATGGACGAGGTCGCACGCCGCAGCGAGTTCGGAGCTGCCCGCGAGTCACCAGCCGTGCACCTGCGCGATCACCGGCTTCGCGAGATCCCAGATCCGGAACCAGCCCTCGACGACGTGGCGCGGCCAGAAGCCGTCACCGAGCGCGGTCGGGTAGGGCATCTCTTCGGCGTTGTTCGAAGCGAGGTCATGGCCGGCCGAGAAGCATGTGCCGGCGCCGCGCAGGATGCAGGCGCCGCACGCCCGGTGCGGGCTCGTCGAGCAAGAGATGCTCGTACGGTTCCATGGCTCGGCAGCGTCGCTGCAGGCGGCTTGGGGACTCAGCGCGCGCCGCTTCTGCGGCGCACCAGCATCGCGAGCCCGGCCCCCAGCATCGCGAGGGTTCCCGGTTCCGGCACCACGCGCCATTCGAATCGCGCGAAGACCGGCTCGTGGTCCGAGAGTGGTACGCCCAGCGCATCGACGAAGTGGGTCGGCACGTCGTATTCGAGGGCGTCGAGCAGCAGGCTCGTGCTGCTGCGATAGAAGATCTTGTCGATGCGCTCGCAGCTGGCACCGGCCGGGTCGACGGCGCAATCGGTCAGCGACGCGCCGATGTCGGGCAACACGCCACCGCGCACGAGTTCGGTCCACACATCGGTGAGCGACGCGGCGGCGAGCATCTCGGGCAACACGTCGCCGTCGCGCGTGAAGCGACTGTTCGTGTCGCCGAGCACGAGTACTGCGTTGCCAGCAGAGTTGTCGAGAACCGCCTGATGGAGCTGGCGCGTGTTCGCACGGCGCGCCGCTTTGTCGTCGTCCGCGCTGCCGGCATCCGCGTGCCAGTTGTAGACGTCGAGGAAGATGCCGGGCGCGAATTCGTGGCGCTCGAACGAGAGTCCCTTCGGCGTCAGGCAATCGCTGCCATTCGTGAAGAGCCCGAAGCACTCGTTCCAGGTGGTTCGCGTGAAATCGGTGAACGGAAGCCCAGAGAACGTGTTGAGACCGTCGCCGAACGCAAAGCCGAGTTGCTCGCCGGCTTCGCCGGCCGTGTCGTCCTTCACCGATTGATACGGAAAGGTCAGGTCCTGAACGAGCAGCGCGTGGTAGGCGAAGTCTTCCTGCACCGCCACCAGATCGTACGCGTTCAGCAGCGGAGAGATCTGCGGATGGTTCGTCAGCGGATGCGAACTGGAGATCCGCTCGGGCAAGCCGGCGACGTTGTAGGTGAGGACATCGAGCGAACCGGCGCGCGACGCCGCAGCGATGCTCGCGCACGCCACGACGAGCGTGAATCCCCCGCATATCCGACCGATCCGCATCGCCGTCCTCCGCGCGTGCTCCCTCTAGGTGGGCGGCGCGGGGCGCGCGTGGCGTTCGGAGTCGCGAATCGCGTTGCAGAGGGCAGTTTGTGCTGGATCGCGGTCAGCCGGCTCCGCAGATCCCGTAGCGCGGCGCCGCTGCATCCGGCCGATCTCGCATCAGATGGCGCGATCGTAACCCTTCGATGCGACAGATCTCGTTACGCTGAGGTTGCGTTCGCACGCGGGGAGAGATCGATGAAGAGTCTGACACTGGTGACGATGCTTGCGATGCTCGTTGCTGGCCCCGCATTCGCGCACGGCGCGGCGATGACCGAGGCGGTGCCGGGTCTGCTGAAACGCGCAGGCGTCACCGCCGACGTGGCGACGGCGACGGCACGAGCGAGGGTGCCGAAGGGGACGATCGAAGCCGCCGAGATCGAGGAAGAGGGCGGAAAGCTCGTCTACTCGTTCGACATCAAGACCGCCGGCAGGACGGGGATCGACGAAGTGAACGTCGACGCCCACACGGGCAAGGTGTTGAGCGTTTCGCACGAGACGCCCAGGCAGCAGGCGAAGGAGAAGGCGGCGGACCAGAAGCCGCAGTGATCGCAGCTTCTTGCGCACTGTCCGTCCTCGCTCTCATCGCGATCGCCCTCTTCTGCATCGATCGCCGTGCCGAAGCGCCCCTGCACGCCGGGTCGACGAGAACGCCACGATTCACGAAACGGGGAGCCACGCGATGAGCGATGCCGTCAACAAGGTCGCGCAGGTCACGCTGGCATTCTGGATCATGAAGATCTGCGCAACCACGGTCGGCGAGACGGGAGGGGATCTTCTCTCGATGACGCTCGGCGTCGGCTACGGGGCCAGTTCGCTGATCCTCGTCGCCTTCTTCCTGGTGACGCTGGCTGCGCAGCTCCGAACGAAGTCCTTTCACCCGCCTCTCTATTGGGCCGTGATCGTCGCCACCAGCACGGCCGGAACGACGATCTCCGACTACATCGATCGCTCGCTGGGACTCGGCTACGCGACCGGCTCGCTGATCCTCGTAGCGATCCTGATCGCGATCCTCACGGCGTGGCGCTTCAGTGTCGGGTCGCTCTCCGTCGACTCGATTCGCAGCCCGAAGGTCGAGGCCTTCTACTGGACGGCGATCCTCGCCTCGAACACGTTGGGCACGGCGCTCGGGGATTTTCTCGCCGATAGCTCGGGTCTTGGATACGGAGCCAGCAATCTGATCATCACGAGCGCGATCGCTTTGATCGCTCTCGCCTACTTCCGTACTGCGATCTCCCGAACCGTGCTGTTCTGGGCCGCATTCGTGCTGACGCGTCCGTTCGGTGCGACGATGGGCGATCTTCTGACGAAGAGTCCGAAGCAGGGCGGGCTGGGCTTCGGAACGGTCGGCTCCTCTGCCGTGCTCCTCTCGATGCTCGTCCTCTTCGTCTTCCTCGGGATGAGGAGCGACCGCAGGCGGCACGCAGCCGCGTGAGTGGAGCTGCTTTCGTGTGTCGCTGATCGCGCGTCTCAACGCGCGGACAGAGGGCGCGCCGGCAGGCCTCGGAAGCGATCTCTGCTCGGTCGTGCGAGCGGAAGCCGAGAGTCAGCGTGACGAGCGTTCCCATCGCGATGCCGATCGCGGCGCCCGCGATCACGTCGGACGGGAAGTGGGCGGCCACGTAGACGCGCAAATGGACGACGAGCGCCGCCAGCGCGAGCAAGAGCCGGCGATCGAGCACACCGGGCGTCGCGAACGAGCCTGCCCACGCCAGCAGCGTGATCGCCACGAAGCCGGCACCGACGATCGCGACGCGCCGCATCGCGTGCGTTGCGCCTAGACGGACGGCAGATCGAGCGGCCAGTTCGAGGCGACCGTGCCGCCGTCCACCTCGAAGACCTTGCCGGTCACCCAGCCTCCGGCCGGCGAACACAGATAGACGGCGGCCGCGGCAATGTCCTCGGGCGTGCCGATCCGCTGCATCGGCGTGCCACCCTCGAGCTTCGCGCGCGCTTCGGGCATCGCTTCGAGGAACGGCATCAGCGCGTCGGTGCCGATCGCGCCGACCGCGATCGCGTTCACGCGAACGCGCGGCGCCATCTCGAACGCGAGCAGCCGCGTCATGTGCGAGAGCGCCGCCTTCGCGGTGCCGTACGCGACGAAGCCCTTGTCGACCAGCCACGACAAGCCCGACGAGATGTTCAGGATCGCGCCGCCGTCGCCTTCGAGCATCTTCGGGATCACCAGCCGCGACAGCAGGAACGCCGACGTCACATTGAAGTGGAACGCGGCCTCGAACATCTTCTCGCTGGTGCGCAGCGCCGGTCGCGGCGGCGTGCCGCCCGCGTTGTTGACGAGCAGATCGATCCGCCCGAACTCGTTCCAGGTGGCGTCGACGACCGCTTCGAGCTGTGCGCGATCGTTGACGTCGCACGGCACCGCGAGAATGCGGCGACCGGTGTCCTTGCGCAGCGTTGCCGCCGCAGCTTCGAGATCGGCGGGATTGCGCGACGCGATCGTCACGTCGGCGCCCGCCTCGGCGAAGGCGCGCGCGATGCCGCGGCCGATGCCCCTCGAGCCGCCCGTCACGATGGCGACGCGGTCGTTGATGCGGAAGCGATCGAGGATCATCGGATTCTCCGGTTCGAAGGGACGCCGAGCCTACCGCGACCGGATGACCCCCGATACCCTCGCAATTCTTCGATCGGAGTGCCGATGCACCTTTCCCGCGTAGCGAGCCGCAGGCGAGCGGCGAGACCCCATCAAGATGTTCCCGCGTAGCGAGGCGGAGCCGAGCGGCGAGCTTCATCAAGCCGGCATTCGTCGCGACGCGGTCGAGCGCTTCTTCGCGGCGCAGGTGCCCGGCGGCGCCGGCCCGCTGCGCTTCTCGCTGATCAGCGGCGGCCGCTCGAACATCACCTATCGCGTCGATGGCGCCGGCGGAACCTGGGTGTTGCGGCGCCCGCCGCTCGGTCACGTGCTTCCGACGGCGCACGACATGGCGCGCGAGTTTCGCGTCGTCGCGGCGCTCGGCGACACCGACGTGCCGGTCGCGCGCGCGATCGCGCTTTGCGAAGACACGGCCGTCAACGATGCGCCGTTCTACGTGATGGAACTCGTCGAGGGCGTCGTGCTCGAGACGAAGCTGCCGCCCGGTTTTGCCGAGACGCACGCGGATCGCGCGCGCATCGGTGACGCGCTCGTCGCGACGCTCGCCGCGCTGCACGCAGTCGACTTCCGCGCGGTGGGCCTCGCGGATTTTGGTCGCCCGGAGGGCTACGTCGAGCGTCAGGTGCGGCGCTGGGGACAGCAGTGGGAGCGCTCGAAGACGGCGCCGCTGCCGGCGATCGAAACACTGGCGCAGCGGCTCGCTGCGGCGATTCCGGACTCGCCCGCGCCGACGCTCGTGCACGGCGACTACCGGCTCGGCAACCTCGCGCTCGATCCGCGCGATCCCGGCCGCGTCGCGGCGATCTTCGATTGGGAGATGGCGACGCTCGGCGACCCGCTCGCCGATCTCGGCTACACGCTGATCTACTGGACGGAGATGGGCGACGAAGCGAGCGGTACGCCGTTCGGTGCCTCGGTGACCGCGCAACCCGGTTTTGCGACGCGCGTCGATCTCATCGAAGCGTATGCGAGCGCAACCGGTCGCGACGTCGCGGCGGTGGATTTCTACCAGGTGCTCGCGCTCTACAAGCTTGCGGTGATCAGCGAGGGCATCTACGCGCGTTTCCAGATGGGCAAGACGCTCGGTCCCGGCTTCGAGAACATGCAGCGCGCCGCCGGTCCGCTCGCGGAGCGCGCTCTCGCGCTGGCGAACCGCTCGAGCGACGCGCGGCTGCGAGGCTGATCGTGCCCGATCACCCGACGCATCCCGACATCCATCTGCTGGACGGAAACTTCTACGCGGCCGGTCCGCATCCCGCGTTCCGCTGGATGCGCGAACACGCGCCGGTCTACTGGGATGCGGAGGGCAAGGTCTGGGGCGTGGCGTTGCACGAAGACGTGCTCGAAGTCTCGCGCCAGCCGGAGCTGTTCTGTTCCGGTCGGAGTTCGCGGCCCGATTCGCCACCGATTCCGTCGATGATCAATCTCGACGATCCCGCGCATCGGCGCCGCCGCGGACTCGTCAGCCGCGGCTTCACACCACGCCGCGTCGGAAATCACGATACGAAGATCCGGCAGACCTGTCGCGAGTTGGTGAATGCAATCGCGCCGAAGGGACGTTGCGACTTCGTCGCGGAGGTCGCGGCGCCGCTGCCGATGATCCTGATCGGCGACCTGCTCGGCGTGCTGCCCGAAGATCGCCTGATGTTGCAGCGATGGTCCGACGAGTTGATCGCAGGCACGTCGATGACGGCGACGCCCGAAGTGATGCAGGCCGCCGCGCGCGCATTCGGCGAGTACGCCGCGTACAACCGCAGCGTCGTCGCCGATCGGCGCGCGCATCCGCGCGACGATTTGATGAGTGTGCTGGTGCAGGCGGTCATCGATGGCGAGAAGCTTTCGGACGACGATCTGCTGCAGGAAGGATTGTTGATTCTCGTCGGCGGCAACGAGACCACCCGCCACGTGCTGACGGGTGGCTGCGAGGCGCTGTGTCGCAATCCCGATCAACTGCGCCGGCTCGCCGCCGATCCCAGTCTGATTCCCATCGCAGTCGAGGAGATGCTGCGCTGGGTGACGCCGATCCAGAACATGAATCGCACCGCTACGCGCGACACCGTGCTGCGCGACCAACAGATCCGCGCCGGCGACAAGCTGCTGCTGCTCTATCCCTCCGCGAATCGCGACGAGCGCGTCTTCGCCGATCCGTTCCGCTTCGACGCCGCGCGCGATCCGAATCCGCACCTCGCGTTCGGCTTTGGCGCGCACTTCTGTCTCGGCGCAAGTCTCGCGCGTCTCGAGCTGCGGCTGCTCTTCGAAGAGCTGCTGCCGCGCTTGCCTGACCTGCGGTTGGTGTCGGACGAGCCGCCGCCGGCGGTGCCGTCGAACTTCATCCGCGGGCTGCTGCGCCTCGAAGTGGAGTTCGCGCCGCGCTGATGGCACGGACCGGAGTTGGAGCCCGACTCGCGGAGTGATCGCGTTGGGCGCGGGGGCGTGACGTCCGGCCAGAACGTCCTCGGCGGCGGGAGACGCGGCTTCGCGTAGTGGCTTCGAGGCGCCTACCAGCCTGATGACCGGAGGGCTTCGCGGGTTCTGGCCGAACGTCCCGCCCCCGCTACTTGCTGTTCGTTCCGGAGAACCTGCTCTGCCAGATCGCGTTCCAAGCGCGGGCGGGGGACTCGGCCGAAATAATCCGCAGGCGGCCCGCCGACTCGCGATGCGAAGCCGCGTTGTTCGTCCGCCGAGGACTTTTCG
>JANLTC010000341.1:0-11228 GCA_031362725.1 Deltaproteobacteria bacterium | reverse complement strand
GGGATCACACCAAACGACGCGATCACCGGGATCGCCGCGATCAGCGGCGCGAGCAGGTGAAGCGCCCGGCTTGCGCCCGTCGGCACCACGTCTTCCTTGGTGAGCAGCTTCAGCACGTCGGCCAGCGGGTGCAGCAGCCCGAGCAGGGTGATGCCGGCGATGTCGGCACGGTTGGCGCCGATGCGATCCTGCATCACCGCGCTCTGCTTGCGCTCGACCCAGGTAATGATCGGCGCGAACATCGCCACCGCGACGATGATGATGAAGAGCGTCTTGATCAACACCGGAAGCAGCGCTTCCACGCTACGCCTCCGCCCGATGGCCCGGAGGGCCAGGCGCTGCGCGCCCTGCGGCCGGCGCCGGGTACTGCGCTTCGAAACCGCGCAGCCCGAGCAGTTGGCCGAGTCGCCACAGCACTTCGCCCTCGGCCCGCGCGTCGAAGGCGGGCTCGACGGCGGGCTCGACGCTCTGCGCGAGCCCCGCGACGTTGGTCAGCGTGCCGTACTTTTCCGCGGCGTGACGCGCCGGCAGCACCACATGCGCCAGCGATTCGAGGTGCGAGCGGTGCGTATCGAGCAGCACCAGCGTATCGACACCTTCGAGCGCGCTGCGGCCGCTCGCGTAGGCCGGCGCGAGCACGTCCTGCCCCATCACGATCAGCGCCTCGACGGCGCCGCCCCGCACACGCTCGAGCAGCGGCGCGGCATCCTCGAAGCCGAGCGCGCGCGCGCCCGCGGCGTTCGCGGCCTTCTCTTCCTTGATCAGCAACTCGTCCTTGCGACCGATCACCAGCGCGAAACCGGCCTGCGTCGAGCCGAGCGCATCGAGGAAGCGGCGCGCTACGGCGAGGTCTTCGTTGGTCGCATGCGGCGAGACCAACATGCCCACCGCACCCGCGCCCTTGGTTTCGATCACGCGGCGGATGCGTGCGGCCGCCGCGTCGAGCGCGCGGTCGTAGGGCACGGCTTCGAGATTTCCGGCCGCACTGCGCACCGCGGCGGCGGCGATGCGATCGTCGGCATTGATGCGCTTGTAGGTGAGTCGGCCTTCGTCGCAGAGCCAGGTCTGGTTCACCGCGTCGTTGCGGCGCGGCGTGTAGCGATAGACGCGGTTGTTCGCGACGCCGAGATGCACGTTGCAGCCGTTCGAGCAGCCGGTGCAGACGCCCGGCACGTCTTCCAGGAACCAAACGCGGATCTTGAAGCGGAAGTCCTTGGTGGTGAGCGCGCCGACCGGGCAGATGTCGGCGACGTTCATCGAGTAGTCGTTCGAGAGCGGCATCTCGGGGAAGGTCTCGATCACCGAATGATCGCCGCGCGCGAACACTGCGAGTTCGCCGGTGCCCGGCACCTCGCGACAGAAGCGCACGCAGCGGCGACACAGGATGCAGCGCTCCTGGTCGAACACGATGGTGGGGCCGAGATCGACGCGCTTTTTCGCCGCGCGACGCGGCTCCTGCGTGCGCGAGTGTTCGGCACCGTACTCGAATGCGTAGTCCTGGAGCTTGCACTCGCCGGCCTGATCGCAGATCGGGCAATCGAGCGGGTGATTGACGAGCAGCAGTTCCATCACGCCTTCGCGCGCGCTGGCGACGCGCTCGCTCTGGGTGTGGATCTTCATGCCGTCTTGCACGGACGTGTTGCACGCGATCTGGAGTTTCGGAATGCCTTCGATCTCGACCTGGCACAGCCGGCAGCTGCCGTCGATCGATAGCTTCGGATGCCAGCAGTAGTGCGGGATGTCGACGCCATTCATCAGCACGCCGAGATCGTCGAGCGCCTGCAGGATCGTGCGTCCGTCCGCGACTTCGTACTCGGTTCCGTCGACGGTGATCTTCGGCACGGCCTTATGACTCCGCTCGCCTGCAGTTCGCTGCGCGCGCGCCGAGCGTGCTTGCGATGAGCCTGCGGCTCATAACTCGAAGCTCTGCGGGAAGGGGCATTTGCCGTGCGTGATGTGCGCTTCGAAGTCTTCGCGGAAGTGGCGCAGCAACCCCTGCACCGGCCACGCGGCGGCGTCGGCGAACGCGCAGATCGTCTGGCCTTCCATCTTGCCTGCAACATCGAGCAGGATGTCGAGATCGGCGAGCGATCCCGCCCCGCGCTCGATTCTCTGCATGATCTTCTCGAGCCAGCCGGTGCCCTCGCGACACTGCGTGCACTGACCGCACGATTCGTCGCGGAAGAAATACGTGATGACGCAGCCGACGCGCACCATGCAGGTGGTGTCGTCGAGCACCATTACGCCGCCGGTGCCGAGCATCGTCTTGCGCTCTTTCAGGAACTCGTTCGCCATCGGCACGTCGAGCTGTGACACGGGCAGGATCGGCATCGACATGCCGCCGGGAATCACGCCCTTCACCTTGCGACCGGGCAGCGGCCCGCCGGCGTGCTGAAAGACGATCTCGTCGAGACGCGTGCCGAGCGGCAGTTCGTAGAGACCCGGCCGCTGCACGAGGCCGGAGACACCGAAGATGGTCGTACCGGGACTCTTCTCGGTACCGAAACCCTTGAACCAGGCCGCACCGTTCTTGATGATGTGCGGGACGTGCGAGAAGGTCTCGACGTTGTTCACCGTGGTCGGCATGCCGAACGCGCCGAACTGCGCCGGAAACGGCGGCTTCTTGCGCGGCTGGCCCTTCTTGCCTTCGAGCGATTCGAGCAGCCCGGTTTCCTCGCCGCAGATGTAGGCGCCCGCACCGCGCGTGACGATGACGTCGTGCGCGAAGCCGCTGCCGAGGCAATTCGCGCCGAGGATGCCCGCGCTGCGACACTCCTCGATGGCACGTTCGATGATGGCGGCCGCGAGCGCGTACTCGCCGCGGATGTAGAGGAAGGTCGTCTCGGCCCGGGTCGCCTTCGCGCCGATCAGGATCCCTTCCAGCATCTGGTGCGGCGCGCGCTCCATCAGCAGCCGATCCTTGAACGAGCCGGGCTCCGATTCGTCGGCGTTGCAGACCAGGTACTTCGGCTTGTCGTTGCCCTTCGGCATGAACGACCACTTCATGCCGGTGCCGAAGCCCGCGCCGCCGCGACCTTGCAGCCCGGAGCCCTTCATCACCTCGACGATCTGCTCGGCGCTCATCTCGATGAGCGCCTTCTTCGCCGCCTCGTAGCCGCCGCGACGCTGATAGCCAGCGAGTGTCGCGTAGTCGTCGTCGCCGAAATGCTCGGTCAGGTAGCTGGTGACGAAGGGAACCGTCTGCACGCGCTACTCGAGGGCGTCGACGATCCGCTTGGCGGCATCGGCATCGAGATTTTCGTGATAGGTCGCGCCGACGCGCAGCATCGGCGCCCAGGCGCAGGCGCCGAGACATTCCTCGTGGCCGAGCGTCACGCGGCCGTCCTTCGTGGTCTCGCCGGCCTCGATGCCGAGGTGCTGCTCGAGTTCGTGCAGCAGATTGCGCCCGCCGCGCAGCGAGCAGGGAAGATTGGTGCAGACGTAGACGTGGTGCCGACCCTGTGGGCGGTCGTAGAACATGTTGTAGAACGTGACGACTTCCATCACCTGGATCGGGTGGATCTCGAAAATCGCCGCCAGCTCGCGCGCGGTTTCGGGCGCGATGAAGCCGGCCTGCTTCTGCACCAGGTGCAGAGCCGGTAACAGCGCGCCGCGCTTCTGTGGGTACTTCGCGATCTCGGCGTCGATCTGCGCGCGGGTCTGGCTCGTGATCACCATTCGAGCGCGCCCTTCATCCACACGTACGCCAGTCCGCCGCCGAGCATCAGCATGAAGGTCGCCATCTCGACGAAACCGAACCAACCGAGTTCGGTGAACAAGGCGCCCCACGGGTAGATGAAGACGGCTTCCACGTCGAACAGGATGAATAACATCGCGACGATGTAGAACTTGACCGAGAAGCGTTGGTGCGGCGACACGATCTGTCGCTCGCCACACTCGAACGGCTCGTTCTTCTCGGCGAAGCGCCGTTTCGGCCCGACCAGCAGATGGATCGAGAGCAGCGCGCCGGCCAGGATGGTCGAGATCAGCAGGATCACGACGGCGCCCGTGTATTCCGCGAGCATCTCCCCCCCTCACCCCGATCCCTGCGCGATCTCCGCAACGAAAACTGCAACGGACCCTAAGGTCCCGATTTCCCGCGAAAAGGCGGGCGGAACCTAGCCGCGGCCTGTAGGCCGATCAAGACCGAAAGCTGGTAGAGTCGGGTGATGGCGGTACGGGTTGCCGTGCTCGGGGCTGGAAGCTTTGGGAGTTGCCTCGCGATCCTCTGTGCGGATCGCGGTCACGACGTTTCGCTTTGGGCACGCGACGCGGCGCTGATCGACGCGATCGCGCGTGACCGTCGCAATCCGCGATTCCTGAAAGATGTGGCGATGCCGGCGACGATCCGGCCCACGACGGATCTCGCCGAAGCGCTGGCCGACTGCGAGATGGTGATCATCGCGGTACCCAGCCACGCGGTGCGCGACGTGATGGCTCGCGCCGCCGCCTCGCTACCCGCGGAGGCAATCCTCGTCTCGGCCGTGAAGGGTATCGAGCTCGACACGGGCAAGACGATGGACGAAGTGATCGCCGAGGCGCTGCCCGCCGTGCATCACCCGCGGATCGCCGTGCTGTCGGGACCCTCGTTCGCGCGGGAAGTTGCGGAGCACAAGCCCACGGTCGTGACGGTCGCCTGCCGCGAGGAGGCGTACGCGATCGCGGTGCAGAACTACCTCTCCTGCCCGTGGTTCCGTTGCTACTCCGAAACCGACGTGATCGGCGTCGAGATCGGCGGCGCGCTGAAGAATGTGATCGCGATCGCAGTGGGCATCTCGGACGGGATCGGCCTCGGTCTCAATGCCCGCGCCGCGACGATGACCCGTGGCCTCGCCGAGATCACCCGACTCGGCGTCCGCCTCGGCGCGAACCCGCTCACCTTCCTCGGTCTCGCCGGCATGGGCGACCTGGTGCTGACCTGCACCGGCGACCTCTCGCGCAACCGGCGCGTCGGTCTCGCGCTCGGCGCGGGCCGCACGCTGGCGGACATTCTCGAGGAACTTGGAGAGGTTGCGGAGGGAGTCCGGACTACTTACGCGGCCTGCCAGCTCTCCGAGCGAGTCGGCGTCGAGCTGCCGATTGCGGAAGGCGTGCGGCTGCTGCTCGAAGGCAAGGTCGATCCCCGCGAGGGCGTAAAGCTGCTGCTGAGCCGCCAACTCCGCGGCGAACGAGATTGGGACTACTAGCGCGGCGCTCGAATCCCGAACCACCCATTACCTTGTCCCACTACCTTATCCCACCAATCGGCTAAATTGAATTCGGTTTTCAATTTCGTCCAGGTCCGGCGCCGCCGCGATCTCGGAGTCGAGGTGGCCGATCCCGTGCCGAAACCTGCTCGCTTTTTCGCCCGTCCCATCCTCCTCTGCGCTGCCCTCGTTCTCGGCCCGCTCGGATCGCCCTCGGCCGGTGCTGCCTCCCCCCCGTCTTCTGAAGACCAGGCCCGCCGCGCGACCCATCTGCTCGAATACCTGGCCGCCGACTACCCGGGCACCGTGCGCGATGGAGAGGTCGTGAACGAACTCGAGTACGCCGAACAGCTCGAATTCACAGCGCAGATCCGCTCGAACTTCGCTGCGCTCGGCATCGCGGATGGCGACGCGCTCGCCATTGCGCTCGCGCACTTCGCGGCCGCGATCCGCGACCGCGAGCCCGGCGACATCGTGTCGAAGCAGGCACGCGAGCTGGCGTTCAGCGTCCGCGAGCGCTTTGGGGTGCGCGCGATCCCGCCGCGCACGCCGGACGTCGCGAACGGGCGCGCGCAATACGCCACCACCTGCGCGCCGTGCCACGGTGCGACGGGCCTCGGTGACGGCCCGGCCGGGAAGGCGCTCGACCCGCCGCCGCGCAACTTCCACGAGCGCGACCGGCTGCTCGCGCTCTCGCCGTTCGCGCTGTTCAGCACGATCACCTATGGCCTCGCTGGCACGAGCATGCTGGCTTTCGCAGAGCAACTCGATGAAGCGTCGCGCTGGGATCTCGCCTACTACGTCGGTTCGCTCGGTTTCACAGAGACCGAGATCGCGCGCGGCAAGGCCATGCTCGATGGCCAGCGCGACGCCGCGATCGCGCACGTCCCCGATCTCGCGACGCTCACGCACCGCTCGATCGCCGAGCTTGCGGCGGGCGACGCCGGGGACGAAGCGCTGCTTGCGTATTTGCGTGCGCATCCCGAGGTGCTGCGGTCCGGCGATCTGCCGCTCGAGGTGGCGAAGAGCCGCCTCACGCAGTCGCTCGCCGCATTCCAGCGTGGCGAACCCGAGCGCGCGCTCGATCTCGCCATCTCGTCCTACCTCGACGGCTTCGAACATGCCGAGCCGGCGCTGAACGTCGTCGATGCCGCGCTGCGCAACGACGTCGAAGCCGAGTACATGCGCTACCGCGCGGCGCTGCGCGAAGGACGCCAGCCCGCAGAAGTGTCGGCGATCCATCGTTCGCTCGAAGCCGGGCTCGCGCGTGCCGAGCAGCGACTCGCGGGCGACAGCCTTGGCCCGACGGCCGTCTTCGTCGGCGCGCTGACGATCCTCGCGCGCGAGGGCCTCGAAGCGGTGTTGCTGGTGGTGGCGATCATCGGTGTGCTCGCGCGCGCCGGTCGCCGCGATGCGCTGCGCTTCGTCCACGCAGGCTGGATCACCGCGCTGGTCGCAGGCGCGGCGACCTGGTGGATCGCGTCGCGCGTCGTCTCGATGAGCGGCGCGAGTCGCGAAGTGATCGAAGGCGTCTCGGCTCTCGCCGCCACCGCCATCCTGTTCTATGTCAGCTACTGGCTGCTCTCGAAGACCGAATCGGCGCGCTGGCAGTCCTTTCTCGGCGACCGCCTCGACTCCGCGCTGACGCGCGGCTCGCTCGGAATGCTCGCGCTGCTGACCTTCATCGCGGTCTACCGCGAGTGCTTCGAAACGGTGCTCTTCTACCAGGCGCTCGCGGCCCAGGCTGGACCCGCGGGCACGGGGCCACTCTTCGCTGGCATCGGCGCTGGCGCCGCAGTGCTTGCAGTTCTCGCGACAACGGTGTTCCGCTTCGGCCAGCGACTGCCGATGCGCCGCTTCTTCGCCGCCTCTTCGTTGCTGCTCTACGGCCTTGCGATCGTGCTCGCCGGCCACGGGATCGCCGCGTTGCAAGAGGCGGGCTGGATCCCGGCCACGTCCGTGTCACTCTTCCGCATCGAGTGGTTGGGGATCTACCCGACCTGGCAGGGTCTCGCGCTCCAGGGCGTCCTCGTGCTCGCTGCGTTGGCCGCCCTGCCGATGGTGGTCGGCGGGTTTCGAGGCGAGCCCACCCGCGCTTCTTGATCGCAGACGGAGGAACCCGAGGTGGCGAGCACTGTGCGTGTCTCCCGCGTAGCGAGCCAACAACGAGTGGGTACCGAGCGCGTTTCCCGCGTAGCGATCCAACGGCGAGCGGCGAGAATCCATGAGGCCGGACCGAAACTCGCGAGCGTGCTCGCACTCGTTGCGACGCTGCTCACCGCTAGCGGCTGCATGACCAAGGTCGTGAAGCTTCCGGTCTTCAGCGAGAACAACGTCGAGGTCTTCCTGCGCTACGAGTCGAAGGGCGGCAAACCGATCGACCGCGGATTTACGCAACCGGTCGTGGTCGCGCCGGTGCGCCTCACCAACCTGCTCGCCCGCATCGAAGTGCGCAAAGGCGACAAGCCCGAACGCCAGCCCGCGATCCCGACGGAACTGCTCTATCCGATCGGCGCAGGCATCGCGCGTGCGCTCGCGAAGGCAGACCCGTCGCAGGAAATCCTCGTGATGGCGACCGAACGCAAGCGCAACATCGCCGTTTTCACGCAGGACTATCTGACCAGCCTCATCGTCTGGAACAAGGACGACAAACTCTTCGTGAAGCTCGGCCATCTCGATTGGCCGGTTCCGAAAGAGAAGAAGAGTACGAACGACTCGCTGCCCGAACCGACGGTCGATGAGGTCGTCGGCAAGACCCGCGCGGTGCCGAGTGAAGGCATCGCGGCCGAGGGCAGTCAGCTGGTCACCGCGAACTGGCGCGACCCGCTCTTCAAGGATTCGGGCGCGCTCCATGTGCGACCCGGCGGGCAGGTCGTGCGCCGCACCGTGCTGATGGACAGCGGTGAGGAAGTGGCGCTGCCGGTCGAGCCCGCAACAGGCGCGCCGGTGCCGCCGCAAGGTGTCTCGCCCGAGAGCCTGCGGGCGCTGGCGGATCTGGAAGAGTCGCGGCGACGCGGCGAGCTGACCGAAGGCGACTACCAGGCGAAACGCCGGCAGATTCTCGCCGGGGAAGAACCCGCGACGCTGCCGGTATCGGAGCCCCCGAAGTAGCGCACGATCGGCGTCGCGCGGCGGATCAAAGACAGAGAGCTCGGCTTCGCTCTTCTGCGTAGATGAGCAGCGCGACCGACGACTGCTCGTCGACCTGATCGAAGTGCACGCCCATGCCGAACGGCAGATTGCGCTTCATCACGTTGCCGGGCACGTTCGTCATCACGACGCGGCCCGACGCCAGCACGGAGTCGCCGCTCGGCATCGCGAGGCGAACTTCGACTGGCGCCTTCACCATCCACGGCTGCGCGATCGACAGATAGGCGCCCGACGCCGAGATCGAATAGATACGCCCCTCCTTCTGACGGACTCCCGACTTGGCGACGACCGGCCAATCGGCCGGCGCGCGCAGCGTCGTGCGGTGGCGATGCGTGGGTCGCCCTGTCGCGAGCGCGCGGTTCACCTGAAACCGCAGCGTGTGGAGATCGAGCGGATCGAAGATCGGGATCTGGATCCCAGCACTGCGCAGTCGCTGGCGGCCTTCGGCGCCGGGCTCGCGTCCCGCACCCAGGAACGTCAGCGGAGCCGCAGGTGAGAGTCGCCGCAAGAAGTCGAGCGCGGCGCGCAGGTTCATCACCGGCATCTCGGACGGAACGATCACGGCGCCGATCCGTGTCCCTGCGACGCGCAGGAAGGTGTGCGCCTGCTCGGGCGTCTTCGCCGGCACGACGCGATAGCCGATGCGCACCAGTCGTGTGCGCAACAGTTCCATGTCCGGCGCGTTTGCGCCAAGCAACAAGATGTCTTTGTTCATGTCCCCTCCTCGCCCCGTCGCGCGAGGCATGGAGACGCTATCGGCGCGCTATCGGGTGGGGTGAACCGTGCGCGCGTGACGCAGCTGTCATGTCGTCGCGCGCATGCAGCCGCGGCGCAATGCATGCGCAGCGTTGCATCGAGCGTCGGCACCCGGCGCCGTCGATCAGCGGGCAGCCACGCAAGTGGTGGCGGGGCCGCTTCGCTCCCGTACCCTACCGGGCTTCCCGGGCACCCACGCAAGGGGATTCGCACCGGGCAGCGATGCCCCGAACGATCTTTCCCTGCCCGAGGTACCCGCATGCTGATTCTCGTCGAGATCCTCGTCGTCGCGCTGCTCGCGATCGCGGTCTCGCGATTCGCGCCGCAACCGTGGCGCGGCCGGATCCTGAACGTGCTGAAGGCCTGGGTGACGGTGCGCGCCTTCTGGCTGCTGCTCGATCACCAGGTGAAGATGGATCCGGCGCAGATCGAGATGCTGCATCTCGCAGGCCAGGTTCCCAAGGATGCCACCCATGTGGCAGCGTGGCGGCTGATCCTCGCGCAGATCCAGCTGATGGACGCGCGCACCTTCTTCGTGTTCTGCGGGCTCGCGGCGGGCGTCAAGTTCATCGGCATCCTCGCGTCGATGTACCGCTGGACGGTGCTACTGCGCGGGCAGGGCATCGACTTTCCGTTCCGTCACATTTTCGGGTCGTTCTTGATCGGCCGTTTCATCGGAACCTTCCTGCCGAGCACGGCCGGCCTCGACGGCTACAAGCTCTACGACGCCGCGCGCTTCAGCGGCAAGACCGTCGAAGTGACGGCCACCACCGCGATCGAAAAGGTGATGGGCGTCTTCGGCATCTTCCTGTCGTTCCTGGTCGCACTGCCGTTCGGCATCAAGATCTTCGGCGCGAACGGACCGATGGTCGCGGCGATCACCGTGCCGGTCTCGCTCGCTCTCGTCGGCGCGCTGCTGGCCGTGCTCTGGTTCCCGGGCCTCGTGCAGTGGCTGCTGCTGCGGCTGCCGATTCCCGGCAAGGCGCGCCTCGAAGGCATCGTGATGCGCATCGCGCACTCGGCGTCGGCCTATCGCGACAAGAAGATGCTGGTGCTGTTCGCGCTCGGCCTCTCGTTCGTCGTGCACTTCACGACGGCGGCGATGTACTACTTCACCGCCCACGCAGCCGGCGCCGCCAGTCCCGAGTTCTGGCCGATCGTGTTCGGCTCGTCGATCCAGATCTTCGCGACGGTGGTTTCTCCGTTCACGATCGCGGGCGAGGGCATTCGCGAAGCCGCGCAGTACGTACTGCTCCACAAGGAGATCGGCGCGGCGGCGTCGATCGTGTCCGCCGCGCTCGGCTTCTGGGCCGCCGAGGCGCTGACGCTGTTCGGCGGCTTCTTCTGGTGGCTGCGCCCCGCCGACTACAAGCCCGCGTACTGCCGCGTCGACGGCGTCCAGGTGGACTACGAAGCGGCCGCACGCGCCGCGGTGTCGCTCGAGACCGATGAGGATCGAGCCCGCCACGCCGCACGGCCGGCCGGCGACGTGCCGGGTCTCGCCGCACGCGTCGGCGCCGCGGCCTACACCGGACTCGGCGCCGGTATCATCGCCGGCTTGCTGGTCGGCGCGATCGAGACGCTCGTGATTGCGCGCGAAGGACTCGGCGCCGATCACCAGGTGCTCTGGTACGGACCCTTTGCATACGCGCTGCTGCTCGGACTCGGCGGGCTCGTCGGCGGCGTGGTGCTCGGCGTGCTGCCGATGGAACGCCGCGAGATCCGCGGCTGGACGGCGAGCCTCGTGTTGCTCGTGCTCGGCGTCCTTCCGGCGCTGATGGTCGGGATGTTCCGGATCCGGCGCGACGTCTACCACGAACAGATGCCGCCGCTGCCGGTGCTGGCGGCCGTTCTCGGCGTCGCGGGAGTCGTCGCGCTGCTGCTCTTCCTGCTCGGACCGCGGCTGTTTGGTGGCGGCATCGGCCGACTCTTCGGTGCGATTCCGGCGCTGCTGCTGGGCGTGATCGTCATCGGCGGCGCTGCGATCGCCGGTCGTGCGCTCTATCCGAGCGCTGCTGCGCCGCCGACACCGCCCGCGGTTCCCGCCGCGCTCGCCGACAAACCGAACCTGCTGCTGATCGTCATCGACACACTTCGCGCCGATGCGCTCTCCTGCTACGGCGGCAGCGTCGACGC
>JANLTC010000307.1:0-15420 GCA_031362725.1 Deltaproteobacteria bacterium | reverse complement strand
TCGATGCCCGCTTCGAGCTCGAGGAACGCGCCGTAGTCGGCCAGTGAAACCACCTTGCCGCGCACGCGCTTCCCGATCGGGTACTTGTGCGCCGCATCGACCCACGGATCCGGCTGGATCTGCTTCAGGCCGAGCGACACGCGCTCGGACTCCGGGTCGAACTTCAGCACCTTGACCTTGATCTGGTCGCCCACCTGGAAGATCTCGCTCGGGTGGTTCACGCGACCCCACGACATGTCGGTCACGTGGAGCAGACCGTCGATGCCGCCGAGATCGATGAACGCACCGTAGTCGGTGAGGTTCTTGATCACGCCGTCGACGATCTGACCGACCTCGAGGGTCGTCAGTGTCTCGGTACGCTGGCGTGCGCGTTCCTTCTCGAGCAGCGCGCGGCGCGACAGCACGATGTTGCCGCGGCGCTTGTTGAACTTGATGATCCTGAAGGCGAGACGTTCCCCGATCAGCGACTCGAGATTGCGCACCGGTCGCAGGTCGACTTGCGACCCCGGCAAGAACGCCTTCACGCCGATGTCGACGGAGAGGCCGCCCTTCACGCGCGAGACGATGTGTCCCTCGACGGACTCGTCGGCCTCGAAAGCGCGGCTGATCTCATCCCAGATCTTCAGGCGGTCCGCCTTCTCCTTCGAGAGGGCGATGCGCCCGTCCGCGTCCTCGACTTCCTCGATCAGGACGTCGAGGATGTCACCCGGCTTGACGAGCACCTTTCCGTTGTCGTCCATCAATTCCCAGAGCGGGATCAAGCCTTCCGACTTGAAGCCGACGTCCACATGGACGTTCTCGCCGTCGATCCCGAGGACGGTGCCGCGTACGACCTCGCCCTCCTTCATCGCTCGCTCGCTGGTGGCAAAGAGCTCGGCGAAGCTCTCGCCCCCGGTGGATTGTGTGGTTTGCCGATCGGTCATGCGGTTGTTCGATGCTCCCTTGCCCGCGCGCTATGCGCGGTCAGGTTTTCGGGTTGTGGCCTTCGCCGCGAGGCCCCCTGGCCTCATCGGATCGGGCGCGATTCTGTCGTTCTCGTTCATCGATGCGTCGAGGTGCGCTCGCGCCTCGGCGATCCAACGGTCCAGCGTGTCGATGTCACCGGTCTCGAGCGCTCGTGCGAGGTCTCCGAGCCGCTCCGCTACGCGCGCGAGCGGCCCCTGGACCGCCTTGCGATTCGCGACAAGGATTTCCGCCCACAACTCCGGATCGCTGTGGGCGATTCGCGTGAAGTCTCGAAAGCCGGAACCCGCCACCTCGCCTGCGCTCGGCGGTGCATCACCGAGGGCCCGCGCGAAGGCGAAGGCGAGAGCATGGGGAACGTGACTCATCCACGCCACCTCGATGTCATGGATCGTCGGATCGCGCCGCACGACCCGCGCTCCGAGCGCGGTCCAGAAGCCCTCGATCCGCGCTACGGCCGCCTCAGAGTCGCCGGCGGTCGGTGTGAGCACGCAAGTGGCATCCTCGAAGAGATCGGGTCGCGCGTGATCGGGCCCTTTCTGATGGCTCCCTGCCATCGGATGCGCGCCGATGTAGACGACCCCGGGCGGGACGAGCCCGGGCAGAGTCTCGGCGAGCATCGATTTCACGCTGCCGACATCGGTCACCAGCGCATCACTGCGCAATCCCTCCGAGGCCGCCCGCAGCACCGTCGCCATCGCCCCGACCGGCGTGGCCAGCACGATCAGGTCGGCCCCCTCGACTGCCGCAGCCGGATCGACTTCGATGCGGTCGACGAGGCCGCGAGCCAGAGCGTCGCGCAACGGCGCCTCGCGCCGTCCACAACCAATGACCTCGCGCGCGAGTCCGCGCTCGCGCGCCGCCCACGCGACCGAGCCGCCGAGCAGTCCGAGACCGAGTACGGCGAGTCGCTCGATCGGCTCGAAGCGGTCGCTCATCGGCGCCCCTCTTCGACCCTGCGCCGCAACGCCTTCACGAGGCGCTCGTTCTCCTCGGGTCGTCCGACCGTGATGCGCACGTGGTCGGGCATCCCGAAGCCGACCAGCGGCCGGACGATCACGCCCTCGCGCAGCAGCCACTCGTAGGTTCCGGGGCCCGGCTTCGCGAGCACGAAGTTCGCTTCGCTCGGCCAGGTCTCGATGCCGAGCGCGCCCAGCTCGCGACGCAGGTAGCTGAGCCCCTCGGTGTTCTGGCGGACCGTGCGATCGAAATGCTCGTCGTCGTCGAGCGCGGCGACGGCAGCGGCCTCGGCCAGCAGATTCACGTTGAATGGATGGCGCGCCCGTTCGAGATAGCCGGCCAGCTCGCGATCCGCGACGGCGTAGCCGATGCGCAATCCAGCAAGGCCCGCGATCTTCGAGAACGTGCGAATCGTCACCGTGCCCGGTCGGCGCGCCACGCAGGCGAGTGCGTCGGGGAAATCCGGGCGGCGGGCGAAGTCCATGTAGGCTTCGTCGATCAGCAGAACGACGTCGTCGGGCAGGCTCGCGGCAAAGCGATCGAAGGCGGCGGCACCGACACTGGTTCCGGTCGGGTTGTTCGGGTTGCAGACCATCACGACACGCGTCTGCTCGGTAATCGCCGCGGTCATCGCGTCGAGATCGTGAACGAGATCGGCATCGAGCGGAACCGCGACAGGCGTCGCCCCCATGCCCTTGGTGACGATCGGATACATCGCGAACGACGGCCACGCGAATACGGCTTCGTCGCCGGGACCGAGAAACGACTTTGCGATCAGCTCGAGCAACTCGTCCGCGCCGCAGCCGAAGACGAGTTGTTCTGGTGCGACCCCGAGTTTCTGCACCAGTTTCGATCGCAACGCGAAGTTCGCGCCATCCGGGTAGCGATGCACGTTTGCGAGCGCGCGTTGTACCGCTTCGATCGCACGCGGCGACGGCCCGAGCGGGTTCTCGTTCGACGCGAGCTTGACCACGTCGGAGATGCCGAGTTCGCGTTCCAGTTCCTCGATCGGCTTGCCCGGTTGATACGGGGCGAGCGCGGCGATCCACGGCTTCACGCGCTTCGCGATCGTCACGGTGGAGATGCCTCCGAAGCCGTCGCCCGCGGGAACGAGCCCAGCACGCGGTGCGAATACGCGGTCGCGGCTGCCGCGCCGAGTGCACGCGCGACCGCAGCGTCGTCGCGGTGCCCTTCCATGTCGAGGAAGAACAGATACTCGAACGGCTTGCCGGGCATCGGTCGCGACTGGATCGACAACAGATTGACACCGCACTGCGCGAACGGATCGAGCAATCGGTGGAGCGCACCGGACTGCGCCTTGCTCACCGTGAATACCGCTGAAGTCAGATCCCGTCCGCTCCGCGCAGGCGCCTCGCGACCGAGCAACAGGAAGCGCGTGGTGTTGTCGCGACGATCTTCGATCCCTGCCTCGATCGCCGCGAGCCCGTACACCGCCGCCGCAAGCGCGCTGCCGATCGCGGCGACACCCCGGTCTTCGGAGGCCAGCCGGACCGCCGCCGCGCTGCTCCCCGTCTCGACGCGCTCGACGCCGGGCAGATTGCGCTCCAGCCAGATCCGGCATTGCGCGAGCACCTGCCCGATCGAAGCGACCCGCTTCACGTCTTCGCGACGTCCGCTGAGAGAGAGCAGGTGATGCGAGATGCGCTGCAAGACCTCGCCGCAGATCGTCAGTTCGCAGCCGACGAACGCGTCGAGCGTCTGTGTCACCACGCCCTCTGTGGTGTTCTCGACCGGCACGACACCCAGCTCGGCCTGGCCGCGTTCGACCGCAGCGAAGACGTCGCCGATCGTCGCCGTCGGTACCAGTTCCGCGGCTTCGCCGAAGTGTCGGCGCGCGGCCAGATGGCTGTAGGTTCCTTCCGGACCGAGAAAGGCGATGCGCAAACGCCGCTCGAGCGAGCGCGTCGCGGAAATGATCTCGCGATACACCGGCTCGATCGCGGCGTTCGGGAACGGGCCGGGATTGGCGCGGACCAGCCCGGCGAGCAGGTCCCGCTCGCGTGCGGCGGAATAGACCGGCATCCCACTGCGCTCTTTCAAGGCCCCGACCGAGCGGCCCAGCTCGGCGCGTTGGTTGAGCAGTTCCAGCAGCGCGTGATCGATCCGATCGATCTCGGCGCGAAGCCGCGCCAGTTCCGCCGTGGCCTCGGCAGCCGCGGCCGGCGAGCTGGCTTCGCGGGACTGACTCATCGCTGCCTCCGCCGCGGGGAGTCGGGAAAGACCGCGCGACGCTGTGGGACCAAGGCCAGGGGCGCTCGAACCAGTGGGTTGCGGCGGCCCAAGTGGCGGTCTCGGATCGGCGAAACCATCGACCGCAGCGAGACCGAGAAGCGAGAGATCGCCTAAACCCCTGAAATTGCTCGCGCACCATATCAGAGGGGTTTCGAGGCCGCAAACCGAAAACGAGCCGATTCGATCGCCATCGCGCCCAGTTACGCGATTCCGGCCGGCTCCGGCCGTGGGCGCAGCCGTGGGTCAAGCGCAGCGACTCCGCGGTCGATACTTCGAAGCTGCGGGGTGCGCTTTCGGATGTCGGATTCCACGCTGGCTTTACGCCGTCAACCGCGCGACAGCTTGGCGACGAAGATCATCTTCTTCGTCTTCTCCTCGACGTTCGTCACCGCGCTGATCGTGAGCTGGATCTCGGTACACGCCACGTACGCGTTCCTGCGCACCCACCTCGATGCGTCGTATCCGATCCTGGCGGAGCGCGGCACCCAGCGCCTGGGCGTGTGGGTGGGAGACGCAGAGGCCCGTCTCGTGCGCCTGGCCCGCAACTCCGACCTGCGCCGCACGAGTGAGGGGGCGCGCGACACGCGAGAGGCTGCCGAGACTGCCCTCGCCGGCGCCCTCGACGGGTCGGGTCCATTCGACGGACTCGTCGTCACCGACGCGCACGGTGGCACCGTGGCCTCGGCCAGCGCGGCCGGTCTGCCGGCGCACCTGATCCGTGACCTGCAAGCCACCCGTGAGCCGAGCCTGCGCGGCATCGCCGGCCACCTCGTCGCATCGACACCGCTTCGCGACGACGCGGGTGCACAGCTCGGCACCCTGCACGGCATATTCGCCGCGGAACCTTTCGCCGCGCACCTCGACGCAGCGCGCGGGCCGGAGGACGCGCAGCTCTACCTGGTCGATTCGGCGGGTCAGGTGCTCGCCAGCAGTACGGCGCCGGAGGCGATTCGCTTCGAAGCCTTCCCCACCGCTTTCCTGCGGCGCGGTCCGCACGCTGCGGTCGTCGAGTTTCGCACGCCACAGAGTCGACGCGGAATTGGCGCGTTCGGCCCGTTGCCCTTCCTCGGATGGGGCGTCGTCGTGGCGCAGCCGCTCGAGGCGGCGTTCGCACCGGTATTCTCCGTCGTGACGCGAGTCTTCGTGATCGACCTCACGATCATCCTGGTCTTCAGCTTCCTGGCCTACGAGATCACCGCCAAGATCGTGCGTCCGCTCGAAGCGCTATCCGAAGGCGCGCGGCGGATCTCGCAAGGCGAGCTCGAAGTCGAGGTCCCCGACACGCAGACCCACGATGAGATCGGTCTGCTGACCGGAACCTTCAACGACATGGCGCGTCAGCTCCGTCGCAACCGCGACGAACTCGACCACCAACATCGCCAGCTCCGCGAGCAGAACGAGGAGCTGCAACGCGCCAACGAAGTGCTCGAACAGCTTTCGATCACGGACGGACTCACGAAGCTCCACAATCATCGCTACTTCCAGGAGTCACTCACGCGCGAGATCAAGCGGGTCTCGCGCAGCGGCGACCCGCTCGCGATCCTGCTCGCCGACATCGACGACTTCAAGCGATTGAACGACAGCTGCGGCCACGCCGAAGGCGACGCGTTGCTGATGCGCATCGCCCGCGTGCTGAACGAGTCGGTGCGCGAGTCCGATATCCTCGCGCGCTATGGCGGCGAAGAGTTCGTGGTGCTTGCCACCGGCACCGACCTGGATGGCGCGCTCTTCCTCGCCGAGAAGGTCCGCACCGCGGTTGCGGAAACAACCTTCATGCTGCCCGGCGGTCTCGTGCCGATGCAAATGACGATCTCGATCGGCGTCGCCGAGTTCGCGGGCGACCGCAAGCGCTTCTTCCACGCAGCGGATCGCGCGCTCTATCGCGCCAAGGCTGCCGGCAAGAACTGCGTGATGGCGGCCGACCCGCGCGACCTGCTCGACTAGCGGCACCCACACCGAGCGCGAGTGCCGCCGCGGCCACTTGCTGCCATGTTGGCAGCCCCTTGGCTTCCGGCGTCGATCGCGACGCGATAGCCCCACCCACAGCGGTGGGATAGGGTGCGCCGGAAACGAGAACGACGCGGCGATCGCGTGCGCTCCGTTTCCTCGAGTGGGAGCGCGGGAAAGCGCGTGACACGCGTAATCGGACTCAGCGGCGGAATCGGCACGGGCAAGAGCACGGTGTCTCGGCTGCTTGCCGAGCTCGGTGCCGTCGTGATCGACGCCGACGCGATCGTCCACGAGCTGCAAGCGCCCGGCTCGGCGGTGCTCGCTGAGATCGCCGAGGCGCTCGGCACGGACGTCCTCGGCCCGAGTGGCGCGCTCGATCGCGCTCGGGTCGCCGATCTCGTCTTCCGCGACCCGTCCCGACGCCAACGTCTCAACGCCATCATGCATCCGCGTGTCGGCGCTGAAATGGCGCGCCGCAGCGAGGCCGCGCGCCGCAGCGGCGCGCCGCTCGTCGTGCTGGACATTCCGCTGCTCTTCGAGACCCGACCGCGCGATCGCGCTGCCGCGCGCGGCGGCGCCGACGCCACCGTGCTCGTCTACGCCCCGCGCACGGTGCAGATCGAACGAACCGTGGCGCGCGACGGTTGCACCCGGGAGCAAGCCGAGGCGCGCATCGCCGCGCAGCTGCCGATCGACGAGAAGCGCGCGCTCGCCGACCACGTGATCGACAACGGCGGCGCCCGCACCGACACCGAACGCCAGGTACGCGAACTGTTCGCCGCCCTCTGCGGCGACGCAGCGATCGGGGCGGCCCGATGAACGACGTCGCGCCGCGTCTCGAACGATTCCTCGCGGCGCGCCTGCCCGACGCCGACGCGGTTCGCGTGCACGACGTCGAGGCGCAAACCGAGGGATTCTCGGCGGAGAGCTTCTCGTTCCGCGCCGAGCTTTCGTACGGAGCGCGGGTCGAGCGCGCGTCCTACGTGCTGAAGCGTGAACCCGCCGCCGGACTGCTCGAACCGTACGACCTCGAGCCCGAGTTCCGCGTGCTGCACGCGTTGTCGGACGATCCGCTGCCCTCGCCGCGTACGCCGTGGTTCGAGAAGGATCCGAGCGTACTCGAACGACCCTTCTATGTGATGGAGCGACTCGCCGGCGAGGTTCCGATTCCCGCGGCCGGCGCGAGCGGAGAAGGCCCCCTGCTCGCCGAGGAACGCGCGGCCCTCGCGCCGCAGGTGATGCGCGCACTGGCCGACCTGCACGCGATCGACTGGCGCGAACGCGGTCTCGCGTTCCTCGGCGTGCCGTCGATCGGCGCTCTGCCGGGGCAGCGCGAAGTCGAGCGCTGGGCCGCGCGCATCGCCGCGAGTGGAATCGCCGTCGAGCCCGTCCTCGCCGAAGCGCTCGGCTGGCTGCGGCACCATCCGCCCGCGTCGCGGGATGTCGTGCTGCTCCACGGCGACTACCGGCTCGGCAACTGGCTGATCGAACGGGCCGGCGCGACGACGCGCCTCAGCGGAATTCTCGACTGGGAGATGGCGCATCTCGGCGATCCCACCGAGGACGTCGCGTGGTGCGTCTCGCACTTGTGGCGTGCGGGCACGCCGCGCGCCGCCTGCCTCGCGTCGCCGGACGAGCTCGTGACGCTCTACGAAGAAGCCTCGGGACGCTCGGTCGATCGCGCCGCGCTCCGCTACTTCGAAGTGTTGGCGGTCGTGAAGATGGCAGCCATCATGCTGACCGGCATCCGCGCATTCGCCGACGGCCGCACGCGCGACCTGCGGATGGCCATCTTCGATCACCAGCTTCCCTTCCTGCACGCGCTGCTCGCCGCACTGCGCGGCTGGTTGCCGCTTCCCTAGACCCGGAGGATCCGTGCGCGTAGCTCCCCAGACGTTGCTCGAAGGTGTCGTGCGCACGCTGCACGAGCAGGTGATTCCGCATGTCGAGTCGCGCACCGCGCGCGGTCAGCTCTGGGCCGCGATCGATGTGCTGCGCAATCTCGCGGGACGCGTCGAAGCGACGATCGCACCGCAAGAAGAGGAAACGCGCTCGGCCGGCGCGGCACTCGCGACGCTTTCGGCGCGACTGCGCGATGCGGGCGACGATGCGTTCGCCGTCGCGATCGAGCGCCGGCTCGCCGAGGCACCCGCAAGCCCCGTGCGTGCACGCGTCGCAGCGCTGCGCCACGCGCTCGCCGAAGCCTTCGCGGACCTCTACGCGCTTCCGGCGGAGCGCGCCGACACGCTGCGACCGATTCTCGGCGGTCACCTCGCGGCGCAGGCCATTCGCGATCTCGCCGCGCTGCAACCGTCCCTACTCGAAGAAATCTCGCGAGGCTGAGATGCTGCACCCGCTCGACGATCACCCGATCCACCAGACGCCCGAGCCGCTCGCGCACCCGGCCACCGGTGATCGCAACTTCTACGATCGTTTCTTCTTCAACGGCTACGCGCGAGATGGCTCGCTGTTCTTCGCCGCCGCGTTCGGCGTCTACCGCAACCGCGCGATCGTGGACGCCGCGTTCAGCGTCGTGCAGGGCGGTCACCAGTACGCGGTCCACGCGTCGCGACAAGGTGACGGCCTCGGTGCGTTGCGCGTCGGTCCGATCGCCATCGCGATCGAGGAGCCGCTGCGCACACTGCGCGTGCGCGTCGATCCCAACGAATCGGGCATCGAGGCCGATCTGCGTTTCTGCGCCACCACCGTCGCGGTCGAGGAGCCCCGCTTCGTGCGCCGTGAACAGGGCCGATTGCTGATGGACCTGACCCGCTTCACGCAGTTCGGGAGCTGGGAGGGATCGCTGCGCGCCGGTGGCGAATCGATTGCGGTGACGCCCGCCGCGGTGCGCGGCTGTCGCGATCGCTCCTGGGGCATCCGTTCGGTCGGCGAGCGGGCGGCGGGGCCGATGCTCAGTGCGCCGCAGTACTTCTGGCTCTGGGCGCCCCTTCAATTCGACGACGTCTGCACACACTTCGACGTCAACGAAGACGCCACCGGTCGGCGCTGGCACGACAATGGCGTCGTCGTGCCGCTGCTGCGCGATGCGAGCGCATCGTTGGTGGACCCGACCGGGTTGCAGTCGATGCGCAGCGTCGAACACCGCATCGAGTGGCAGCCCGGCACGCGACGCGCGATGCGCGCGGAGATCGCACTCATCGCCCACGACGGCACGCGCCACGCGATCGCGCTCGAACCGCTCGCGACCTTCCAGATGTGCGGTATCGGCTACCTGCACCCCGAATGGGGTCACGGGAACTGGAAGGGCCCCGAGGCCGTCGCTGCCGAACACTGGAAGCTCGCTGACTGCAACCCGCTCGACCCGCGCTTCCTCCACGTCCAGCAACTGGTGCGCGCGCGCTGGGGCGCTCGCGAGGGAATCGGCGTCCTCGAGCAACTGGTCATCGGCGCCCACCAGCCGTCGGGCTTCACCGACCTCTTCGACGGCGCTCGCTGACCGCTACTGCGCTGCGAGTTCCACGCGTCGCACCCGCACGCCGGCTTCCTCGAGCAGCTTCCGCGCGACGTCGTCCAGTGCGTACGACGCGTTGTAGACCACCTCGGCGAGGCCCGCGTTGATGATCAGCTTCGTGCAGAAGAGGCACGGGAAGAACGTGGTGTAGATCGTCGCTTCGCGGACCGAGACGCCGTGAAAGGCCGCCTGGGTGATGGCGTTCTCTTCGCCATGCGAGCACAGGCACTCGTCGAGTCGCGTGCCGGACTCGGCGAACGAGTTGCAGCGCGGGCAACCGCCTTCGTTGCAGTTACGCGTGCCGCGCGGTGTGCCGTTGTAGCCGGTCGAGACGATGCGCCGATCGCGCTGGATCACCGCACCAACGTGACGCTTTACGCAGTTGCTGCGCGACGCGACCACCTTCGCCACATCGAGGAAGTACGCGTCCCAGCTCGGTCGCTGGAATCCCGTGCTGGCCTCGAGCACACCCTGCACTGCAGCGTGCAGCGCCGGCAGCGAGCCCTCGTTGCGCAGCCGCACGTCGGCGAGCGCCTCGACCGCGTCGAGCTGTTGCGCGGATTCGCCCCCCCCGCTGCGCTCGCGGCCTTCCTGTTCGAGCAACGTGTCGAGCGATGCCGGATCGCCGGGTCGGTTCCTCGATCGCAGGCGCTCGATGCGAAGCTTCGGATCCGCGTCGACCCACACCAGCCGAAAGCCTCGACCCTGCGCGCGCAACGTCGCGACCTCGGCGGGATGCCGGATCGAATCGATCACGTAGTTGCGATCGGGCAGCAGGCGCGCGCAGATCTTCTCGGCGAGCGCGCCCGGGCCGCCCCGAGCACGGAGCGCGTTGCCGGTCGCGATCATCCGCTCGCGCGTCTCGTCTTCGCCGCGCGCGCGCAGTTCGTCGCGCAGTACATCGGAAAGCGACAGCGCGTAGAAGGAACGCGCGCGCAGGTACTCGACGACCTCGCCCTTGCCGGCACCGTAGGGACCCGCGACGCCGACGATCATGCGACGGCTCCGGCCCGTCCGAGACCGAGCAGACCGAGCAATTCGCCGGGCCGTGCGATTCGGGCGCAGTCGGCGTCGTCGTAGGCGCCCGCGGCGTCGAGCAACACCGGCCGCAGACCTGCGTTGCGCGCGCCCACCACGTCGATCGAAACGATGTCGCCGACGAAGATCGACTCTTCGGCGCGGACACCGAGTCGCGCGAGCGCGCGGTGGAAGATCTCGGCATTTGGCTTCTCGACCCCCTCGACGTGCGAGTCGAGGATCACGTCGAGCGATGCCGCGAGGCCCGTCTCATGCAAAATCGCGGCGGCGCGCCCATCGGCGTTCGAGACGACGCCGAGACGCAGGCCGGCTTCGCGCAGCGCTTCGAGCGTTGCGCGCGCGCACGCAAACGGAACGCGCCACAGGCTGCGCTCGCGATTGTGCGCCTGCAGCCGCGCGACAAGCTCCGCGCGCGCACTTCCATCCACGCCCGCGCCGGCCAGCAGATCGTCGAAGTAGCTCGGTACACGCGATGCGTCGGTGCCGAGAGCGCCGCCGAGCGCGCCCGCGCGTGCATCGATCGCGCGGCGCGCTTTCCCTTCGGCGCGCGGCAGCGAAGCGGCGTCGAGCGCCATGCCCAGCCTGGCCGCCTCGGCTGCGATGGCGGCGTAGTCGAGGTGCACGAGCACGCCACCCAGATCGAAGAGCACGGCCGCTGTGGAATCGCTTCGCAAGACGTCGGCGTGTAGCACAGCGACCCCGCGTCTGGCAGCCTGCGCGCCGTGCGGGTTTGGGTCTCCGGTGCCGGTGGATTCGTCGGAACGTGGCTGCTGCCGCGCCTCGCGCGCGATGGGCACGACGTGACCAGCACGGACCGCGAGGTCGACGTGCGCGACGCCGCCGCCGTCGCCGACGCGATCGCTGGCGCGCGACCCGATGCGATCGTGCACCTCGCCGCGCTCGCATCCGTGGCGAGTTCGTACGCCGATCCCGAGGCGGTTGCGCGCGTCAACTACTTCGGCACGCTCCATGTGTTGCGAGCGGCGCTGCGCCACGCACCGCATGCGCGCGTACTGCTGGTGTCCTCGAGCGAGATCTACGGGGGGTCCGCGACGAGCGCTCCGATTGCCGAGGACGCGCCGCTCGCGCCCGTCTCCCCGTACGCGTGCACCAAGGCGGCGGCCGACCTGCTCGGCGCAGCATTCGCCGAAAGCGGCCTCGATGTGGTCCGCGCGCGCCCTTGGAACCACACCGGCCCGGGTCAGACTGATTCCTACGTCGCGTCGAGCTTCGCGCGCCAGCTCGCGGAGATGGTCCTCGAAAAGCGCGATCCGGTGCTGCGCGTGGGGAACCTCGACACGGTGCGCGACTTCCTCGATGTCGCCGACGTCGTCGACGCGTACGTGCGGCTGCTCGATCCCGCGGTGCCGCGCGGCGCCTACAACATCGCGACCGGTGTCCCGGTCCGCGTCGCGCAGCTGCTCGATGGCCTGATCGAACACGCCGGGTTGCGGCCGCAACTCGAGGTAGATCCGGCTCGGCATCGGCCCGATCGCCCATCGGTCGGCGATGCCAGCCGGTTGCGTCGCGCCACCGATTGGTCGCCCCGCATCCCCCTCGACCGCACGCTGGCGCGGTTGTTCGACGCGTGGCTGCGCCGCCTCAGCGCATCGCAATGAGGGCGAGCCACTCGTCGTTGCGCAGGTCGCGTTCCCGCCGTTCGCCAGTGATGCGCAGTCCGTGGCGAGCGAGCGCGGCACCGATCGACTCGCGTTCCGCCACCAGCAGTCCGGAGAACACCGCGACACCGTGTGCCGACACCCGCTCCACCAACGCGGCGAGGATTGGCAACAGTTCGCTCGAGATCACGTTCGCAACGACCAGATCGAAGTCCTTCGCGCGCGGCCCGAGCGCGTCGAGCGATCCGGTGAAGCAGGCGAGCCGCCCCGCGACGCCGTTGCGAGCGGCGTTCTCGCGCGTCTCGCGCACCGCGATCGGATCGAGGTCACAAGCGAGTGCGCGCCCCGCGCCGAGACGCAGCGCGGCGATCGCGAGCACGCCGCTGCCCGAGCCGACGTCGAGCACGCGGGCCGCCCGTGCCGTGACGAGGTGCGCATCGAGCAGCGCGAGCGCCAGCGCCGTGGAACCGTGCGCGCCGGTGCCGAACGCCTGGCGCGGATCGATCACCACTTCGCATTGGCCGGTTGCCAACGCATGCGCCGCGAACGGGGGTCGCACCACCAGACGCGACGAGATCACGATCGGCGTGAGCCCGTTCTTCCAGGTCTCGGGCCAGTCGCGCGCAACGACCGGCTCCGCGCGGGCCACGATCGCAGCGCCCGCGGTCGCAAGCGCCGCCGCGCGCACGCGCTCCGCGTCTGCCGCCGGCGCGTAGACGAGGAGAACGACGCTGTCACCGCTCTCGCGCTCCTCCAGCCCGCTGGCTCCCGCTGCGAAGACTTCCGCGGCGATCACCTCGGCGACTTCGCGCGCGGCTGTGATGCGCACGCAGACGAAAGCGTTCGGGATGGTCGTCGCGCTCATGCTGCTCCCGGGCTGCTACTACGCACATCTCGCCGAAGGTCAGCTGCGGATCTTGCGCGCGCGCGAGCCGATCGATCAGGTCGTCGCAAACATCGAGACGCCTGCCGCGCTGCGCGAGAGTCTGGCCCTCGTCCCGGAACTGCGCCGCTACGCCGAACGACTGGGCCTTCGCGTGGGCGGGCAGTACGAGGCCTACGCCGCGTGGCCGGGCGATCGCGTGGTGACGGCCCTAGTCGCAACGCGCGCGGGCGAGATCGAACCGGCCGGATTCTGGTTCCCGCTGGTCGGAACCCAGCCCTACAAGGGTTTCTTCGATCTCGCGCGGGCGGAACACGAGGCGGCCGCGCTGCGCGCGCGCGGGCTCGACACCTGTCTCGTGCCCGTACCGGCGTACTCGACGCTCGGTTGGTTCGACGACCCCGTGCTCGAGCCGATGCTCCAGAACGGAACCGGACCCTTCGTCGAGATGCTGCTCCACGAGCTGGTGCACGCGACGGTGTTCGTCGCGAGTGACGCCGACTTCAACGAGAGCGTCGCAACCTTCGTCGGTCAGGAGGCGACGCTGCGCTTCTTCACAGAGCGCGGTGATGCGGCGAGCGCCGAACATGCCCGCGAACGCGCCACGGACGAGCGCGCAGTCGCGGGCGTGCTCGCGTCGCTGCGCGCGCAGATCGCGGCGCTCTACGCGACGCCAGACACGGCCGGACGACACCAGGCACGCGCCCGATTCGAGCGTGATGCGCGCGAAGCGCTGCGCGCGCTTCCCCTTGCGAGTCGTTCGGCGCCCGAGCTGGCCGATCGGATCGAGCTTCAGGACGCCTGCCTCGCGCTGGCGGGAACCTACGAGCGCGACCTACCCGTCTGGTCGCAGCGTCTCGAGACACTCGGCGGCGACCTGTCGGCCTTCCTCGTTTCCGCGCGTGCGGCGGCCACCACCGCGGACCCGCGGACCGCGCTCGCGAACGGGCCCTCGGCGCCTCGCTGAGTGCACGCACGAACCCTTTGTGAGTTGCGCTCGCGCGCCGCGTGCTCCGCGCCGATCCGGGTTGCATGCGCTGCGCGCCTGCAGCGTTGCCGGCGCGCGCTGCCGCCGAGTTGCCGATCCGTTGCCGGCTTGCTTTCGCTTGAGAGAAGCGCGTACTGCGCCGAAGAGCGCTGCGTGGCGCATCGTTCCTCACCGACCGCGGACGCCCCGCTGCCGCCCCTCGATCCCGTGCGCGCCGCGGAGTTGGCCGGCCGTTTGCGCGCGAACGTCGAGCGCGCGCTGCGCGGCAAGTCGGAAGTCGTCCGCCAATGCGTGGAGGCGTGGGTCGCCGGCGGTCACGTGCTGATCGAGGACGTGCCGGGCGTCGGCAAGACCACGCTCGCCCACGCGCTCGCTCGTTCCGTCGACTCGAGCTTTCGGCGCATCCAGTTCACCAGCGATCTGCTGCCTGCCGATCTGGTCGGCGCCGCGGTGCCGGAGATGCAGGGCGGCCGCGCCACCGGCGCATTCGCGTTCCAGCACGGTCCCCTCTTCGCGCAGGTGGTGCTCGCCGACGAGATCAACCGCGCCAGCCCGAAGACGCAGTCCGCGCTGCTCGAAGCGATGGCGGAAGGCTCGGTGAGTGTCGACGGCGTGATGCATCGCCTGCCGCAGCCGTTCCTGGTCGTAGCGACGCAGAATCCGGTCGAGCATCACGGCACGCATCCGCTGCCCGAGTCGCAACTCGACCGCTTCTTGCTGCGGCTTCGCATCGGGTATCCCGATGCTGCCGACGAAGCCGCCGTGTTGCGTGACGATCCCGCCGCGACCGAACTGCCGCGCCTCGCCGCGGTGCTGAACGCGGACGACCTGCTTGCCATGCGCGTCGCCGCCGAACGTGTGAAGTTCGACGACGGTCTCGTTGCGTACCTGCTCGCGATCGTCCGCAGCACGCGCGCGCACCCGAGCGTGAGCCTCGGCGCTTCGCCGCGCGGGGCCGTTGCGCTGCGACGCGTCGCCCAGGCGCGGGCACTCGTCGACGGCCGCGACTACTGCATTCCCGAGGATGTACGCGATCTGGCGGTCCCCGTGCTCGCGCATCGCGTCGTTCTCGACCCGCGCGAGGTCGGCGGCTCCGCCTCCGAGGAGGCGGAATGGGTGATCCGCGAGATTCTGGACGGCGCCGCCGTCCCGCTCTAGTCGCCGCCCTGCGTCCTCTCCGCGGGCGGGGTCGGCCGGGCCGCGCTTCGCTGCGGGCGCGCTTGCGTCGGGCGTTGCGTCCGCCGCGGCGGCTCAAGCCGACGCGCGCGGGCTGGATCTTTTTCGGACTGGTCTT
>JANLTC010000296.1:0-1815 GCA_031362725.1 Deltaproteobacteria bacterium | reverse complement strand
CCCCCGCCCCCCCCCCCCCCCCCCCCCCCCCCCCCGCGACTCGCAGTGACGATTGAAGGGAGGCGGGCGCGCTTCGTGTGCGGCGTCTACTTTACGGCGCCCAAGACCGAGCTTGACTCTAGGAGCCCTCCCCGGATGTGCGGAATCACCGGCGTCTACGCGTACGGACGCAGCCGCCTCGACACCGACGAGGCGACGCTCGGTCGGATGACCGACGCGCTGGCGCACCGCGGACCCGACGGGCGCGACGTCCACTACGACCCCGCCGGCCGCGTCGGCCTCGGCCATCGCCGGCTCAGCATCATCGACGTCGCGGCCGGTCACCAGCCGATGGCGAACGACGATGGCTCGATCTGGATCGTCTACAACGGCGAGGTCTACAACCACAGCGCTTCGCGCGCGCGCCTCGAGTCGAAGGGCGTGCGCTTCAAGACGCGCTGCGACACCGAGGTGATCCTGCGGCTCTATGAAGAGCGCGGACCCGCCTGCGTCGATGAGCTGCTCGGCATGTTCGCGTTCGCGATCTGGGATGCGCGCCGCGAGCGGCTCTTGCTCGCCCGCGACCGCATCGGGATCAAGCCGCTCTACTGGTGCGACGTCGGCGGCACCTTCCTCTTCGCGTCCGAACCCCGCGCACTCTTCGAGCACCCGTCGGTGTCGCGCACGCTCGACGTGGAGTCGCTCTATCACCATCTCAGCTTCATGAGCACGCCGGCGCCGAGCACGATGTTCGAGGGCATCCACAAGCTGGCGCCCGGACACCGGATGACGGTCGACCGCTCCGGCGCGCGGATCGAGCGCTACTGGGACGCGCTCGATGCGCCGCGCCTCGACCCCGGAAGCTACGCCGACGAAGAGACCGTTGCCCGCGAGATCCGCGATCGACTGCGCGTCGCGGTGCAGGACCGGATGATGAGCGACGTCCCGTTCGGCGTGTTCCTCTCCGGCGGCATCGACTCGAGCGCCTGCACCGCGCTGATGGCCGCGTGCAGCGATCTGCCGGTCAACAGCTTCACGGTCGGCTACGAGGGCAAGGACACCGCTCATCTCAACGAGTTGCACCACGCCCGCCGCATCGCCGAGCGCTACCACACCAACCACCACGAGGTGGTGATCAACCACCGCGACGTGCTCGACTACCTGCCCGGCTTCATGGAGCACCAGGACGAGCCGGTCGCCGACCCGGTGTGCGTGCCGCTCTACTACGTCTCGAAGCTGGCGGCCGATGCCGGCATCAAGGTGATCCAGGTCGGCGAAGGCAGCGACGAGCTGTTCATGGGCTACCCGCCGTTCTTGCAGGCGATCCGCTTCAACGACCGCGTGACGCGCCCGCTGCAACGGCTGCCGCGCGCGCTGCGCAGCGCGGTGTACCGCGCGCTCTCGCCAGCGATGCTCGCGGTCGGCCGCCGCGCCGGTTCGTGGGAGGAGCTGCTACGCCGTTCGGTGGACGAACACCCGTTCTGGGGCGGCGCCATCCTGCTGAACGACGTCGAGAAGGCGCCGCTGATGCCGGGCCGGCCGCCTGGCATCTCGTCGTGGCAGACGATCGCGCCGTTCCATGCGGAGATCGCTCGCCGCTGGCCCGACGCCGACGTCGTGCAGCACATGAGCTACGTGGAACTGCGACAACGGCTGCCCGAGCTGCTGCTCGCCCGCGTCGACAAGATCACGATGTCCGTCTCGCTCGAAGCGCGCGTGCCGTTCCTCGACCATCGGCTCGTCGAGTTCATGTTCCGCGTGCCTGGCACGAGTAAGTTTCGCGACGGCGTGACCAAGCACCTGCTGCGGCAGGCGATGCGTGGCTTGCTGCCCGAA
>JANLTC010000291.1:0-4334 GCA_031362725.1 Deltaproteobacteria bacterium | reverse complement strand
CACCGAGCGGGAACCACGCCACCACGTACTCGGTTTCGCCCCGCGTGAACGCGAGTCGCCACTTGCCGATGCCGATCGCCGGGCCGAACCCCAGCGAGAATTTCAGCACCTTCACGTCGAAGAGCTTCGCGACCAGGAAGTGGCCGAGTTCATGGACGAAGACCAACACACCCAGCATCAGCACGAACGCGAACACGAAAGACAAAGCGGTCATGCAGCGACCCCCGCAGCGAGCAGCGCGTCGGCGCGTTCGCGCGCCCACGCATCGGCTTCCAGTACGTCGGCGAGATCGCGCAGCGCGGCCGAGCCGGCGCGCGCGCGGTGGGCTTCGAGAACAGCCGCGTTCGTCGCCGCGATCGCGGCGAACGGCACCTGCTGCGCGAGGAATGCCGCCACCGACACTTCGTTCGCGGCATTCAGCGCGGCGGGCGCAGCTTCGTCTCCACGCAATGCGGCGTAGGCCAGATCGAGGCACGGGAAGCGCTTGCGATCGGGCAGCTCGAAATCGAGTCGGGCGGTGACCGCGAGATCGAGCGGTGGCAACTCGCGCGCGAGCCCGCTTTCGGCGCCGAGCAGCGGCAACCGCTCGGGCCAGGCGAGCGCAACTGCGATCGGTACGCGCATATCGGGAACGCCCAGCTGCGCGAGTACCGAACCGTCGCAGAGTTCGATGAGCGAATGCACGACCGACTGCGGATGAACGACCACGTCGATGCGCGCGGGCGGCGTATCGAAGAGCCAGCGCGCCTCGATCACTTCGAGACCCTTGTTCATCAACGTCGCCGAGTCGATCGTGATCTTTGGCCCCATCGACCAGTTGGGATGCGCGAGCGCTTCGTCGATCGTCGCCCGCGCGATGCGCTCGGCGGACCAGGTACGAAACGGGCCGCCCGAAGCGGTGAGCACGATGCGCAGCAGATCCTGCGGGCGCTGACCCGCGAGCACCTGGAAGATCGCGCTGTGTTCGCTGTCGACGGGCAGCAGACGCACGCCGCGGGCCTTCACCTCGCGCAGCACCAGTGCGCCCGCCATCACCATCACTTCCTTGTTCGCGAGCGCAACGTCGCGACCGGCGCGAATCGCCGCGAGTGTCGGCGCGAGGCCGACCGCGCCGACCAATGCGGAGACGACGAGATCCGCGTCGGCAGTTGCGACCGCGACGAGACCCGCGTCGCCGACGGCAATCGCGGGCGCTTCGGCGCCGAGCTGATCCTTCAGCGCCCGCGCGGCGTCCTCTTCTGCAACCGATACGAGCGCCGGCCGAAAGCGCCGCACCTGCGCGGCCAGCTTCTCGACGCGCCGGCCCGCGGCCAGCGCGACGATCTGGAAGCGCTCCGGAAAGGCGGCCGCCACCTCGAGCGACTGCTCGCCGACGCTGCCGGTGCTGCCGAGAATCGCAATGCGCTTCAAGCCTCGGGCTCCTTGTCGCCATTCTGCACTTGCGCAGAGGTGAGACCGTAGCGGCGCTCGCGCTGCTGGTAGTCCCACACCGCTTCGACCAGATCGCCCTTGCGGAAATCGGGCCACATCACTTCCGTCACGTGCAGCTCGGCATAGGCGATCTGCCAGAGCAAGAAATTCGACACGCGCGCTTCGCCGCCCGTGCGGATCAACAGATCGGGATCGGGCAGTTCCGGGTCGTACAGGTACGCGCTGAAGGTCTTCTCGTCGATCTGCTCGGGATCGAGTTTGCCCTGTTCGACATCGCGCGCCAGCTTGCGCGCGGCGTCGGCGATCTCGGTGCGACCGCCATAGGAAAGTGCGAAGACCACTGTCATCTCGCCGTTGTCACGGGTGCGATGCAGCGCGTCGTCGAGCTTCGCGCGTGCCAGCTCGGGCAGCCGATCGAGCCGGCCGATCGCGCGCAGCCGGATGCCATTGCGATCGAGCTCCTCGATTTCCGCTTCGAGGTAGTGCTCGAGCAGCCCCATCAGCGCGTCGACCTCCCCCTTCGGGCGGCTCCAGTTCTCGGTCGAGAACGCGTAGAGCGTGAGAAAGCGGACACCGAGTTCGTGCGCGGCACGCACCGTCGCACGCACCGCCTCGATCCCGGCCCGGTGTCCCTGCACCCGGTCGAGTCCGCGTCGCTCGGCCCAACGCCCATTGCCGTCCATGATGACGGCAACGTGACGCGGAATTGCTTCGGCTCGGAGGCGCCGTTCGTGCATGCCTAGACCTGCAGGATCTCCTGTTCCTTCTGGTCGGCCTGCCCATCCACCTGCTTGACGAAGTCGTCCGTCAGGGACTGCACCTTCTTCTCGCTGCGGGCACGGTCGTCAGCGGGGAGATCACCGTCGTTCTCGAGCTGTTTGAAAGCGGCGAGCGCCTCGCGACGCGCATCGCGCACGCCGAGCTTGTGATGCTCGGCGACTTTGCGGACATGTTTCACCAGGTCCTTGCGCCGCTGCTCGGTGAGCGGCGGGATCGGAATGCGCACGAGCTTGCCGTCGTTGCTCGGCGTCAGATTCAGGTCCGAGGCCTGGATCGCCTTCTCGATCGCCTGCAGCGCGCTCTTGTCGTAGGGCGAGATCACGATCAGCCGCGGTTCCGGCGCACTCAGGTTCGCCATCTGGTTCAGCGGCGTCGGGGTGCCGAAGTAGTCGACGCGGATGCTGTCGAGCAACGACGGATTCGCGCGTCCGGTGCGCACCTTGCGAAGGTCATCCTTCAGGTGCTGGAGCGAGCGCTCCATGGCTTCTTTCGCCTGGGAGATCAACTGGTCGAGACTGACGGCCATGTTCTCCTCTCCTACTCAGTCGGTGACGAGCGTGCCCACCGTCTCGCCCGAGACGACCTTCAGGATGTTGCCACGCACCGTCATGTCGAACACCACGATCGGCACGCCATTCTGGCGACAAAGTTGGATCGCGGTCTGGTCCATGAACTGGAGATTGCGCTGGATCGCGTCCTCGTAGGTGAGCTGCTCGAAACGCTGCGCGGTGGCTTCCTTGTGCGGATCTGCGTCGTACACGCCGTCCACCTTGGTGGCCTTCATGATCAGATCTGCGTGCACCTCGGCCGCGCGCAGCGCCGCAGCGGTGTCGGTAGTGAAATACGGATTTCCAGTGCCCGCCGCGAAGATCACGATGCGACCCTTCTCGAGATGGCGGATCGCGCGGCGGCGGATATAGGGCTCGGCGACTTCCTGGATCGTCAGCGCCGACAGCACGCGCGTCGGCACGTCCTGCTTCTCGAGCGCGTCCTGCAGCGCGACGCCGTTGATCACGCCGGCCATCATGCCCATGTAGTCGGCCGTGGCGCGATCCATGCCCTCGGACGCCGCCGAAACGCCGCGAATGATGTTGCCGCCGCCGATCACGATCGCGATCTGCACCCCGAGGCCGTGCACTTCGCGGATCTCTTCCGCGACCTCGCGGATCACGGCCGGCGCGATGCCGTAGCCAAGATCGCCGGCCAGTCCCTCGCCGGAGAGCTTGATCACGACGCGCCGGTACTTGGCAGTCACGTCGAAGCCGCAGCCCCGAGGCGGAAGCGCACGAAGTCGCTGACGGCGAGATCCGCACCCAGCTCCTTGCCCTTCTGCGCAATCATCTGCCCGATCGTCTGATCTGGATTCATCACGAACGGTTGCTCGATCAGACAGATCTCGGCGTAGAACTTGTTGAGGCGGCCCTCGACGATCTTCTCGATCACCTTTTCGGGCTTGCCGCTCTGCGCGGCCTGCTTCTCGAAGAGTTCGCGTTCACGCGCCAACAGATCCCCGGGAACCCCGCTTCGATCGAGCGCGACCGGCGACGGGTCGGCCGCCGCGACGTGCATCGACACTTCCTTCGCGACCGCTTCTGCTGCGGCGCCGCGCGCCGCGGTACGCAGTGCCACCAGCACGCCGAGCTTGCCGCCCGCGTGCACGTAGCCTCCCACGAGACCGCCCGACACCGCGAGTCGCGCGACGCGCTTGCAGAGCACGTTCTCGCCGAGCTTTGCGGCGACCGCGGCGATCCGCTGCGCGACCGACTCGCCGTCGAGCGTCGCCGCGCCGAGCGCTTCGGGTGACTCGGCGCCCGACTGCGCCGCCACCGCGGCGAGCTGCTGCGCGAAGTGCTGGAACTCGTCGGTGCGCGCGACGAAGTCGGTTTCGCAGCCGATCTCGACCAGCGCGCCGGCCTCGCCGGCAAGCGCCATCGCGACGGTGCCCTCGTTGCTGGTGCGACCTTCGCGCCGGGCAGCCTTGGCGAGACCGCGCTCGCGAAGCAGCGTCACCGCCTTCTCCGCGTCGCCGTTCGCCTCGGTGAGCGCCTTCTTGCATTCCATCATGCCGGCGCCAGTCCGCTCGCGCAGTTCCTTGACCGCCGCAGCCGAAATTTCTGCCACTG
>JANLTC010000278.1:0-7528 GCA_031362725.1 Deltaproteobacteria bacterium | reverse complement strand
GCGTCGATCGCGCACACGAAGTCGTGCAAGTCCGGGAACTGGTCCCAGTCGCAAACGAAGCCCCAGTAGAGCCCGCCCGCGTACGAGAACAGCGCGATGCCGAGTCCCTGCGACGCGAAGAGCGGCACCATCGGATAGCTCTCGGCCATCCGCGCCCCGAGGAGATAGAGCGGAATCTGCGGGCCGGGAACGTTGGTGACGACCATGTTCGCCGTGCGGTTCTCGAAGGCGAGTCGCGACGCCAGCGTCGCGAGCGTCGGCGCGGTCCACTCCGACACCGAAGTCAGCACCGAGGCGCCAAGCGCCTGCTTGCTCTCCTTCAGCTGCTTGGTGATCGCGCGCACGCGCTCGAGGCGCCGCTTCGGTTGCGTCTCGCCGATCGGAAGCTTCGCGATCATGCCCGAGACGCGATTGCCGAGTGCGCCACGCTCGCCCTCGCTGCGCACGCTCACCGGACAGAAGGCGCGGAAATCCATCGCGCGCTGCCGCGAGTACGGAATGCCGCGCTGTTCGAGGAATCGCCCGACCGCGCCGGAGACGGTCGCGAGCACCACGTCGTTCACCGTTCCGCCGAGCGCATTCTTGACCTTCTTCACTTCTTCGACGTCGAAGCCCACCCAATCGAAGCGCCGGTGCGGGCCGATTGGCCGATTCAGCGGCGTATCGGTGGCCGGAGAGAACGCCGTCTGCAGCGTCTCGCCGAACGCGGTGAGCGTCTCGGTGACACGTGCCAGCGTCGCCTCCGGATCCCGCAGCGCCGCGCCGGCGGCACCGGCCAACGCGATCGGCAGCTCGAGCCGGCGCAGCATCGCGTCGCGCATCAGCACAGCGCCGCTCGGAGCCGGGTTCGGCAGCCAGCGCGCCAACGGTTCGAACTCCTTCTCGGGCGTCGGCGAGAGCAACACCGCCAGCAGATCCACGCCCGAGATGCCGTCGACCATGCAGTGGTGCGTCTTGCACACCAGCGCGAAGCGATCGTGCTCGAGGCCTTCGACGACCCACATCTCCCAAAGCGGCTTGCCGCGATCGAGCTGCTGCGACATCACGCGTCCGCAGAAACGCTTCAGCTGTCGATCGTCTCCCGGCGCGGGCAGCGCGGTGTGGCGCACGTGGTAGTGGATGTTGAAGCGGTCGTCGTCGACCCAGACGGGGTGGTCCTCGACCGGGATCCACGCGATGCGCTGGCGATAGCGCGGGATGCGGTGCAACCGCGACGCGACGTACTCGCGCAGCTTGTCGATGTCGACGCCGCCCGCCGGGGTCGAGAGTTCGCCGCGCTCGAAGATGAAGCAACCGGCCACGTGCATGTGGCTGTTCGGTCCCTCGAGATCGAGGAACGAGCGGTCCTGGGCGGAGAGTCGGTCGTAGATCGCCATGGAGCCTCCCGCAGGTCATGATCTCCGCGGCGCGGCCGAACGGCCGCGCGCCAACACCAATCAAGTTACTCCGTGGTTCGCGAACCGCGAACTCAGTGAAAGGCGTCGAAGAGCAGCTTCCCCTGGCGTTGCTTGTGTAGCCGCATCGAACCGCCGGCCGGAGCCGCGGAGGCCGCTCGACCGGCGTAGTGAAGCGTGATTCCCTTCGGGAGCTGCGCCTGCAACAGGTCGGACACGAAGAACCAGGGGCCCATGTTCTTCGGCTCTTCCTGCACCCACACCGCGTGCTCGAGATTCGCGAATGCGGCCAGCGAATCGGCGATGCCTGCGCTGTCCCACGGGTATACCTGTTCGACGCGCACGATCGCGACTTCGGCTTCCGCGCCGCGCTTCTCGCGTTCTTCGAGGATGTCGTAGTAGACCTTGCCGGAGCAGAACAGCGCGCGACGCACGGACTCCGGGTTGCCCGCGCAGAGAGCATCCGGGATCACCGGCCGAAACGCGCCGCTCGAGAATTCGCGCGGATGCGACACCGCACGCGGCGCGCGCAGCAGGCTCTTCGGTGTGAAGACGATGAGCGGCGCCCGGAAGTTGCGCCGCATCTGACGGCGCAGCACATGGAAGTACTGGGCAGGCGTCGTGCAGTTCACGACCTGGATGTTGTCCTCGGCGCAGAGCTGGAGGTAGCGCTCGATGCGCGCGCTCGAATGTTCGGGCCCCTGCCCTTCGTAGCCGTGCGGAAGCAGCATCACGAGACCCGAGAGCCTGCCCCACTTCACCGCGGCGGACGCGACGAACTGGTCGATGATCACCTGCGCGCCGTTCGCAAAGTCGCCGAACTGCGCTTCCCAGAGCGTGAGGGTCGTCGGATCCGCCACCGAGTAGCCGTACTCGAAGCCGAGCACGGCCTGCTCGGAGAGCAGGCTGTCATACACCTCGAAGCGACCCTGCGTGGCCGAGAGATGCGCGAGCGGCGCGTACTCGACCTCGGAGGTCTGATCGACCAGTACCGCATGACGATGCGAGAACGTACCGCGCGAGGAGTCCTGGCCCGACAGCCGCACGTTGTGGCCCTCGAGCAGCAAGGTGCCGAACGCGAGCGCTTCGGCGAAGGCCCAATCGATCTCGCCATCTTCGGGAATCGCCTTCGCGCGCTTCTCGAGGAACGGCTTCAGCTTCTTGTGCAGGTCGAAGCCAGCCGGCGTCTGCGCGATGCGCTCGGCCACCTGCTGGAGTCGTTCGACCGCAACCGCGGTGATCGCCGGGGCCGACGCCTTGCGGTCGAAGCCGGCCCACGGACCGCGCGGCTCGTAGGGCTCGTCGGGACCCGGCGGATCGACCTTCATCTCGGCGAGCGCCTCGTCGAGTTGCTCCGAGAGCCGCGTCTCGATCGCCTGCGCTGCTTCGGGCGTCAGCACGCCCGCTTCGATCAGCGTATCGGTATAGAGCCGCCGCACGGACGGACGCGCGCGGATCTTTTCGTAGAGCAGCGGCTGCGTGAAGGCGGGCTCGTCGCTCTCGTTGTGACCATGGCGGCGGTAGCACAGGAGGTCGATCACGACGTCTTCCGCAAAGCGCTGGCGGTAGTCGAGCGCGAGTCGTGCGACGTGCACGACCGCTTCGGGATCGTCGCCGTTCACGTGGAAGATCGGCACCTGGATCATTTTTGCGACATCGCTGCAGTAGAGCGTCGAGCGCGTCTCGGCCGGCGTCGCGGTGAAACCGATCTGGTTGTTGATGATCACGTGCAGCGTGCCGCCGGTGGAGTAGCCGCTCAGCTTCGACAGATTGAGCGTCTCGGCGACCATGCCCTGCCCGGCGAACGCGGCGTCGCCGTGGATCAGCAGCGGCACGATGCTGCGGCCGCGCAAGTCGCCCACGGTCATCTGCTTGGCGCGCACGCGGCCCTCTACCACCGGGTTCACCGCTTCGAGATGCGACGGGTTGCCGGTGAGCGACAAGTGAACGCGCGCGCCGCTCCGCGTGCGGCGATCACTCGAGTAGCCCTTGTGATACTTGACGTCGCCCGAGCCGAACGGCGCTTCGATGTCCTCGATGTCCTCGAACTCCGAGAAGATCATCTCGAAGGACTTGCCGAGCAGGTTCGACAGCACGTTCAGTCGGCCGCGGTGCGCCATGCCGATCACGTATTCGACGATGCCCTGCTCGGGCGCGTCCTCGACGATGGTATCGAGCAGCGGGATCAGCGACTCGGCGCCTTCGAGACCGAAGCGCTTTTGCCCGACGAAGCGGGTGTGGAGGAAGCGCTCGAAGAGTTCGGCGGCCGACAGCATCTCGAGCACGTGCTGGCGTTCTTCGCTGTCGAGCGGCGTGTGGTTCTTCGTCGCTTCGAGATGGCGCTGCAGCCAGGCCTTGCGCCCGGGATCCTGGATATGGGTGAACTCGACGCCGACCTTGCCGCAGTACGTGGCGCGCAGCGTGTCGAGGATCTGCCCGAGCGGTTGCATCGGGCCGCCGGGCAGGTCGCCGGCGAGGAAGCTCCGACCGAGGTCGTCGTGACCGAAACCGTAGTGCGCCGGATCCAGCTCCGGGAAATACATCGCGCGGCCGCCGAGCGGATCGATGTCGGCGATGCGATGTCCGCGAGCGCGATACGAATGGATCAATCGCAGCGCACGCGCGTGCTTCTCGGCGTCGCGCCGGTCGAGTGCAACGGGCGACACGCTGTCGCCGAAGACCTCGGCCCAGGCCGGATCGACCGACGCGGGATCGCTCGCAAAGCAATCCCGGATCTCTTCGACGGCCGCCGCATTGATGCCGAACTCCGCCATTCGATCCTGGGTCGGATTGTCCTGAGGCGGAATGGCCGAACCAACCTGCACGGGCGATTCCATCGACGACGGTCCCTCAGCACTGAAAGTTCGGTGTGCTTCCGGTGTAGTGCAGCCGGAGGTTGGCGAAGCCGGGGGAAGCTCCGAATCCGCGTTGATCACGCGGGGATTCGGAGACTACCCGACCCTCATCGGCACTTCCATGCGAGTGCTGAGCAGATCTACGCGGGAATTGCCGCAGTGGATCAGGACGCCAATCGCTTCGCGATGCGCGAGAGCTGTGTGCCCGCCTCGCCCGTCGATGCAAAGCGATCCTCGGGACGCTTCGCCATCAGCCTGGCGATCACGGCAGCAAAGTCCTCGGGCAGATCCGACGCAGCACTGCGCGGGTCGGGAGCGGGTGTGTGCCGATGGTGGTACGTGACATCGCCCTGGCGGAACGGAACGTCGCCGGTGACCAGTTCATAGAGCGTGACGCCGAGCGCGTACTGATCGGCCCGGTGATCGACGTCCTCACCGGCCGCCTGCTCGGGCGCCATGTAGTACGGCGTACCACCGACGACCGTCGCGGCGCGTCGCACCTCCTCGGTCATCTTCGCGAGGCCGAAGTCCATGATCTTCAGTACGCGGTCCTTCGTGAAGAACAGATTCGAAGTCTTGATGTCGCGGTGCACGACGCCCTGGGCGTGCGCGTACTCGAGTCCCGCAGCGGCCTGGGCGCCGAGGCGAGCCGCGTCGCGCGGCGAGAGCCGACCGCGCTTGGCCAGCACTTCGTGCAGCGGCAGGCCTTCGAGCAGCTCCATCGTCAAGAAGTACTGGTCGTCTTCCTGGCCGGCGTCGAAGAGCGTGACGATGTTGCGGTGATTGAGCGCCGCCGCCGCGCGCGCTTCGCGCAGGAACAGGCGCACGGCCGTCGGGTGATTGCGCAGGTTGTCGGGTAGCCGCTTCAACGCGACGATCCGCCCGAGCCGCTTGTCGCGCGCCTTCAGCACGACGCCCATCCCGCCGCGTCCAATCTCGCCCAGCAACTCGTAGCGGCTCTCGGTCGGCTGGCCGCCGGTCGCGAGCGTCGTCTGCGTCGCGCGTTCCGCCTCGATCGTCCGGCGCAGTGCCTCGATCTTCAAGGTCGCTTCGGGATAGTGGAAGTCGCGCGCACGGATCGCTTCCCAGGTCTCCACCGCTTTGTCGAGTCGGCCGGCCGATTCGAGCGTGCGCGCCAACTGCTCGACGACTTCGAGCGGCGCGCTCTCGCCACCACCCACGGTCACGGCTTCGTCGAGCTTCTGGACCGCGAGATCCAGTTCGTTGCGATCCGTGAAGATCTCGCCGAGCAACCGACATGCGCTCACGTACTCGTGATCGCGCAACTCGATCATCTGCAGGTTGCGGATCGCGCGGTCGGGATCGCCGTTGTCCATTGCAGCACGCGCAGCGTCGAAATACCGCCCGAGCTTCTCCTGTAGTTCGCAGACCTTCTCGACGTTGCCAGCCTCGCGATGGCACTCGACTGCGTCCTCGTATCGATAGGCGATCTCGAAGTGATGCGCGGCGCGGCTGGGATCGCCGATGCTGCGGAATGCTGCTGCCGCCTTCTCGTGGTTGCCGGCCTGCTCGTAGAGCGCGGCTGCGGCGCGAGGATCGGCGCTGTCGGAGATCAGCGTTGCAGCCTGCTCGAAACGACCGGCGCGTTGGAACGATTGCGCGGCCTTCTCGGTGTCGCCGATCGCGGCAAAGTGTTCGCCGCGGATGCGCGCCGCGGCGACATCCTCGCCAGCACGCTCCAGTGCGTCGGCAGCGATCGCAAGATTGCCCTGCATGTACGGCTCGATGGCTTCCTTGCACTTCGTGAACAGCTGGATGTTCTCGTCTCGCACGTCGACCGAGAGCGTGCGCGGCGTGAAAGTATCGATCAGGACCTCGCTCTCGAGCAGGCGATCGTCCCAGCCAATCAAGATCTTGTGGCGACCCGGTGGGAGGTACAGCAGCGTGCGGCCGGAACGCGCATAGCGAAGGCTGTCGGCCGCGCCGCGCAGCCCGACGACCGCCTGCGCAACCGGCTCGCCCGCTTCGAAGACACAGACCTCGAGCGCGCACTCCTTCGCACGGAAGTCGAAATCGAGGCGCGCCGGGTGGCCCCGCTGCACCACCACCTTCTGCTCGGCGGCGTAGTTTCCGATCACCGCATTGGACGCCGGGTCTTGCAACAGCCCGTGCACCGTCACGTAGTAGCCGCGTGCGGGCAGCCAACGGAAGATCGTCTCGCGCCCCACCATCGCGCGCTCGTAGCGGCCCACGAGGCGCATCTTTCGCAGATAGCGGCCGTCGCCTTGCTTGCGGGTCTCGCCGACGTCGACCTTTTGCGGGCGCCGCGACAGCTTGATGCTGAAGAAACCCTTGCCGAGCGACGCGTACTGGATCCCGACCTGGAGTTCGCCCCAGCCGCGAACCAGCGGCAGCACCGAGACGACCAGCAGGATCGAATAGATCACGATCGCGACGGGATTCCATTCGGAGAAGAGCTGCTCGCCGCCGGCGATCCACGCCTGATTGCCAAAGCGGCGCACGTTCCTCGCCTCGTTGCCGGCGAGCATTCGCACCTCGACGTGCGTCGCGCCCGGGCGACCATCGGAGCCGACCGCGCTGCGCAGCTGCGCGACGAACACCGCGTCGGTGCCGAGCGCCTCGTTCATGTGTGCGACGGCGCCTTCGGCTTCGTCGAAGGCGCGCAGCGTCTGCTGCTCATCAGCCGCGAGTTCGCGCGGAATCTCGTGCGGCCCGACGACCTCGAAACGTGTCGCGAGCGCGCGCGTGAGTTCCTCGCCGAGTGCTTCCGGTGCCGGGCGCTTCAGGCCGAACAAGCGCGTCAGCAGACCCGCGTCCCCCGCGAGCGACGGCGCCAGCAGCGCCACCACCTGGATCGGCACCTCGCGGCCCGCGACGCGTTGCGGAAAGCTCGCCGCGATCTCGTTCAGTGTGCCGGGGCCTTCGTTCGACTCCGCTTGTTTCGCACCGAGTTCCGATGCGGCGGCACTGGCACCGCCATCCATCCGCTCCGCCATCTTGCGCAGTGATTCGGCGCCCGCGGTGTCACCACTGGCCTCGCGCATCTTGGCGAGTTGCTGGGTGAGCGTGATGTTGGCAGGCGCCAGCTCGATCGCCTCTTCGAGCATGCCCTCGGCGCCGACGAGATCGCCTTGCGCCGCGCGGATCGATGCCGCCTCGCGCAACAGATCCGCGTTGCACCCGCCGGGACTTTCCGCGAGCAGCGCAGCAGCGCCATCGAGCTGACCGGTGGCGCGCATCAGGCCCGCGAGTGCGAGGCGCGTCTGCGTGTGGCCCGGAGCGAGAGCGAGCGCCTGG
>JANLTC010000247.1:0-36038 GCA_031362725.1 Deltaproteobacteria bacterium | reverse complement strand
GGAAGCGGCACGGTGCACCGTCCGTAACCTCGACGGCGAGACCCAGCGCGTGCCCGGCGAGCGTCGCCCAGCTGCGCACTTCGATGCGTCCCTCGACGTGCTGATAGATCCAGCGACAGCCGTTCGGGTCCATCTCGAACGCGGACGGAACATCGAGCAGGCGCCACCCGTCCGCGCACTCGACGAAGATCCGCTGGCCGTGCGATCGGAACAGACCGAGGTAGCTGTGCGTGGTGGACAGGAAGCGATTGATGCTGACATGACCCTGCGTGACCATCGAATGGAACACGCCGCCCATCCATGCAGTCGAAGTGAGCGACGACTCGTCGGGGACGAGCGCGTCGCCGCTCCGCAGGATCTGCCCGTGCGGCCGCAGCACCTCGCGCTCCTTCGCCGCGAGCACGACGTGCCGATTCGCGCCGACGAAGAACGAGTGGAGCTGGCCGCCCGCGCGTTCGCTCTGGCGGAGCTCGTCGCCGAAGAGCTCGGCGATCTCGCTGTCGCTGAGATCGCGGCAGACGAGTCGCGCGCCATCACTGAACAGCGTCGGTGACGGCGCGACCCACGTCTGCACGTCTGCATCGTCGTCGCGAGATGTCGCCTCGGTCAACGCGAGCGCACGGTCGACGAACACGAGGTCGTCAGCCGAAGTCACCCCAGGATGGTCGGGCTCGAGCCAGCCGAAGAAACCACGCTGCGCGCGCGCGCCCGCTTCGATTCGCACCGGCGCGTCCTGCAGCACCGCCATCGAATGCTCGTGCTGTCGACGCGTTCCAGCCAGGGTCTCGGCGCGCAGACCTGTTGGTCCATCGCCGCCGCGCCCCGCCACGCCGTGAAACTGGAGCGCGTCGGTTGCGAAACTCGTGGCGCGGCCCAGCGAGCCGAGTAGGACCCACGGGTGAAGACCGCCTACCGACAGGTTCTGGCGCACCGCGAGCACGGTGCCGCGCTGCGCGTGCGCGAGCGCTGTGTGATCGAGATATTGGCTGACGTAGTACTCGTTCTGGCGTATGGCGCCGTAGTCGGAGAGCGCAAGATCCTGGGCATGGATCAGATCGACGGAGAGCGGCGCATCGCCGCTGTTCTCGAGCGCGACGTGCCAGAACCACGCAGGCGCGGACTGCGCGAGGCGGAGCGCGACGCGAAATCGGATGCCACGCCATTCGCCGCGCGCCCTGAAACCCTGCTCGTCGAGCTGATACCGGGCCGGGCTGCGCGGGCCGAGCAGCGGGGTCGATTCGATGCGGCCATCGCGCCGTCGCAGGTAGAGATTGGCGGGCCCGCCTTCCAACTCGTTGCCCGGAAACAGATTCACGACGACGTCGTGATGATCGATTCGCCGCAGCGAGCCATTGGCGTTGATCTGCACGCAGAGGCCGGATTCGCTCGCGAGCCGAACCGGTTCGTTGCGCACGGCTACTTGCTGGCCAGCAGCGCCTGTTTCGCTGCAGCAAGCGCCGCCCGCTGCTCCTTGCCGACCTCGGGATACGCGAGATCCAACGCGTCGAGTGCGCTGATCACCGCCGAAGCGACGACCACCCGCGTGAACCACTTGTTGTCGGCAGGCACGACGTACCACGGCGCGTTCTTCGTCGCGGTGTGCCGGATCGTGTCCTCGTACGCGTCCATGTAGTCGTCCCAGAACTCGCGTTCCTTGGCGTCGTTGGCCGAGAACTTCCAGTTCTTGGCCGGATTCTCGATGCGCTCGAGGAAGCGTTTTTTCTGTTCCTTCTTCGAGACGTGCAAGAAGAACTTCAGCACGACGACGCCGTTGCGCGTGAGGTACTGCTCGAAATCGCAGATGTCTTCGAAGCGCTGCTTCCAGATGTCCTTGGTGACGAGGCGCGGCGGCAGCTTCTGGCTCGCGAGGAACTCCGGATGCACGCGAACGGCGAGCGTCTCCTCGTAGTAGCTGCGATTGAAGATCCCGATGCGGCCGCGCTCCGGCAGGCACTTCATGCAGCGCCACAGGTAGTCGTGATCGAGATCCTCGCTGCTCGGCGCCTTGAAGGAGAAAACCTGACAACCCTGGGGGTTCACGCCCGACATCACGTGCTTGATTGCGCCGTCCTTGCCGGCCGCGTCCATCGCCTGGAAGATCAGCAGCACCGACCAGCGGTCCTGCGCGTAGAGCATGTCCTGCAGTTTCGCGAGCGCGTCGACGCCGAGCGCGAGTGCTTCCTTGGCCCGCGGCTTTTCCTCCGCGCTGAGATCGAGTGTGTCGGCTGGATCGATGTCCTTCAGCCGGAACGCGCGGCCGTTGGTGACGCGGAACGGCTTCGCGAATCGTCGCGCTCGCTTGATCAGCGCATTCGTATCGGTCGTCATCGTGGAACCTCGTTCGCAGGAGATGCCCGATGCTGCCTTGCCCGTGTGGACTTGTCATGACCGGGTCCACAGCCGCGATCGCCAGGTCGATGACGCGCCCGATGCGGAGTTCACGCGGCCGCGCCGCGAGAGCCTGGTCTACTGCAAGCCACACCCGACGGCGACGGATCCTGGGCCGTGCTGCGGCACGCAGACGTGGCGTCGGTTTCGCGACAACCCGATCTCTATCTGTCGGCGCGCGGTTTCGTGGTGATCGAGCCGCTCGCGGAATCGCAGCTCGCGATGCTGCGCTTCACGCTGCGCGGCATGGACCCGCCCGAACACACGAAGTACCGGCGGCGGCACTCGCTCACGCCGCGGAGCGTCGCGGCGCTCACACCCTCGTTGCAGCCGGCAGCCAGAGCGTGAAGACGGCTCCCTGCGCGGGACCGTTCTCGACGTCGAGCCTGCCACCGCTGCGACGCGCCAGTTCCCAGCACATCGAGAGTCCGAGACCGAGCGCCGCGCCCGGCCGACGCGTCGTGAAGAATGGCTCGAACACGTGGGGGAGATCGCGCTCCGAGATTCCGGGCCCGCTGTCGACGACTTGCAGCGAGACGCCACGATCGGCGGCGCGAAGCCCGATCGAGATCGGGACATCATCGCCACCCATCTGGGCGGCATTGTGGAGCAAGTGAAGCACGATCTGGATTCCGTCCATCTCGGGAATGAAGACGTGGGGTAGCTCGCCGGCGACCTCGATCCGGATCTCACCGCGGTTCTTCCCGAGTCTCGCGAGCGTGACGGCCTTTTCGACGACAGCCCGAATGTCGAGCCGGACCGGCAACTGGCTCGGATCTCCTCTCGCCGCCGACTGCGATAGACGCTCGACGATCCGCTGGATGCGCTCGGCGCCTTCGCGCGCGTCGGCGACCAGTTCCTCGCCGTCCGCGACGAGCGAGCGCAACCGCTCGGGCAGCTTCGCGCGCAGCTCCGGATCCCCGAGCGCCGAGACCAGCTCGTCGAGCTGCAGCAGGTTCGCCATCACGTAGGTGAGCGGGTTGTTGATCTCGTGGGCGACGCCCGTCGCCAGGTAGCCGAGCGCCTCGACGCGCGTCGTCATCTCGAGGCGCAGCTCGGCACGCCGGATCTCGGCGCGATCGGTGACGACGGCGCCCGTGCCGAAGCGCTGCCCGCCTCGTTCGAGCGCGAACTCGTATACCTCGATCTCGCGAGCGCGGGCCGCGCTCGCCTCGGCGAGCAGCCGGCGCAGCGGCCGACCCTCCAGCTCGCGAGCGCGCAGAACCTGCTCGGCGGCCTCGTTCCAATCGACGACGCGACCTGCGAGGTCCGCTACCAACACACCCGTGCGCATCTGCGCGACGACCTCCGCACGCGCGGCAGGCGCGTGATAGGCGCCCCAGGTCAGATCGACGACGAGAAAACGGAACGTGAGTGCCGAGAAGCCGATGGCGACCGGCGTCGGATCCCACGGCGAAGCGCGCAGCAGCAGATACGCCGCGTTCGCGAATACCGGAACGAACGCGGCCGCGAGCACCAGGCCGATTCGCGTCGAAGAGCGATCCGGACTGCGTCGCATCGCGCCCAGCATCAGGATCGATCCGACGCTGATGAGCGTCCACGAGTACACCGCGTTCGGGAAGAAGAGCAACCCGCGACGAACCGGCACGGCGTACCAATCGACGAAGAGGCCACCCGGCGCCACGTACAGGCAGGCGTAAGCGACCAGGCCGGGCACGAGCAGCGCGCCGAACAGTCGCCTCGCAAATGCGTCCGCATCCGGACGGGCTGCGACCAACGCGCACCAGACCCACGCTGCCGGCAGTGTGCAGATTCCGGCAAATAGGATCCTGCGCGCGCCGATCACTTCGGACGGCGCGCTTGCGTGTCGCAGCAACAACTCGCCAGCAGACCATGCGAGCGCGGCAAGCGAGAGTGCGAGCACGCACTGCAAACGCCGCCGTCGAGGCCCATCGAGCCCGACATCGAGCGCGATCCAGGAGACGAATCCAATCGTCGCCAGCAGCGCGATTTCGTAGAGCATCGCCATCACTCGTCGAGAGTACCCGTGGGCGCTAGCGGGCTCGCGCCCGCCCATGACCGAATGTCAGTCAGGCGAAATTTGACGCCGTGCAAGAACGCAGCGAGAGCGCAATGCCGCGCAGATTCGAAGCAGCGCCGGTGCGGACGCGCAATCGAGCTGTAATCAACGAGAGGAAACGCGCACCGACCTGCTTCGCGACGCGCCGCATCTGCTCGGGCCGGTCGACCGATCTCGACTCGCAGCCGGCTACTGCGCGGCGTCGACCGCGCCGCTCGGGAAGAGCGGCTCCCAGATTCGCGCCGTCGGGCGCGAGCCCGAGCTGACCATCAGCAGCCCTGCGATCACCGAGTCCTCACTCGCGTCGGCGCTCTTCGCGGCGCGCGTGACGACACGGCCCGCGGCGTCGATCGTGGTGGGCAGGTCGAGCTTCCACGCGCCGTCCTCGCGCACGAAGCCAGCGCGAAACCCCGACGGCAATCCCGAAGCGAAGAGTTGGCCGCCCGCCCGATCATTTTTCACCGCGACGTCGCCCAGCTCGATCATCGCGAGCGACTCGCGATCGGCGATGCCGGAGCCGAGCGCGTAGCCGACGAGTTCGCGCGACGAACCGTCGCGTGCGAGGAACTTCGGCGCGTGGTGACGCAGCGCCATCACCAGCAGCCTACGACCCGGCGGCTGCGCCGCGAGTTCAGCGCGCGTGGCGCGGACGGCGAGTGCGCGGTCGCGTTGCCACTCCGCAAACGATGCAATCGAAAGCTCGCGCTGCCCCGCGTCGGCGTCGCGCGCAACGAGCGCCGCGGCGAAGCGTGCGAAGCTCTGGCGCACCTGCGCGGCATCGGAAGGCCCCGCTCGTGCGGAAGTCTCCGCTAGCGCAATCGCTAGCGAGAGTCCGATCGCAAAGCCGATTCGCACGTTGGATCCTCCGTCTCGCAGCATTGCGAAGCGCAGCGACGCGCGCGAGCCGCCGTTACCTTGCGCGCCCATGGCTGACCGACAGGGCGCACTGCTCTCTCCCGCTGAAGTGCTGAAGCGACATCAAGGCGGCCCGCGCACGGGCGTCTTCACGGACGGATCCTGCGAGGGAAACCCGGGACCCGGCGGCTGGGGTGTCGTGTGGGTCGACGACGATCGCATCGTGCGCGAAGCGCACGGTCACGACCCGCAGACGACGAACAACCGGATGGAACTGCGCGCACTCATCGAGGCCTTCCAGATCTTGCCGGCGGACCAGGAGGTCACGCTCTACTCGGACAGCCAGATTTGCGTGAAGACGGTCAACGAGTGGGCCGTGGGTTGGGCAGCGCGCGGCTGGCGCCGCAAGACCGGGCCGATCGCCAATCTAGAGATGGTGCAGGAACTCTACGCACTCGCGCGATCGCACCCGAAGGCGAAGCTCAGCTGGATCCGCGCGCACGACGGTTCGCGCTGGAACGAGTATGCCGACGCGCTCGCGACGACCTACCTGCGCAAAGGCAGCTAACGGGAGTGGCTGTGCGCGTGAGGCGGTTTCGGCGCCACCCGCGACGGCTCGTGTCGCGGCACCGGATCCGCCGCCACGCCTTTGGCGACCGCGTGCAGCCACGCCGCGAACGGCACATCGCCGGCGTAGTGGCCGAGTCGCTCGAATACCCGGACCAGCACGCGTTCGGTCAGCGCCTCGGCGCGCGCGCGGGCGTGCGTCGCGCGCGCGGCAAAGGCATAGACACAGCGGAAGCTCTCGTCGTAGATCGAAGCGAACGCATCTGCGTCGCCGAGGGCTGCGCGTTGTACGAGTGCAGTGTCCGTCGTCATCAGCATGGAATCTCTCAGTGGTTCTCCGCCGCGTCGTCGCTCTCGGATCGGGGCGGTATTCGGGAAGCCTGGCGTCGCCAGAATGGGTGTCGTTTGCTGGGTGGCTGCGTGCCGGCCCGCGGTTCCGTATGAGAGAAGAACGCATGCGGGTGAGCTTCGGATGATCGGCGTGTGACGAAGCCATTGAGATCTCGCGTTGCTGCTGCGAGCCCTCGGTTGCCGCGACCCCGCCTTGCCGCGATGCTTGGCGCCCCATGACCCCTGGAGTTGCAAGCCCTCGCACGTTTCTCGGCCTCGCCCTCGTCACCCTCGCGACACTGATGTTGCAGATCCTGCTGACGCGGATCTTCAGCGTGACGCTCTGGTACCACTTCGCCTTCATGGCGGTTTCGATCGCCATGTTCGGCATGACGCTCGGTGCGACGCTGGTCTATCTGCGACCCGAGCGATTTCCAGCCGAGCGGGTGAAGGAGCAGATCGCGGCGAATGCGCTGGCCTTCGCGATCTCGACGGTCGTGTGCTTCGTTGCGCACATCTACGTTCCATTCGTCACAGGGACGGGATCCGTGGTGCCTCGCCCGGTAGGCGCGGCCGAGGGCAGTTTCGCCGAGACGGTGGCGTATCTCGGCATCAGCTACGCCATCATTTCCATCCCCTTCGTGTTCTCGGGAATTGCGGTGTGCCTCGTTCTCACGCGCTTCCCGGCTCAGCTGTCGCGCCTCTATGCGGCGGATCTCGCGGGAGCGGCGCTCGGCTGTATCGCGCTGGTGGTGCTGCTGCGCGTCGTCGACGCACCGACGGCAGTCGTCGTCATTGCGGCGTTCGCGGCGGCGGGCGCCTGGCTCCTGGCGCTCGACGCGCCGGCGGCCGGTCGTCTGCGCGCGGCCGCTGCGATCACGACCCTCGCGCTGGCCGTCGGCGCGGGAAGCCTCGCGTGGGCGGCGAGCGACGGCACACCCGCACTGCGACTGCTGGTCGTGAAGGGGGGACCCGCCAAGGAGTTGATCTGGGAGCGCTGGAGTTCCTACTCCCACGTGGGCGTGTTCGGCTCCGAGACGACCTTGCAGCCGCCGTTCGGTTGGGGACTCAGCGACGTCGTGAAAGGCCACGATCAGCACCAACTCGGGGTCGAGATCGACGCCAGCGCTGGCACCATCATCACCGGCTGGGGCGGCGATCCCGATGCGCTCGAGCATCTGGGCTACGACGTCACCAATCTCGCCCACCACCTGCGCAGCGACGCGCGCGTGCTGGTGATCGGGGTGGGCGGCGGTCGCGACATCCTTGCAGCGCTGCGGTTCCGCCAGCATTCGGTGACAGGCGTCGAGATCAATGGCGACCTGCTGGGAGCGCTGAACGGCCGCTTCGGCGACTTCAGCGGCCACCTCGACCGCAATCCGCACGTGCGTTTCGTGAACGACGAAGCGCGCAGTTTCGTCGCTCGCTACGACGAACCGCTCGACATCTTGCAGGTCTCGCTGATCGATACCTGGGCCGCCACCGCGGCCGGCGCCTTCGTGCTCACGGAAAATGGGCTCTACACCGTCGAGGCGTGGCGCGTCTTCCTCTCACACCTCGCGCCAACGGGCCTGCTGTCGTTCTCGCGCTGGTACATGCCGAAGCAGCCGGCGGAGACCTACCGACTCGTCTCGCTGGCGTCCGCCGCGCTGCGCGATGCCGGCGTCGCGGACCCGCGGCGTCACCTCGTGCTGGTCACCAACATGGCGCCGGGCACGACCCGCCCCAACAACATCGCCACACTGCTCGCGAGCCCGACGCCGTTCTCGGAAGCGGACCTCGCGAAGCTTCGCGAAGTAGCGAGCGCGATGCGCTTTACGATCCTTCTGGGTCCCGACGGCGCGACGGACCCGGTGCTCGAGCAGATCGTGAACGGCGGCGCCGAGCAGGTGAACCCACGGCTCGACCTCTCCCCGCCTACCGACGACCGTCCGTTCTTCTTCCACGTGCTGCGCCTCAGCACCGTTCTCCAGGGCAAGACGGCGGGGCACTCCAAGGACATCAACGTCCGCGCCGTGCGTGTGCTCGGCGCGCTGCTCGCGATCGTCATCGCGTTCACTGCCGCGTTCGTGATCCTGCCGCTGGCGCTCACCGCGAAATCGCTGCCGCGCAGCAGCGCGCCCTGGCTGGTCTATTTCGCCGCAATCGGCTTCTCGTTCATGTGCATCGAGATCTCGCAGATCCAGCGTTTGATCGTGTTCCTCGGCCACCCGATCTACGGGCTCACGGTGCTGCTCTTCTCGCTGCTGCTGTCGAGCGGCCTCGGCAGTCTGCTCGTCCCGCCGATCGAGAGCACCGCACAGGCGCGTGCCCAGCTGTGGCGCCTCGGCGCGCTGCTCGGGGTGCTCGCGGTGTTCGGCATCGCGACGCCGTCCATCGCCGATGCGCTGCGCGCCGAACCGACGCCGATCCGCATCGCGGTGGCCGTCGCGGTGCTCGCACCGCTCGGCCTGTTCCTCGGCATGGCCTTCCCGCTCGGCATGGGCGCCGCCTCGCTCCGCCACAGCAGGCAGACCGCCTGGTTCTGGGGTCTGAACGGCGCGATGTCCGTGTGCGCCTCGGTGGTGGCTCTCGCGATCGCCATCTCGGGCGGCATCTCCGCCGCCTTCTGGACCGGCGCCGCCGGCTACATCATCGCCGCCATCGCACTGGCATTCGCGCTGCGCAGCGACGAAACCGCAGCCACCTGACGCGCACCGCGCCTCCGGCGATCACGCCCCCTGACCCGTGTTGGCGCGCCGGCGTCCGCCGGCGGCGCGGAAATCATCAAGACGCGCCCGCAAATCTCGGCGCCCCCTGACTCGTGTTGGCGCGCGGCCGTCCGGCCGTGGTGCGGAATCATCAGGTAGTGGTGGAGCCGAGCGGGATCGAACCGCCAACCTCCGCGTTGCGAACGCGGCGCTCTCCCAATTGAGCTACGGCCCCACGTATTGGGATCCGGTCCGTGTGGGACCGGGGCGCGTCACGGTAGGGCCGACCGCCACCACCGTCAACCAGAGTCCGCGTCCGCGACGGCGGCATTTCGCTCATTGCGCCGGGGACTTGCCACGGGGGGGCCGAGCGAGGAATGCTACCCGCATGACGATCGAAATTCGCACGATCCTGGTTCCAATCGACTTCTCGTCACACGCCGATGCGGTGCTGGAATGGGCCGCACACCTGGCCAGGGAGCACGGCTCGAAACTCGTGCTGCTCCACGCCTACCACCTGCCCGTAGATTTTCAGCAGCTCGAGGGCGCCTACCTGCCACCGGACTTCTGGGCGCAGGTGAAGGCGGACTCCGCTGCGAATCTCGAGCGCTCCGCCGCGACGCTGCGCGAGCAGGGCCTCAGCGTCGAGACCGTCGTGCGCGAAGGCTACCCGGCAACCGCGATCGAGGAAGAAGCTCGCGCACGTCACGCGGATCTCGTCGTGATCGGAACGCGCGGGCATTCGGGTCTCAAGCATCTGCTGCTCGGTAGCATTGCCGAGCGCGTCGTGCAGAAGGCGCCGTGTCCCGTGCTCGCGGTGAAGACTCCCGAGTAGCTGCATTGCGCGAGGCGGCCTCGAATTCGCGTCTCGCGACCGCGTCCGCGCTCGCGCTGATCGCAGTAGCCCTCACACTCTTCTTCCTGCCCTTGTTCACGAATTCGGTGTCGGCGCTGACGGGCGACAACGTCACGCACAGTCTCCCGATGAATCAGCTGGTTGCGCGCGCGCTGCAGAGCGACTCGTTCCGCTTCTGGGAGCCGAACGTCTCATTCGGATTCCCGGTCTACGCGGAGGGAACTCTCGCGTTGTTCCATCCGTGGAAGCTGCTGCTGCTCGCGGCGCTGCCGCTGCTCACGGCACACGATCTGCTGTACCTGTCGAGCTTCCTGCTCGCTGCGACTTGCGGCTTCTTCGTCGCTCGCAGGTTCGGGCTGGACGTCGGCTTCGCATTGGTCGCCGGGCTCACGATTGCCTTCTCGCCTGCCACGCTCGAGAACCTCTACAACCTCAGCTATGCGCATTCGATCGCGTGGAGTGCGCTCGCGTTGGTCGCGTTCGAGCGCTGGTTCGCGCAACCATCGGGACGCCGGCTCGTCGCGTTCGCCGGAGCGATCGCGCTCGCGTTGGCCGCGGGCTACGTGCCGACGACCTACGCGCTGTTCCTGTTCCTGGGCAGCGTGCTCGCGATTCGCTTCGCGCTCGAGCCGCGCCGCATCGCGACGCATGCACCCGGCTTCGTCGCCGCGCTCGCGCTCGGCATCGGGATCGCCGCGTTGCAGGTGTTGCCGCTGCTCGAGCTGACCCGTCACTCGGTGCGGCAGGACGCCGTGCCGGTGTTGAACGCGTTCCCCTGGCAGAACTTCCTCGTCGGTCTGCTCTTCGATCCCGCACCCGAGCGCTATGCGCCGGAACGCTACGCGTACTTCGTCGCGCCGCTCGCGACGACGCTCGCCGCGATCGCGCTGCCGTTCCTGCCGCTGCTGCGCGACCGCCGCTTGCTCAGCTACCTCGGCGGGATCGCGGTGTGCGTGGCGGCTTGCGCGGGACCCGGTTCCCCGATCTTCGAGCTGCTGCGCGCGACACTGCCGGGCTTCGACCGATTGCGACTGCTCTCGCCGTTCCTGTTCGTCGTGCTCGTGCCGACGGGCGTGGTACTCGCCGCGCTGTTGCAGGAGGCGACCCGGCGCGGTCGCCCGGCAGCGCAGCTCGCTGCGGGCGGCGCCGCGGCACTGCTGCTCGCGCTGCTGGGGTCGCTTCCGTTGTTCGCGGCGCTGCCCGGCTATCGCGCACTCGTACTCGGGCTCATCGCCGTCGCGGCCCTGGGGCTGCTCGCGTTGCGCGCAACCGATCGGCTCGCGTGGGCGCCCGTCTTGTTCGTGTCGCTCCTGCTCGTCGAGATCGTCGTGATCAAGCCGGCGCACCGCGCGTGGCTGCCCGATTCGATCCTCGCCGAAGGCACCGAAATGGCGGCGTTTCTGAAGGATCGCATGCGCGAGGATCCCGACGCGCGCGCGATGCACTTCCCGAGTCAGGCCTACGAAGCGGCCCTCCACGGGATGGTGTTTCAATATTGGAAGTCGCCGAACTACGAGTCGTTGGTGCGAAACAGCATTGCCGCACGCACGCCGTTTGCGAATCTGCTCGACGAATTGCCGTTTGCCGAGGCGAACGGTGCGCTGCCACTGGCGGGCTTTCCCGAGCTTCTCGCCGCCATGCAGGACGAGCTGCGACGCCGCACTGCGACACCCCCCGGCGAGCGCGCGATCGATCGCTTCGGCGTTCGTTGGATCGTGATGACGGGTGATGTCGCGCGCCTGCCGATCGCAACGAGCCTGCACATCGCATGGCAGGACGCGACGGGCCGCCTCGCCGTACTCGAGAACGCCGCCGTGCGACCCCGGTATCAATGGCACGCTGCGCCGGTCGAGGACGCCACGGCGAGTCCGACTGCGCTGACGCGCTTTGCGCGCGGCTTGCCGTGGGCGAAGAGCGAGTCGCAAGGCGTCGTCGCGATCGACGCACCCGCGCCGGGGCGCGTCTTCGTCCCGATCCCCAACTACCCGGGCTTCGAGGCGTGGCTCGATGGCGCAGAGGTCGCCGTACGTCCCGCCGAAGGCTTCGGCATGGAAGTGCCGGTCGCGGCGGGCCGGCATCGTCTGGAGCTGCGCTACCTGCCTGCCTCGTTCCATCTCGGGCTCTGCATCACGCTGGCGAGCGGAGTCATCGCGCTGGCGATCGTGTTGCGCGACGGGCGACCCGCATGAGTGCGGGCGCCGAGCGCGCGTGGACATTCGCAGCGGCCGCTCTCGTCTGCGCCGCATTCGTCGCCCGCATCCACAACGCCGTCGCCTATCCGCCGCTGCTCGACTTCGACGCGGCGCCCCACGCGCTGAACGTCTTCGCGATCTACGAGGGTCGGCTGCCAGATCCCAAAAGCTGGGCCGGCTTCCATCCGCCGCTCTACTTCGCGTTCGGCGCGTTGCTGTGGCGGATCCTGCCGGACGCGATCCCGGTGCACGTGGCACTGCGACTGCTGTCGGCGACGGCCGGGTTCGCTGCGCTCGGGATCGCGTGGCGGGCACTGCGCCGCTTCGTGTCACCGGCCGATGCGGCGGTGACGGCCGCGCTGGTTGCCGGCGCGCCGGTGTTCGCAATCGCGACGAGCATGCTCGGCAACGAGACCAGCTGCGCGCTGTTCGCAACCGCAGCACTCGCGCGGCTCTGCGCGATTCCAAGCGATCCGGAGCGTGCGCTGCGGCACGCGTGGCCAACCGCGCTGCTCGCGGCGCTCGCGGCGCTGGCGAAGAGCACGGGGCTCGGCGTCGTTCCGGTCGTTGCGGTCGCGTACCTCGGCGCGTTCCGCCGCGATCCGCGAACGGCGATCCGCACCGCGCTGCTGTGCCTCAGCCTTCCCATGCTGCTCGTCGCGCCGCACTACGGACGACTCGCCCTTGCGAGCGGATCGCTGCGCTCGGTGATCGGCGGCGGCGCGCCGTCGGACGCCGCGGGTTCCGAGATGGCCGCGCAGCCGCCCGGCGAACGCCATCTCTCCGACTACCTGCTGGTGCCGAGCGCCACGTTCTTTGCACCGTTCGTGGAAGCGGCAGGCATGGTGCGCTCGGTGCCGGGTCTTCTCTACGCCAGCACCTGGGCCGACGGACACGGGCAGTTTCTACCAGCGACCTCTCGCGGTGTCGTCACGGGTGCAGCGCTGTGCTCGCTCCTCGGGCTGGTACCGACGACTCTGATGATCGCAGGCGCGATCCACATGGCGCGCAACCGCCGCGTCTATGCCGCAGCGGCCATGCCGATGCTGTTCGCGACACTGCTGGTCGCCGCGTTGTTGGTGCAGACCTGGGTGGTGCCGCGCTACTCGGCCGTGAAGGCGAGCTACCTGCTGCCGGGGCTGCTGCCGTTCGCACTCGTACTCGCGGTGGGCGTCGGCGCGACGCGCGGTGCATTGCGCGGAATCGTGCGCTGGTTCCTGCTGCTCTTCAGCGCGTTCGCGACGGGCGTCACGTGGTACGGATGGTGGCTATGAACGCGACGCTGCGGTGCGCGCTCGCGCTGGGCCTCGTTGCGACCGGCTGTGGCGCGCCCCGGAGCGCGACGCCGGCCGCGACGGTCGATGCGTACTTTCGCGATCTCGGGCGTGATCCGATCCGCACGCTGCCGCTGCTGACGACCGGCTTTCACGAGCAACACGGACTCGGCGTCGTGACTGCCGCCGAGGCGCAGCGACTGGCGCACGGCGTCGCTTCGAATCCGGCGGGCGCCAGCGCGGCGGCCAGCGTCGATCGCCTGCAGCTCGGCTGGCTCGCGGTGCAGTCACGCACCGAGTTCCGCGCGGTTCGTGATCGGCTCCGGGTGACACCTTCGAGCGTCACGGAGGACGGTGCGGGGGCTGTGGTCGTGGTACACGTCCAGCCGAACGGTACGGCGGGCTTCGATCAGCGCTTCGAACTCTCCCGCTCGGCCTCGTCGGGCGCGTGGCGGATCGAGACGGTCGAGCAGGAAGGCGTCGTTGCCGAAAGCCGGGCAGCCGCATTCGTCGCGCATCCGAATGAGATCGCGCGACGTCGGCTCGCGCAGGCGGGCGGCCCGAAGAATCGCTAGCGAAGCCGCGAAAGCGGCGGCGGGGCGGACGGCGGCGCCGCAGGTTTGCGGCCGACCGCCAGCAGCGACATCCCGACCGACAGCCCGAGCTTCTCTTCGAAGCGGAGCCACGGTGCCAGCAAGTCGTTCACGCGCGCCTGCACGCCCGGTACGGTGCGGCGCCGCAACACCACCGAGTTGAGCCACCAACCCGGGATGCCGAGCGCGTTCATCGGTGCGGCGGCCTCGACCTCGAAGCCCGCCTTCGCGAGCTTCTCTTCGAGTTCCGCGCGTTCGTAGCGGCGGAAGTGGTGGATTGCCTGGTCGATGCTGCCGTAGAGCGCGCGCAGCATCGGCACCACCAGCACCACGCGACCCCCCGGCTCGAGCAGCGCGAAGATCTGGCGCAGCGCGCCGATGTCGTCCTCGACGTGTTCGAGCACGTTCGCGCTGACCACGGTGTCGTAGCGCTCGCGCTCGACGGCGGGCGCCGGCTCGCCGAGCGTCATCGGATGCACCGCGACGTGCTCGTAGTTGTTGAAGGTGCGGCGCAGCACGTCGAGATACTCGGTGCGCGTATCGGTCACGACCAGGCGCCGCGCACCGAGCATGTGACGCGAGATCCCGCCGGTGCCCGAGCCGATCTCGAGGACGCGACCGCTGACGAACGGCTTCATCCGCGACCACAGGTAGCCGTTGTAGCGTCGCAGCGAATCGACACGACGCAGCGTCGTGAGCCCCGCGTCGCTCGGCGCAAGCGAGTGGCGCAAGATCAGCCACAGCGCCTGCACGCCGTCCCTCCAGCCGATCTTCTTGCCCTCCCAGTACTCGCGACCGTGGTACGAGATCGGCACCTCGTACACGCGACAGCCGAGCTGCGCGATCTTGACGGTCACCTCCGCCTCGAAGCCAAAGCGCTCGGCGCGGAGCGGAATGCTCTGGATCAACTCGGTGCGGAACGCCTTGTAGCAGGTCTCCAGGTCGGTGAGGTTCAGGTTCGTGAAGACGTTCGAGAACAGTGTCAGGAAGCGATTGCCGACCGTGTGCCAGAACATCAGCACGCGTCGTTTGTTGCCGAGGAAGCGCGAGCCGTACACCACGTCGGCCTGCCCGTCGACGATCGGCTCGATCAACGTCGGGTAGTCGGACGGGTCGTACTCGAGATCCGCGTCCTGCACGATTGTGATGCGACCGCGCGCCGCCGCGATCGCCGTGCGCAGCGCCGCGCTCTTGCCGCGATTCACCTCGTGGAAGAACACGCGCAGCCGCGGATCGCCACGCTCGCCGAGTTCGCGAAGAAACTCGCGCGAGCCGTCCGTCGAGCCATCGTCGACGAGCAGGATCTCCTTGTCGACCGGAACGCGCTGCACGCGATCGAGCAACTTCGCGAGCGTCGCCATCTCGTTGTAGACGGGGATGATCACCGACAACAACGGGACGTCGCCGGGTTGCGGCAACGTCGAGGCGGCGGACGATTTGGCTTCGGGATCCAAGTGCTGATTCACCTCTTGCCGCGAGCCGGACGCCGCGCCGAGCGGGGGGCATTCTAGGGGCGTTGCGGCCGAACGACGACCCACCGCGCGGGTTCTGCTGCTGACTCCGGCGACGTCCGCCTGGGCTATGGTCGCCCGCAGTGCGAACGAGCGAGCGCGTACGGAAGCGGTTCGGATCGATTCTCGTTGCCGCCTTCTCGATCGCTTCGGTCGTTCAGCTCGAGCACACGCGTCACGGCGGCCGCGACTTCGCCGCGTCCGTTGCCGCCATTCTCGGCGATCTACCCGCGATGGTTTCGCGAATCGGGACACCGCGAGCCGGCGAGCAAGAAGTGCTCCCGCCCCCGGTGCTCGCGCTGGCCTGGATGCTCGAGAAGCACGACATCGACTTCTACCGCTACTCGGACGCGATCGCGAAGTCGCCGCTGCGAAGCCAGAGACTCGTCGAGGCGGCATGGCCGCGACGTCCGCGCGACGACGCGCCGTATCGGTTGTCGTATCTGGCCGAGCAGTACGTGGGATCGCACAGCAGCCCACCCGAGTGTGAGGAGATCGATTCGCTCTTCGTGCCCGACCAGACGCTCGGGGTTTCGCTTGCTCGTTGTCATTAGCAGCCTCGTCTACCTGTTCGGCCTCGGGCGCCTGGCCGCATGGCCATTGCGGCGGATCGGTCTGGCGCAGCACCCGGCGCGCAAGCGGCTGGGCGGCGCTACGACTCGCGGTGCGGCCGACCTGGCGTCCTGGCTGCTCCTCGGAATCCTCTGCAACTTCTCGTTGGTCCTGATCCTGCGGTCGCTGCGATCGGCTCTGGTTGCCGGCGCCGTTCTCTCGGGCGCCGGGCTGATTGCAGCCGCGGGATCCTCGATCCGGCGGAGGCGCCTGCCTCGGTCGCGTGGCGACGGTGCAGCGGCAGAGCCGATCCGGCTCCCGGAGGCGCTCGGCGTGGTGTCGTTCTGGGTCGCATTCGGTTCCTCGGCGTTCGTGTTGGCGATCGCGATTCTCGGTACCCCGATCCGGGAGTGGGACGCCCGGTCGATCTGGTTCCTACACGCGAAGATGATCTACTACGCGGGCGTTCTCGGACCCGAGGCCGGCTTCGCGGTCGTTCCCTTCAGTCATCCCGACTACCCGAAGCTCTTCGCGACGCTCGCGGCGCAGCTCGCGCACGCGAGCGGCTACTGGAACGAGTACCTTCCGAAGGGTGCGTTGCTGATGCTGATCCTGCCCGCGCTCCTCGCGACCTTCTCATTGCTGCGCGCGCCGCTCGCCTTCGCGTTCCTGTTCTCGATGTCGTGGCTGCGAGTCGGCCCGAAGCTCTCGGACGGCACCCTCGATGGACCGCTCGCGCTCTTCGGCGCGCTCGGTGCTCTGTCTCTGGTCCGCTGGATCGCGGACCGGGATCCGCGCGACGGCGTGCTCGGTGCGCTCTGCCTCGCCACCTGTTGCGCGTTGAAGAACGAGGGGTTCGTGCTCGCGGCGTGTCTCTCCGCGCCACTGCTGATTCCCTGGTGGGGACGCCGATCCGCGCTCGCTTGCCCTCTCGGCGCCTGGCGCACCGCCTACCTTGCAGTGATCGCACTCGCGCCTTTCGCCGGCTGGGAGATCCTGAAGCGCATGTGGGGATTCCATGCCGACTACGCGGTATCAGGCGCGTTTCTCGGTCAGATCGCGAGCCGAGTCGTCGAGCAGGATGGTCTCGCGCAGATCGCGGCTGCCTTTGGCAAGCATGGCTTGCACCATGCCGCCATTCCCTTCCTGGTTGCGCTCGGTCTGGCGTTGGCAACCGGCACGCGGATCGGTTTCGGGGCGTGGGCTCTCGCGGGCGGCGCGCTGCTCTACTCGACGGTACTCGCGTTGGTGTACTTGGGAAGTCCCTTCGACCTCGATTGGCAGCTCCGATCCAGCGCCGGCCGCACGCTGCTGGCGCCCATCCTCGCGGCGTATGCGGCGACCTACTGCGTGATCGCTGCGATCGAGGCCGCGTCGGGCGTCGAGCCATCGAGCGGCGGGGGTCGCGAACTGAACGAGGCTTCGTGATTCGCGCCTGCAATCGATCCAATTCCCATCGCGGCCGCGGCCGCGCACGAGGAGAGAACCGTGAAGATCGGTCTGATTCCGGTGAACGTCGGTGTGAAGAGCGTCGACGCGATGATCGAGATCGCGCGCACCGCAGAGACACACGGATTCGAGTCGCTGTGGACCTTCGAGCACGTGATCGTGCCGATCGACTACGCGTCGAAGTATCCGTACAGCGGCGACGGCAAGATGGCCGTCACGCCCGAGACGAACTTCGTCGATCCGCTGATCGCGCTCGCTGCGATCGCGGCAAGCACCGAGCGCGTACGGCTCGCGACGGGCGTGAACATCCTCCCGCAGACGAATCCGTTGCTGCTCGCGAAGCAGGCCGCGAGTCTCGACTTCGTGTCGAAGGGGCGCTTCCTGCTCGGTGTGGGGATCGGCTGGCTCGCGGAAGAGTTCGCGGCGCTCGGCGTCCCCTTCGAGCGGCGTGGCGCGCGCTTCGACGACGCGATCCAGGCGATGCGCAAGGTGTGGTCCGGCAACGTGGTCGAACACGAGAGTGAGTACCTGCAGTGGCAGGGCTTCAAGAGTCATCCGACCCCGCTCCAGCAACCATTCCCGGTGATCATCGGCGGATCGAAGGGAAAGGCCTTCGAACGCATCGCGCGTTACGGCGACGGCTGGTACGCGCCCACCTCCAACCTGAAGCAGCTCACCGCGCTGATTCCGCAGCTCGACACCGCGTGCGCCGCCATCGGACGCAAGCGCGAGGATGTCGAGATCTCGGCGATGTGGATCCCGGCGATGGAAGGGATCGACGTGGTGGCGCGCTACCAGGAACTCGGTGTCGCTCGCCTGGTGATTCCGCTTCCGGCGCTCGCGGCCAGTGGCGGGGCGGTCGCGGGCATTCGCCGCTGCGCGGACGAGGTGCTCTCGAAGCTCGGCTGAAACTTCAGCGCGCGGCGTCGAGCCAGCGAACGGCAACGAGCAACAGCGCGGCCACCCCGACCTCGATCGCGATGAAGACCGCCGCGAACGCCGCGCCGTGGAGCGCCCACGCGAGTGTGCGTACGACCGCAGCGGCAGCGAGCATGCCGGCCGGGACGAGGAGCAGTCGCGCGTTGCCGGGCTGGGCGCCGACGACGATCGTCGTGCCTGCAGCGAGGAAGAACGACGCCAGATCCCCGATCTGTGTACTCCGCGCGAGCCCGTCTAGGAGCGGCATGCCGAGCCCCGCTGCGGCGCGCGCCGGAGCGGCAATCCAGGCCAATCCTTGCAGCACGAAGAAGACGCCGAGTAGCGTCGTCGCAGTTCTCAGCGATGAGCGCATCGAAATCTCCTTGGTGATGGGACGCGGTTCGAAGGGAACGCGCGAACCCAGTTCATCGCGGGATCGCAGCCCGCAGCCAATCGACCAGCGCGCGGTTGTACGAATCCGGGATGTCTTCCTGGAGGAAGTGCCCGCCGCCCTCGAGAACTACGTGTGGCTGTCCCTTTGCTCCGGGCACGCGCGCGACGAGCGACTGCCAGCCGGTGGGCGCAACGATGTCCTTGTCGCTGTAGAGCGTCACGAACGGCCGCTCGAAGCGCTCGAGCACCTTCCACGCGCGCCAGTTGTCGGGCAGCATCGGGTTGTCGGGGCGGGTCGGGAGGAGCTGCGTGAAGGCGCGACTCCCGATCGTCAGCGCGGGATCGGGGTACGGCGCGTGATAGCCCGCGCGCGTCACTTCGGTGACGGGCGTCGCCATGCACATCGGCAGCATGTTCCAGGGCTCCCAGACCGGCGCCTCGCGGGCCATCTTCTGGAACGCCGCGAAGGGACCGCGCGCCTCGATCGGTCCGGGCGGCAGCGGCTCGTTCGGATCGCGCTCGGGCAGGCCGGTGTTCGAGATCGCGACGCCCGCGACGCGCTCGGGGCACTCGGCGAGGATGCGCAACCCGATGATGCCGCCCCAGTCGTGCAGCACGAAGACGAAGTCGCGCAGGTCGAGCACGTCCACCAGCGCGGCGCGCATCCACGCGACGTGCCGGGCGATGCTGTAGTCGCCGAGTTCGCTCGGCTTGTCGGAGAGGCCCATGCCGACGAGGTCCACGGCGATCGCGCGGAAGCCGGCCGACACCACCGCGGGGATCTGCTTGCGCCAGATGTACGACCACGATGGATTGCCGTGCAGGAACACGACGGGTCGTCCGTCGCGCGGGCCCTCGTCCACGTAATGGACGCGCAGGCTTCCGCCTTCGCCGTCCGGGACCGTCGCGAAGTGGGAGGCGAAGGGATAGTCCGCGAGCGCTGCAGTGACACCCGGCGGCGTCGAGAGGATCTTCATCTCAAAGCTCCAGCTGCACGGGACCCTGGAAGGAGTCGCCACTGGTGAAGAAGGCAACGCGCGTCGGATTCGGCAGCTCGACGACGAGGTCGCGCTCGAGTCGCAGCTCCCGCGCGGACCAACCCTCCGGGAGCACGCGCGCGGAGGCGCTCGCGCCGCCCACGACAGGACCACGCGCCCCCGCGGCGAGCGGCACGTAGTCGAAGCCGTCGCCGAAGGTCATGATCTCGAGCGTGCGACCCGCTCGATAGAGCACGAAGTGGTGCTTGGATACCGGGAGCACGAGAACGCCGCGAAAGCCCGGCTCCGGTGACCCGGGGCGTGCGACACGCGAGAAGCGCACGCCGCCGACGTCGATCGTCTCGAGCGGACCGTCGCAATCGGCGCCGGGCGAACGCGGGAAGTAGGCGATGTCCGCCACGCTCGAGCCGATACCGGTCTTGGCAAATCCCTCCGGCGGCGCGAGGGCGTCGTAGAGCGCTTCGGTCGCTGCTGCCTGCGCGAGCCACACCGAACGCGATGCGACGTGCATGATCTCCATGTGCAACGTCCCGGCCCCGTGGGTCCAGTTGTCGGACCAGTCGGGATTCGCGTTGGGAATCGACCGAGACTCCGCGCAAACCATACTTTGTGTCATTGCAGGTACCGAGTCGTGACGGCAGTCGAATCGACCGGCAGCTCGACGAGCAGGCCGTCGTCGGCCAGCACTCAGCCGGCGGGCCGCACGTCCGAGACGCCGCGCGTGAAGACCCACTCCACGATGCGCATCGGCGGCGAGGGAGTCAGGTGATAGAGAACGAGCAGCTTCACGCCAGCCGCGTTTGCCACCTCGGCCGCCTGCACGGGCGACGTGTGGTACGACGGGATGTCGTGCGTGATTTTTGCAACACGCGGGCGGCCCGCCTTCGCCGCCGCCTCGCCGATCCTCGCGACCAGGTGGTTCGCCTGCGCTTCGTGGAACAGCACGTCGGCGCCCTTCGCCGCCTCGATCAGCCCGGCATCCCTTTTGGTGTCACCGCTCACGACGACCGAGCGGCCGCCGTAGTCGAAACGATAGCCATAGGCCGGCTTCACCGGGTCGTGTGTCACCTTGAACGCAGTGATGCGGAGGCCGTCCTCTTCGAGCACCACTGTGGGGCCGTCGCCTTCGGCAGGTCCGGGGATCGCGATCGGATCGAGGCGCCCGATCGCCTCGGGCAGGAACTCGCTGCCGTGATGCGCGATCCGATACTGCGTATCGAGCGCGTAGGCCTCCGCGAAACCCGCGACGACGCGCTCGACGCCCGGCGGGCCGTAGACGCGCAAGGGACCCGGTCGACCCATTGCCCAGGTGTTCATGTTGAACTCGCCGAGATCGCCGATGTGATCGGAGTGGAAGTGAGTGAGGAACACGCCACCGATCCGTGCGCCATCGATCCGCAGCAGCGCCATCCGGTTCCACGAGCCGGGCCCCGTATCGACGATCCAGAAGCGTCCCGCCGCGAACACGGCAACGCACGCCTTCGCGCGCGTCGGATGCGGAATCGGCGACGCGGTGCCGCACGCGAGCACCCGCAGCGCGTCCTTCTCGAAAAGCTCGTTGGGCTGCGAGGCGACCATCCGGTCGATCGCGGCGCCGACGATGCGATCCTGCACCGCGGGCACGCGGATCCCGATCGCGATCACGCCCGCCACGACCACGGCGATCCCGAGCAACCAGCCGATCCTTCGTCGCATCGCATACTCCTCGGCGGCCATGGGCCGGTCGCCCGTGGCGGCATTTTGGCATAGTGTGTGCCGGAACAACAGGGCGACGGGCGCGGTAGGCTCGCGCCGCACAAGGAGTAGCCGTGCTGATCGCGCAGTACCCGACCGCCGAGCAGATCCAGGAACTCCTCACCGGACCGGCCGACACGCCGGTCGTGATGGTGAACCTGCTCCGCTTCAAGGACCGCGCCGACTCGCCGGATGAAGGGCTCGCCGGCGTCGACGCGTACAAGCTCTATGGCGAGCCGATGCGGCGCATCGTCGAGGAGCGCGGCGGCCGCTTCCTCTGGATGGGACGCGTGGACTCGTTCGTGATCGGCGCGAGCGATACGCCCTTCGACGCCGTGGCGCTCGTCGAGTACCCCTCGCGCCGCGCCTTCGTCGAGATCGTGAACGACCCGCGCGTGCGCGAGATCGGCGCGCATCGCGCGGCGGGGCTCGAAGGGCAGTGGCTCATCGCGACCACGGAGGGGTCGATTTGAGCGGCGACGCGCAACTGCGACACCGTGCGGCTCGGATGGAGGTCTCACGCGCATGACGTCGCTCGTCCGATCGATCACGCCGCACGCAATGGCCGCTTTCACGAGCCCGCGAACGCGGGCGACGCGCCGCGCGATCGCCGAGTGGCGCCGCCGCAGCGCCCGTCGCGCGCACCAGGTTCACTACTTCCACCAGGTCGACGATCCCTACTCGCAGCTCGCCGCGCAGTTGCTCGAGAAGCTGGTGACGCACTACGACGTCGAACTCGTCGCGCATCTCGCGGGGCCGCCCTCCGACGCCGCGGCGCCGGAGCGCGCGCGACTCGAGGCGTTCGCGCGGAAAGACGCCGCCGACATCGCGCCCGGCTACGGCCTGGTCTTCCCGCGTCGCGAGTCGGCGCCCGCCGTTGCGGAAGTCGATCTCGCGACGCGCGTGCTCGCCGCCGCGATCGCCAGCGGACACTTCCCATTGGCGGCGGCTGCGGTCGGCAGCGCGCTCTTTGGCGGCGATCGCGCGAGCCTCACGCGATTCGCGGATCAGCTCGGCGCCGTCGGCGACGCGCAAGCTCGCGTCGCAGTCGAGGCGGGAACCGCGGAGCGACAGCGCCGCGGCCACTATCTCTCCGCGATGTTCTGGTACGGCGGCGAGTGGTACTGGGGCGTCGATCGACTGCATCACCTCGAACGGCGCCTCGTCGCGCTCGGTGCGCGCCGCGCGGGGAGCGGCTCGGCGCTGCTCGCGCCGCGACCCGATCCGAGTCGCGATCCGGTGCCGCCGTCGCGCGAACGTCTCGTGCTCGAGTGCTACCCGTCGCTCCGCAGCCCCTACACCGCGATCGCACTCGAGCGCACCTTCGACCTCGCGCGCCGGCTTCCCGTCGATCTGGTGCTGCGACCGGTGTTGCCGATGGTGATGCGCGGCCTGCCGGTGCCGCGCGAGAAACAGCTCTACATCGTGCTCGACACCAAGCGCGAGGCCGAAGACGCCGGCGTCGCGTTCGGCCGCGTCTGCGATCCCGTCGGGCGGCCCGTCGAGCGCTGCTTCTCGCTCTACCGGTTTGCGCGCGATCGCGGCCGCGCGGCCGAGCTGCTGCTGGCGTTCACGCGGGCGGCCTTCGCGCAAGGCATCGACACGGGCACGGATGCCGGTCTACGCACCGTGGTGGAACAGGCGGGCCTGCCGTGGAACGAGGCGCGCGAGCACCTCGACCGCGACGACGGCTGGCGCGCCGAACTCGAATCGAATCGCGAAACGCTCTTCGCGCTCGGTCTGTGGGGCGTGCCCAGCTACTGTCTGCGCGACCGCGCCGGCGCTGTCCTGTTCTCGACGTGGGGACAGGATCGACTCTGGCTCATCGAGTCGGAGATTCGCCGCCGCCTTGCTTCGGAGTGAATCGGATGGCGGCAATCGTCTTCGAGCCCGCGCCCGGCAGCGCCTCACGAGCGCAGGCGGTCCATGGCACCAGTGGAGCAACACCATTCAGTTTCCGGTGATCTGCATTTCGCACACGACTGCAGCCGGTGGCGAGACGATCGGCCAGGCCGTCGCCGAGCAGCTCGGCTTCCGTTACGTCGACGAGGAGATCATCTCCCTCGCGGCGCGCCTCGCACAGGTGGATCCCGCGCTCGTCGCCGCTACCGAGCGCAAGCAGCCGTTGCTGCAGCGCCTGCTCGACAAGCTCGGCGCTGCGCAGCAGGCGATCGGGGCGGTCGCGCTCGCGAGCGGCGGGCTGCACCTCGAATCCTCGCAGCGTCAGGGTGCCACGCAGGCCCCGAGCGAAGACCTGCGCGCGATGATCCGCGCTGCGATCTCCGCGGTGGGCAAGGCCGGCAATGCGGTGATCGTCGCGCATGCCGCATCGATGGCGCTTGCGGGGACACCGGGCGTGCTGCGCGTGCTGGTCACGGCGCCGGAAGACACGCGTCGCGACCGGCTTGCGCAGGAGCAGACGCTGACGGCCGCCGAGGCCGCGAAGGTCCTGTCGAAGTCCGACCAGGGACGCCGCAACTACTTCCAGACCTTCTACGAGCTCGGGCAGGAGCTTCCGACCCACTACGACCTCGTGCTGAATACCGAAGTGCTGACACCCGTTCAGGTCACCGCGCTGATCGTCTTCGCTGCGCGCAACTAGCCCACCCGAGGACGAACCCTATGAGTTCGAGCACCGAACGATTCCAGCAGCCGCTCCTCGTCTACGGCTCTTCGATCTCGTACTTCACGGGCAAGCTCGAGGGCTATCTCCGCTACAAGGAGATCCCGTACCAGCTCGTGCCGATGACTCCGCTCGTGCGCAACAAGGTCGGCCGGCGCACGGGTGCGACGCAGATGCCCGCCGTCGAGCTTCCGGACGGGCGCTGGATGACCGACACCACGCCGATGATCGACTGGTTCGAGTCGCAGCATCCGGAGCCGGCTGTGATTCCGCGCGACCCGCTCCAGGCGTTCGCGAGCCGGCTCGTCGAGGACTACGCCGATGAGTGGCTGTGGCGGCCGGCGCTGCACTATCGCTGGAGCTACCGCGGCGACGCGCTGCTGCTCTCCCGCCGCATCGTCGACGAAATGATGCCGCGCGTGCCGGTTCCCGGCGCGTGGAAGCGCTTCGGAATCCGGCAGCGCCAGCTCCGTCGCTACGTGCGCGGCGACGGCATCACCGCCGCGACGCGTGACCACGTCGAAGGCATCTACCTGCGCAGCCTCGACCAGCTCGCGGCAATCCTCGCGAATCGGCCGTTTCTGCTCGGCGCGCGACCGACACTCGCCGACTTCGGCTTCTTCGCATCGATGTTCCGGCATTTCGGTCTCGACCCGACGCCCGCGGCGATCATGCTCCGGCGCGCCCCGGCGGTCTACGAGTGGCTCGCGAGACTCTGGAATGCGCACGGATCGCAGTGCGCCGGCGCGCTCGATGCGGGCATCCCGCCGGACTGGAGCCCGATTCTGCGCGAGATCGGCGACGCGTATCTCCCGTACCTCTGCGCCAACGCAGCGGCGTGGAAGGCACGCGAGCGGCGCTTCGATGTCGAGATTCAGGGCACGCTCCATCGCGCGCTGCCGGTTTCACGCTACCGCGTCTGGTGTCTCGAGAAGCTGCGCGCGCACTTCGAGTCGCTCTCCGGCGACGCGCGCGCGGACGCAACGAAACTGCTCGAAGCCCACGGGTGCTGGGAGCCGCTCTTCCGCGTCGATGCGCCTGCCTCGGGTCACGACGCGGCAGGCGAAGCGCCCTTCGTACGCGGGCTTCCGGTCTTCGGAGGATGATCATTCCGACGACGGGCAACGACGCCTATCACGGCAGGCCGATCGCCTGGCGCGTGCTGCTCGCGCTCGGTGCGATCGATCTCGTGCGCGGCAGCATCCACCTGTTCGCGAGCGACGGCGGCGCCGGGCAGATCGCGGGCATCGACCTCGCGCATGGCGGCGACGTGATCGTGATGCTCTTCGCCGTAGTGGGCATCCACCAGATCCTGTGGGGCGTGCTGAACCTGATCGTCGGCTTGCGCCATCGCGCGTTCGTGCCACTGCTACTCGCGCTGCAGACGATCGAAGCGGTGCTGGCGATCTGGGTGCTCTGGTTCTTCAAGCCAATCTCGGTTCCCGCGCCGGGCAAGTTCGGCGTGCTGGTGACGCTCCCGATTCTCGCGCTCGCGCTCTGGGCTTCACTGCGACCGCGCGCCGGGACGAGCACCTGAGCGCGAACGGCGCGAATGCGGCGTGGACGCTGTGGGGCGCGACGCTCTCGCCGTTCGCGCTGAAGGTCGAGGTGCTGCTGCGCTTCGCAGGACTTCCGGTTCGCTGGCTGCCGGCGCAGGGGCGATTCTCGGAGGCGCTCCGTTTCGAGTGGCGGCGACGCCAACTGGTGCAGGGACGTCTGGGCCTTACATGGCCGCGGATGAATCCGCTCGACGAGTTCCCGCTCGTGCCGTTCCTGTTCGGCCCCGGCGGTGAGAACCTCTACGACTCGTCGGCGATCGCCGTGTGGCTCGATGCGAGCGGATCGACGCGCGCCGCGCCGCTGCTGCCGGCGAGCGACGCGGCGCTGCACTTCGCTGTGCAACTCGTCGACGAAGCGCTCGACGAGGTGGGACTCTACCTGGTGCACCACAATCGCTGGGTGGTGTCGGCGCGCGACAACGATGCTGGCGTGCGCCTCGCGCGGGAGTTTCGGCCGCTGCTCGGACCGCTCGCGCCGTTGATCGCCCGCTCGTTCCCAGCGCGCCAGGTGCGCCGTCTCCCGTATCTGTTCAGCGTTGCGCCACCGGGCGCCGCCTTCGCCGATCTCCCCACGCGGCTGCAACCGCCTACGCCGACCGGCTTCCCGCCAACGCACGCGCTGCTCGACGAAGCCTTTGCGGATCTACTCGCCGCGCTCGAAGCGCTGCTCGCGACGCAGCCGTTCCTGTTTGGCGAACGCTTCACGCTGGCCGACGCGAGTGTCTACGGCCAGCTCGGCATGAACCGCGCCGACCCGAGCGCCAACGCGCGCATCCACAGCACCGCGCCCAGTGTTCATGCGTGGCTCGAGCGCCTCGCACGCGGCGACTTCAGCGGGCACCGCCCGGATGGAGCGATCGCGCTGCGCGAAGCCCACGCGCCGCTGCTCGGCTGGATCGGCGCGACGTTCGTGCCGTTGATGCAACAGAACCACGACGCTTGGAAACAACACGTCGCACAGGGCGAGACGCGCTTCAACGAACGCGGCTTCGACGCGGGGCGCGCGCTCTACAACGGAGTGCTGCGCGGCCGGCCGTTCCGCAGCGTCGCGAAGACCTTCCAGGTGCGCGTCTGGCAGGATCTGCGGCGCGCGTGGGATACCCTCGCGCCGGCCGCTCGTGCGCGCCTTGAAGCGCTGTTGCCCAGCGATGTCAGCCTCGATCGAGACGGTAAAGACCCCGACGCCTCCTCCCCTCCGCCACTTCGCCGTGCGAGCCGCGCAGGTGTGCTCCTTGCGACACGAGTGAGCGTCTTTCGGCAGACGGACATCGCCTGCAAATGGGGCACGCCTGCGGTTCATGCAGGCAGCGCGCTGCCGCAGCCGACCGTCGATCGGTGATTCACGCGGCTCTCTCCCAGCCATGTACCCAATCCTGACCGGAGCGTGGTTGGTCCGCTCCTTGCTTTGGCGCGGGGATCGGCGCGTCCGTCGGATCGATCCATGTCGTCAGCCGGCAGCCACCTCGAAATCGGAAGGATTCCGACATGTATCTGCGACTCCGAGCGATGGGCGTGCTGGCTGCGTCGGCAGCACTCGCGATCTGGGCGGGAGCGCCGGCGCGCAGCGCCGGTGCCGAGGAAGTGGCCGCGGCCGAAGCGGCGCCGCTCCCGGCCTACTTCACCGCGACGAACGACCCGGCGAAACCGTCGTGGCCAGACCCGACCGGCGGCGCGGCCGGCGTCTGGGCGACGCCAGCGGGTGACGGTAAGGGGGACGTCCCGGATGCGATGACGATCCCCGACCTTTATGCCCGCGTCGTTCACAACCTCTACTCGATCAACTACGTCTGGCTGCTCGTCACCGGCTTCCTGGTGATGTTCATGCAGGCCGGCTTCATGTTCGTCGAGACGGGGCTGATCCAGGCGAAGCACGCAGCGCACACCTCCGCGATGAATTTCATGGTCTACCCGCTCGGATGTTTCGCCTTCTGGGCGTACGGCTTCGCGATCGGCTGGGGCAACTGGTGGAACGGTCCGGTACCGCCGGTCTGGTATCCGTCACTCGGACCGGGTCTGTCGCTGCTCAACGACGGCTGGGGCCTCGGCGCCGTCAAGGACGCGGCGGGCAACGCCACCGAGGTGTTTCACTACGGCCTCATCGGGCTCAAGGGCTTCTTCCTGGGTTCGTCGGTGAACGACGTCGGCGTGATGGCGCTCTTCTTCTTCATGATGGTGTTCATGGACACGACGGCGACGATCCCGACCGGCGCAATGGCCGGACGCTGGGCATGGAAGAACTTCATCCTCTTCGCCCTCTGGGTCGCGCTCCCCTACTGCCTGTTCGCGAACTGGGTCTGGGGCGGTGGCTGGCTCGCGCAATCCGGCCTCAACTGGGGCCTCGGCCACGGCGCGGTGGATTTCGCCGGTTCGGGTGTCGTGCACGCGATGGGCGGATTCATCGGCCTCGCAGGCGCCATCATCGTGGGACCGCGCATCGGCAAGTTCATCAAGGGCAAGCCGCAAGCGATTCCGGGCCACAACATTCCGATGGTGGTACTCGGCACTTTCATCCTCGCGTTCGGGTGGTTCGGCTTCAATCCAGGCTCGACGCTCTCGGGAACCGACCTGCGAATCTCGTTCGTGGTCGTGAACACGATGCTCGCGAGCATCACGGGTGCGATCGCGACGATGCTCACGCTGTCGTGGAAGAAGCTGCCGCACGACCCCTCGATGCTCTGCAACGTAATGCTCGCCGGCCTCGTCGCAATCACCGCGCCGTGTGCCTTCGTGTCGCCGTGGGCGGCTGGAGTGATCGGTGCGGTCGCCGGCGTGCTCGTCGTGTACAGCGTGTTCTTCTTCGAGAACCGCGGCCTCGACGATCCCGTCGGGGCGGTGTCGGTGCACGGCATGAATGGCCTGTGGGGACTGCTTGCCGTCGGGATCTTCTCGAACGGCGAGTACGGCGCCGGCTGGAACGGCGTCGTGCGTGAAGAGATGGTGAAGCTCTACGGAGCGGACGGCGTGCGCGGCCTGCTCTACGGGGACTTCTCGCAGTTCCTCGCGCAGGTGCTCGATTGCGCGGTCGTCGCGGTCTTCGGCTTCGTCGCGGCGTACATCTGGTTCAAGCTGAGCGACAAGATCACACCGATCCGCGTCTCGGCCGACGTGGAACGCGAGGGTCTCGACATTCCCGAGGTCGGAGCGCCCGCGTATCCGGACTTCCAGATCCGCACCACGCACTAGCGGCAGCCGTCGCGGACGGACTCCTCGGAGCCCGTCCGCGACCCGTCACCGCCCGATGCCGCAGTTGGGGAGGGGCCCCTCTCGATGAAACTCGTGCTGGCGGTCTTCGCGGCCTTCAAGCTCGACGAGATCAAGCAAGTCCTACACGCGCTGGGTGCGCACGGCATGACGGTCACGGAAGTCTCCCGCTGGAGCCACCGTGCCTCGGGAGAAGACAAACTGAGTCCGTGCGTGAAGCTCGAGATCGTCGTCCACGACGATCTCGCAGATCGCGTGGTCGCGGAGATCCTGCGCGCTGCGCGCGACGGAAACCCGGTCGATGGACATATTCTCGTGACGTCGGTTGCCGCAGCGCTGGGAATCCGCTCTGGGATGATCGACGAAGCTGCGATCGCCTGAGACGCCCCGACGCACGGACGCGGCGTCACGAACTGGGTCGGACCCTCCCGAACGCACCGCCCGCGCCAAAGACGAGTTCGGCGAATCGTTCCCCGATCCGCGCGTAGCCAGCCGCGTTCGGATGGAGACCGTCGGGCAAATCGGCGACGTCGGCGTCGCCGAAGAGCGCGAGTCCGTCGAGGTAGTGCAAGTTCGCGTCGCCGAGCGCGCGACGCTTTTCGACGACGCCAGCGACCAGCTCGCGGATGCGTCGCAGCGTGAGACTGCCCGGTCGAAGTTCGGCGGGACCCTCCAGAGTCGCGGCGCGATCGCCGATGCGAACGGTCGGACCGACGTGAACTTCTGCGATCGGACAGATGATCGGCGATACGAGCAGCAGAGGTGTCTCCGGCTTGCGCTCGCGGATCGTATCGAGGAACGCGTGGAGTGCGGGCGTGAAGGTTCGCTCTTTCAGCGAGTCCGCGTTCACCACGTTGATGCCGACCTTGGCGCTGATGAAGTCGGCGTCCTGTTCGCGGATCGTGCGCGCGACGAAGCCGTCGAGGTGACACTGCCCGGCGAAGCCCAGCGAGCGCAGATCGAGGCCGGCACGTCGCGCCGCAACGGCCGGCCAGACGCCGAGCGGGCTCGCGGCTTCCATGCAGTGACTGATCGAGCTGCCGTAATGGACCCAGCGCGGGCCCGTCGGTTCGCTCGGCGCGATCTCGGCGTCCGCATCGATCCGCAGCGCGCGCAATTCGACGGCGGCCGCTTGCGGAAGCCAGAGCGCAACCTCGTTCAGACCGGGAGGAAGCGCGTCGAAGCGGATCGTGCACGGAGCACCCGGCTCGAGTCGCGCGCCGAACGGCGCGCGCGACATGTCGACGACGATCGTATTGCCGCCGTCGGTCGTCTGCGAGCCGTGGTGCTCGCCGGCAACGACGAGGTCGAAGACGGTCGGCGCGCGCAGCTCGCCTTCGAGGCGAATCGCGGTCGGCATCGCGTCGACTTCGATGCAGCGCGAGTTGGTGCGGAACGCGACTCGAACGCCCGACGTCATCTGCACCATCAGATCCATGAACGCGTCAGGGATCTGCGATGCAGTCCACGCGGGCAGCCGGCGCGGCGAGAAGCCGGTCGGCGATCGGCGCAGCTCGAGCGCACCGACGACTTCGACCGGCGCGGCGTCGAGCGGGATTGCGCGCAAGGTCACCTCAATTCCCGTTGCGCGGCCCACTGCCGCCGCGCCACGCAGCTGGCATCACCGGCCAGCGACCGATCCCGCCGTCCTCTACGAGCATCCCGGTGAGCGTCCGTTCGCTGTGTTGCGAGCGCCAACTGAGCATCGCCTGTGCGTGTTCGAGAACGATCGTTGGGTCGGTCACCTCGGTGCGCCAGGTCGGGTCGGCGGCGAGATCGAAGCAGAGCGAGGAGCCATCGCCGAAGTGCACGTACGCGGCGCGATCGCTGCGCAGCACGGCCAGGTGTTGTCGTTCGAGGCGCCGATCCCAGGGCCACGCGTGCGGACCGTGCGGCAGCATCGTGAAGCGCCAGTCGAACTCCCAGTGCGCCGCGTCGCGCCACCACGGCGGCGCTTCGCCGCGCAGGAATGGCGTGAGCGGCAGGCCGTCGCACTGCGCCGGCGTCTCGATCGCGAGCGCGTCGCAGAACGTCGGGAACACATCCACGTTCTCGGTGAAGTTCGTGACTACCGAGCCATGCGCATCCGGATGGCGCGGATCGCGCGCGATGCCGAGCACGTGGTAGCTACCTTCGAAGTAGCCGCTCTTCTGGACGAGGCCGTGGTCGCCGAGCTGCTCGCCGTGATCGGACGTGACGAAGATCCACGTGTCGTCCCATTGCCCGCGGCGTTCGAGCGCATCCCAGACGCGGCCGAGCTGGTGGTCGACTTCGCTCAGCATGCCGAAGTACTGCGCGCGCAGCTGGCGGATCTCGGCTTCACCGCGCGGCGCCGCGAGCTGTCGATGCTGCAGCAAGCCCTCGTGCAGCCGGTGTCGCTCGGCGACCGGCGCGATCGGGAGTTCCATCGCTTCCGGGTCGTACGCGCGCGCGAAGTCCCCGGCTGCGGCGTACGGCGGGTGCGGCCTGAAGTAGCTCGCGTGCGCGAACCACGGACCGCGTTGGCGATCGATCCATTCGAGCAGGGACTCGGTAAGGAACGTCGACACGCTGTGCTCGGACGGGCGTTCCGGCTCGAGCGCCAGCGCTTCGTCGGCGTCCGCGGGCGCCGGGTAGCCGAGCTTGCCGAGCCAATCGATCCAGCCGCGCTGCTCGCCGCCGGTCAGCTCGAGACCCACGTCGAACCCGGGCAGCAAGCCCTCGTAGCTCGACAGCCGCGGATCGTCCGGACCGGTGGCATCCCGCGGGTCGATGCCGGTATCGGTGTAACCGAAGAGCGTCGGCACGTAGCCGGCGCGGCGCGCGGCGTGCGCCAGATTGTCGAAGCGCGCGTCGAGCGGCGTACCGTTCGCGACGACGCGGTTGTTCAGCTGATAGGTGCCGGTGTAGAGACACGCGCGGCCGGGGCTGCAAGGCGTCGCCTGGCTGTAGTGACGTGCAAAGCGGACGCCCTGCGCCGCGAGTCGGTCGAGCTGCGGCGTGCGAACGATCGGGTGACCGGCGGCCGAGAGGCAGTCGCCGCGAAACTGGTCGAGCGTCACGAGCAGGATGTTCATGCGCGCTCCATCCCGCAGCGCCGCCGCGTCTGCGGAACGATTGCGATTCCCACCAGCGCAACCAGCATCGCCGCAGTCGCTCCCGGCTCCGGCACCAGCAGCGCACCACTCACCACGACGAGGTTTCCCGCGTCACGGGCCAGCGCACCGTTGCCGAGCATCTCGTTCAGGATCAGATCGGTCTTGCCGTCGCCGTCGAGATCGCCGGCGGCGGCACTGTAGGCGAGCGTATCGCCGCGATCGAATTGCATCGCGCCATGCGCGCCGAATACCTGCGTCACGCGCAGCGACGACGCCGACGGCAACGCGCCCTCCGCCAGATCGACGAACGCCGGCCAGGTCCCGTCGCGACCAAAGATGACGTGCATCGTGCCCGCTTCGACGCGCCCGAACGGGACCGCGTGCGGCGACGAGAACGCGAGATCGGAGCGGCCATCGTCGTCGAAGTCGCCGTCGATCGCGGTGTCGGCGGCGATCTCGTTCGCGATGCCGCCGACGAAGGTCGTGATCGCGAGCGCTTGGGGCGGCGCATCGAGCCCGAAACTCGCGCCGCGCAAAGCGGCGACACCGGAGAGCAGATGCCCGAGACCGGAGTTGGTGGGGCGATCCGGCAACTTGCCGAGAAGATCGCCGACGAAGAGATCGGCTTCGCCGTCGCCGTCGAAGTCGCGGCCGCCAACGATCTCTTCGCCGAAGCGCCGGTTGGCAGATCCGCCGCGAATCGACGTTGCGATGACGCCGGGATCGTCGACACCGAGATCGAGCCCGACCCACGACGCGGCGGCGAAGTTTTCGTCCCAGGCGATGTAGACCGTTCCATCGGCCGATCCGCCATTCGCGTGCGCCGAGCCAGGGGGCGCGCCCGCCGCCTGGATCACCGCGCCGACGCGCGCGAGTGCAGCGGCAGCGATCAGCTCAGCGCGACCGTTGCCGTCGAGATCGGCGAGTTGGCAGGTGGCGCCGAAATGAAACTCGGCGGCGTCAGCGGGCGGACGCAATCGCGCGACATGCGCTTCGAGCGGGAACGCCGCGACGCCGAACGCCGCGAGATCGATCGTCTGCGACGCGGCGAGATGCGCGCCGCCGCGCAACAGGTAGACCGCACCGCGGTGATGCTCGGTTGCGCTGCTCTGCTGATCCGCGCCGATCGCGACGTCGGCGACACCATCGGCCGTCACGTCAGCGGTGCGGACCCAGATGCCGAGGCGGTCGGTTTCGGCTGCACCGATCAGCGTCGCGATCGTCGCTTGCAGCGGCGGCGCGCGCAGATCGACAACGGTGCCCTGCTGCGCCAGCGTGCGCAGCGCCGCGCCGCCGACCACGATCGAGAGCGCACCCGCGCCGATCCGCAATGCATCGGGCGTGAAGTTCTGGCGCGCGATCAGCAGATCGCCGAGCCCATCGCCGGTGACGTCGTCGATCCAGATCTCGCTGCCCGCGGCTTCCCGCGCAACATCGCCGATGATGCGCAGGATCCGCGCGTCGGGCACGGCGGTATCGAGTGATCCCGCGAGCGTGCCGTCGCCGAAGATCAGGAAGACTTCGCCCGCGCCACTGCGACCGAACGGGCTCGCGAGCATCGACGCAAACGCGAAGTCGCGGTGGCCGTCGCCGTCGATGTCGAAGCCGCCCGCAACGGGCACGCCGTTCTCGCCGCCATCTTCGGTCGCGCCAAAGACGCGCAGCAACCGATCGCTGCCCAGTTCCGCGAGGTCCACGGCGTGCGACGGCCCATCGGCGCGCGCGACGCCAGTCGCGGCGACGAGCACCGCGGCGCCGAAGAGAAGACTCACCTTCACGAGGGCGGCGTCCACGTCGACGCCGGGAGGAAACTCCGGCTGCGATTGGCAAACGCCGCGGGCAGCACGATGCGCGCCCACGGCGCGAGGTCGAGCGCGTCGATTTCGCTCTGCGCGAAGTAGCGGAGTTCGAGCGACTCCTCGCCGTCGAGGCGCAACACGCCGCTGTGCACGCGACACTCGAAGGCCGCCATCACGTACGCGGTCTCATCGCCGTTCTGGTAGCGCACGCGAAACGCGGGACCCCCGAAGACGCCGAGCACGGAGACCGGCTCGACGAAGAGCCCCGTCTCCTCCCAGATCTCGCGCACCAACGCGTCGATCGGCGCCTCGTCGAGCTCGACCGACCCACCGGGAGCCACCCAGCGCAGCGTGTCGCCGTGTCTTTGCAGCAGCACGCGGCCGGCGTCGTCGAAGACGAGACCCGTCACCGCCGGCAGAAGCAGCAGGTCGTGGCCCACTTTTGCCCGCACCGCGCGGAGATGTTCGGAGATCGGCATCGGGCGTTCGCTTGCTCCCGCCGCCATTCTACGCCGCGTCTACCGAGGTGCCGGGCGTCAGGTTGTTCGATTGTCAGGTTGTTGCGCGGTTCGGGTCGTCGAGGATCGCGACGACTCGGCTTCCAGCAAGCACTATCCGCCGGCAGCGGCCTTGGGCGCGTCTGGCGCCACTTCTTCGATCCCGAGCGGATCGGCTTCGATGAAGACGTCCATCTGCTGGCCGACGAAAGCCGTCTGCGGGCCCTGCGGCAGCGCATAGATGACTTCGAGAACGCGCGTATCGACGCGCTCGGTGCCGTCGCCGCTGAGCGCGCGCTTCGGCTGCACGAGCGGCTCGAAGCGCACGAACGCGAGCTTCACCTGGCGCCCGCCGTCGCCGCGCAGGCTCGCGACCGCGGGCCTCTCGGGTTTCACGCGGTGCGCGTCGGTCTGGTCGATCTCGACGCGCACGTGCAGCACCGCGTCGTCGCCGAGGATCATCAGCGGCTGCGCGAGCGGGCCGGCAGCCGCGAACTCGCCGGCGCGCACGTTGACGCGCCAGACGCGCGCGTCGATCGGGGCGGTGACGGTGAGCCGCTCGATCTCGGTGGCGATGCGATGCGTCTCGGCGCGCGCTTCGGCGAGGCGGGTTTCCGCGAGCGACACGGCGAAGCGTTTGCGCGTCGCCTCCGAGTCGCTGGTCGCTTGACGCGCGTAGCTCTGCGCCGCTCGCGACGATTGGTCGCGGGCGTCGGCGAGCGCCACTTCGGCGGATCGCGTGTGCGCTTCGGCAAGCGCCAGCTCGGCGCGCGGCGAGCGATCGTCGATCGTGAAGAGCGCTTCGCCCGTGCGCACGTGATCGCCGGCCTTTACGTGGACGATGGCGACGACGCCGGGCAGGTTCGCGCCGATCGCGATCACCTCGCTGCGTGGTTCGACGACGCCGACGCCTGCGACCGTCGCTGCGAACGGCGCCGTGGGCGGCGGCAGCTCGGGCGCCGCCTGCGTGCGCACGGGGTGCGAGAGCACCGGGAACAGCGCGAAGCCGAAGCCCGCAGCTGCGATCACGGGGAGCGCGATATTGAAGTAGGAAGGCTTTCGCATCTTCGGTCCTTGTGATGTCGCCGCTCGCCGTTGGCTCGCTACGCGGGACGAGGGGGTGGCGGGGGGGTTGCTCGATTCGTTCTCGTCCTTGTGATGTCGCCGCTCGCCGTTGGCTCGCTACGCGGGAGGTGCTTCGGGCGGGGGCGCGGGTGGGGGTGTTGCTTCGCCGTCGATGCGGCCGTCGTTCATCTCGACGATGCGATCGGCGAAATGGAAGATGCGGTTGTCGTGCGTGACGACGAGCACTGCGTGGCTCGGTTCGCTCGCGATGTCGCGCAGGATCTCCATCACGGTGTGGCCGGTGGCTTCGTCGAGCGCGGCGGTGGGTTCGTCGCAGACGATCACCGCGGGCTCGTGGACGAGCGCCCGCGCGATCGCGACGCGCTGTTGCTGTCCGCCCGAGAGCTGGTTCGGAAGTTTGTCGGCGTGCGCGCTCATGCCGATCCGTTCGAGCGTCACGGTGGCGCGTCGCGCCGCTTCGCCGAGCGCCATGCCCGCCGCGACCAACGGAACCGACGCGTTCTCCGCGGCCGTCAGCGACGGGAGCAGGTTGTACTGCTGAAAGATGAAACCGAGCATCCGGCGCCGGAACAGCGCCTTGCGCTTGCCGCGCAGAGACGTGATGCGCTCGCCCATCACGTCCACCGCGCCCGCGGTCGGCGAGAGGATGCCGGTGACGATCGACAGCAGCGTCGTCTTGCCGCAGCCCGACGGCCCGACCAGCATCGTCAAGCGGCCGGGCTCGATGGCGAGATCGATGCCGTGCAGCACGCGCGACATCCCGTCGCCACTCGGGAAGTCCTTGATGATGCCTTCGGCCACGAGTGCGCTGGCCATCGCTATCCCCGGAACACGACGGCCGGATCGAGCACGAAG